>JAHHRP010000129.1 GCA_020025735.1 Evtepia sp.
CCATCAATATTGGAAAAAATAGATATTCCGCAGAAGAACACCCTGTTTTTCGTGATGCCATCCTAAAGCAGATTCTAAAACAAGTCGATGACACCAAAGCAACATTAAATGGAAGCGGTACCTTTACAAAGCAAGGATACCCTGTTTATATTTTTACAATCACCGAAGATGACACAGGAACCATTACACAACAATACTACATTGTTGATGATTACCGTTACTGCTTAATCCATTTGACCAATTATACCGATTCAAAAAGTGCAGCCGAGGCCGCGAAACTCATGGCCGATAGTTTCATTTGGACAGATAGCGATGAGACGAAAAGCGAAAAATCTTAAATCTTTTTGAACTAGTACGCTAAGAGTAGACACCCTAAAAAATGATATACTCCCCTTGATGTAGACCACAGTAATAACCAAAACTACTTCAGGGGGAGTATCTTCATGCAGGTGTCTACTCTTTTGATGGATTGCGGTATGTGATTCCTTCTATGCAGACAGAAAGCACTTCGTGTCTGGTTGCAAAAACCCAGTTCAGTATAAAACCGAACTGGGTTTCTGATTGTATAATTTAATATCTGCTATTGTTTCCTTGCCCTTATGCCAGAGCAGCGGTGATAATCGCCATCTTATAGACCTCATCGGCATCGCAGCCGCGGGACAGGTCATTGATCGGCGCATTCAGACCCTGGAGGATAGGGCCGTATGCAGCAAAACCACCCAAACGCTGGGCAATCTTATAACCGATGTTACCAGACTGGATTTCAGGGAAAATAAAGGTATTGGCATGGCCAGCTACCTTGGAGCCGGGGAACTTCTGCTGTCCTACCACAGGAGAAACGGCAGCATCAAACTGCATCTCACCGTCAATAGCCAGCTCAGGCGCCGCAGCCTTCGCCTTGTCACAGGCGTTCTTTACCTTATCCACGGTTTCTCCCTTACCAGAGCCTTTGGTGGAGTAGCTCAGGAATGCAATCTTGGGGTCAATGCCAAAGATCGCTGCGGTTTTGGCACACTCCAGCGCGGTCTCTACCAATGCATCCTCATCTGGATCAATCTGGATGGCACAGTCACCCATGCACAGACGCTCGTCCACACCATCCTTTTCCCGCTGAAGAATAAAGCAGGAGCTTACGTTGTTGTTGCCAGGTTTGGTCTTGATCAGCTGCAAAGCAGGCCGAACCGTGTCAGCAGTAGAGTAAGTAGCACCCCCCAGCAGACAATCAGCTTCCCCCATCTTCACCAACATGGTGCCGAAGTAGTTGCCCTTCATCAGGTTCTTTCGGCAGTCCTCAGGGCTCATCTTGCCCTTACGCAGCTCCACCATCTTTTCCACCATAGCATCCATGCCAGCATAGGCAGCAGGGTCCACAACGCGGATGCCCTCGATGTCAAAGCCGCCCTTCTCAGCAGCAGCCTTTACCTCACTCTCCACGCCCACCAAGATAGGCTTGAGGAAGCCATCCTTCTTCAGGCGAGCAGTGGCCTCCAGAATACGGGCATCTGCACCCTCGGTAAAAACGAGGGTACGGGGATTGGCTTTCAGCGTTTCGATCAGTTTTGCAAACATGACAGGTTACCTCCAAATATTAAGACACATTGGTCTGTTCTTTCTAAAATATAACTGATTTATTGTATCACTATCTTCCCTCTGATGCAAGAGTTCTCAAGGGGAATTCTCACCATCTATCGCCCGACACAACCGCGCAACTGCTTGGTCAATTTTTTCTTCCTCCAGGCCAGAGTAATTCATGACCAACACATGGGGACGACGGTTTTCCTGGGTGAAATAATACTGCGAGACAAAGGAAATTCGTATATCCTGTGCCTCTGCATCTCGCAGGATATCCTCATCTGCCCGCTGCGTATCCAGCTCCATGAGAAAATGCAGGCCCGCCTGCTCAGCACTGATCTTCACCCCTCCTGCCAAAGGGGACTGCCGCAATGCGGCCAGGAGCTTATCCCGTACCCCACGATAATGATTTCTCATACGGTTGATGTGCTTTTCAAAATACCCCTCAGAAAGAAACCGCGCCAATGTCATTTGTTCCAGACAAGAGACCGTCCCTGAGTAAAAGCCCAAGGTATCATAGAACCGGGTGACCAAATGCTTCGGCAACACCAGATAGCTGATCCGAAAGGCAGGCGCCAGACTCTTGGAAAAGGTATTGATATAAATAACCTTTTCCATCACATCAATACTTTGCAGCGTGGGAATCGGACGACCAGCCAGCCGAAACTCACAGTCATAGTCATCCTCAATGATATAACGATTCTCTCCTTTTGAGGCCCAGCTGAGAAACTCATACCGACGACTGACAGGCATCACAATCCCTGTAGGGAAATGGTGGGAGGGCGTGATATGAAGAATCTCTGCCCCACTTTCCTCCAGCTTTTCCGGGATGATGCCATATTGATCCATGGGAATATGGTGGGTCTGTACATCATTCTTCTCATAAATCTTACTCAGGCGTAAATAACCAGGGTCTTCCACTGCATACCCCCACTGCCGCCCCAGCAACTGAATCAGAACGCTATACAAATACTCCGTCCCCGCTCCCACAACAATCTGTTCTGGATCAATGGTCATGCCGCGAAACTGGTAGAGGTGATCAGAAATAGCCTGACGAAGCTGACGAATCCCCCCAGCAGAAGTATCTGTAAGCAAAGCAGTCTCGTCCTCCCCCGCTGTCACGTCCCGCAGCAGCTTCACCCAGACCGAGAAAGGAAACATATCTCTGGCAACAGAACTGCCTACAAAGTCTGCCCAATAGGTCCGGCGAGCAGGCTCTCTGGCGGGCGGGGCAGCAGGACGTGGTGGCAGGACAGGTTCCTCCCGTTCCAAGTCGCACACATAGTACCCTCGTTTAGGCAGGGTATATAGAAAGCCCTCTGCCACCAACTGCGCGTAAGCACTCTCCACAGTAATGGTACTTACCCCCAAATTTTTGGCAAAGGCCCGCTTGGAAGGAAGTTTCTCACCTGATCGGAGTTTTTTTTGCAAAATGTCCTGCTTGATGCACTGATACAGATGCTCATACATACTTTCCGAACGGATATTTTCAAAGGAATATGTAAGCACAGCCACCTCCCCTTTCCCAGCACTGACCATAACAAAGAGACAGCGTCCCCTTCTCTGGATCGGATTGTATCCATTATAAGCGGCCTATTCTCAGCTGTAAAGGCAACATAGAAAGAAATTTTCTTCGTCAATCTATCAGATTTTTCACTTTGTTTCTTTCTGATGTTTGTACCTCTTTTTTTCGCTACTTTTGAGAACTTTCATTCCATAGCATTTCTTGTGTAAATTGATTGAAAAGCCAAAGGAGAATCCCCTGTAAATTTAGGACTAATATGGTGGAAATCTCCCTCCTACTATTTTGAGGCTTAAAAAATGTTGATCATAGGACAGTTTTGACAGTTCCCTCTCTGTATCCTTCATCCTCTGGGTACTTGCAAGGTTTTTTCTTTTCGTGTATAATCAAGCGCGAATAGAAAAACATTTGTTCTTGCAAAGGAAACACCAGCAGAGGACTTACCGCGAAGGATATATTGATTTCTATAAACCAATCTTAAAAAGGAGTTTGCTTATGAGTGAAGTACATATCAAGAACTTCAAACGAGTTCTGGTAGCAAACCGCGGAGAAATCGCCATCCGTGTGTTCCGGGCTCTTAATGAGCTTGGCATCACCTCCGTGGCCATCTACTCCAAAGAAGACAAGTATGCTATGTTCCGTTCCCTGGCCGACGAAGCTTACGCCCTGAACCCAATAAAGGGTCCTGTCGATGCCTATCTCGACATCCCCACCATCATTAAAATCGCAAAGGATCACAACGTCGATGCCATCCATCCCGGGTATGGCTTCTTGGCTGAAAACCCCATTCTGGTAGAAGAATGTGAAAAAAATGGCATTACCTTCATCGGTCCCACTGTGGACAGCATGAATGCCATGGGCGACAAGATCTCCTCCAAGCAGATCGCCATCGCCTCCAACGTGCCTATTATCCCCGGTGTGGATCACGCCATGAAAACCCTCGAGGAAGCAATGGACGTGGCCAAAAAGGTCGGCTACCCTGTTATGCTCAAGGCATCCAACGGCGGCGGCGGTCGTGGAATGCGTATCGTCTCCTGTGAGGAGGATATGCCTAAGGAATTCAAGGAAGCCATTGATGAGTCCAAAAAGGCTTTCGGTGACGACCAGGTCTTCATTGAAAAATACTTGAAAGGCCCCAAACATGTTGAAGTCCAGGTCTTGGCAGATAACTACGGCAACGTAGTCCACCTG
>JAHHRP010000013.1 GCA_020025735.1 Evtepia sp.
GCGTACAAAACCTGCGCACAATGGATCTTGTCAATCGAAAAGTCCTAGAAGCCTATGTGTCGCAACGTCCCACAGAATAACAGAAAAGCAGACCAACATGAACGCCGCCAAAATCGGGATACTCCTCGATTTTGGCGGCGTTTCCTATCTCTTCTAAAGAACTATTTTCTTGAACGACATGTTGTACAGTGTTCTCTTTTTTATCCCTCACCGCTGTCACGAACTACATAGCCATTGACCGTAACAAAAGCCACTTCCGCGCCCAGGTCGTCGGTGACATGGATCTCATAAAAGCACACTCTTTTACCATCTTTCACCTGCCGAGCTTCCGCAATGAGACGCTTTCCCTGGGTGGATCGCAGAAAGGTAATCTGAGATGCCTGTGTCACCACATCCCGTCCACGCTGATTGGAAGCTACCGCAAAGGCAAAGTCTGCCAGAGTAAACACCGCCCCACCCATAGGGATACCCAAGGCATTGCAGTGCCGGGGCTGGATCTCCATGGAACATTTGGCATACCCATAGGATGCCTCATCAATCACCGCCCCCAGGCCCTCTGAAACAAAGAGATCATGGATAAATTTTTCCTGGAGCGCGTTCCCAGCGCCCTCTGGCTTGGCGTGTCTCACCAAATCACAACACGGTCTTCCGGCGCCAGCCACATACCATCCTGCTCTGTGATCCCAAAGGCTTCATAGAATGCAGGGAAGTTTTGCAGCACCAGACTGCCTCGCAATTTATCCGGTGCATGGACATCCGCTTGGGCCAGATAAAGTCGCGTCTCTCGAGGATAGCTGGAGCACCAAATTTCTGCCATAGCAGTGTAAAGGGCTGCATAGTCTGGCGATGCCTGTCGGCTCTCAATCTCCGTCAGGCAAGCTGCGGCACCTAAGTCCGCAATGTTCTCAGACAAGGTCAGTCCACCAGAACAGGAGATGCCAGGAGCGGCTTCTCTGCCGTCATAAAGGGACACCACTTTATTGCACAGCTTTTGATAGGCCGCATAGTCCTCTTTGGTCCACCAGTCTGCGGCATTTCCATTTTCATCGTACTTGGCACCGTTGTTATCAAACGCATGGGTGATCTCATGGGCGATCACATATCCAATCTTACCCAGGTTCTCCTCATAAGATGCGTTCACATCATAAAACGGCTTTTGCAGAATGGCCGCCGGAAAGGTAATCGAGTTATCTGCAAACAAATATGCTGCATTTGCCGTGTACGTGTTGAAGGGCCACAACTCTTCTGGTACCCCTTCCTTCTGAAGCTCGGGCAAGAGGGTAAGGCTTCCTTTGGTCAGGGCAACCACATTCTTGAAAAAGCTGCCGTCCTCCCGGCCGGAAGGAATCTCTACCTTCACTTTGGGTTCCTCCCAACTGTCTGGATAGCCAATGTTAATTTTCATCGTATCCAGCTTCAGCAGCGCCTTTTCCTTCGTAGGCTGGCTCATCCACTCCAGCCCTTGCAGCCGCTGGCGATAAACCGACAGAATCTCCTTGACCATCCGCTCCACATCTGCTTTGGCTTCCGCAGTAAAGAACCGATCGGCGTATGCCCGACTGAGATACCCGCTCATATATTGCTGGACCAGCTGGGATGCCTCTTCCTCCTTGGTAGGCGTACCAGCGATCCCCAGATAGGCCTGATTGAACGTCTGGGTGGCTTTCCCAAATTCCTCATTCAGAGTGCCGCCAAAGGCAGTGGCCAGATTTCTCCGGCAATACGTCTTTAAGAGTTCCAAACCATGAGGGTCCTGAAAAATAGATGCCCAAGCCTTGAGCCGTCCTGGGTCCATCACCTGGATCTTATCCGTCTGGCTTAGGCCGGACAGCGCGAAGAGCTTTTCTAAGTCTATCCCCGGAAACATCTCCTTGAGCTGCTTCATGGTATAAATGTTATACGTCTTTTCCACGTCTGCCAGTTCCTGATTGGTCAGCGATGCCGCAGCCAGCTTACTCTCACTGTCCCAAATCATTTTTGCACCAGCAGAAGCTGCACTTTCCTTCTGCCCCAATAATTGCAGAAGGGTAGACATATAGGTTAAATAGGCCGATTTTTGTTCCTTGGTGGCCGCAGCATAACCGCCCTGTCCAAGCGCAGGAACCACACCGTCAAAAATCAGGATATACTTGCTGCTGTCCTTGGCATCAATGGACAGACTGAACCCCAACAGCAGAGGAACCCCCAATTCCTTATAGATGCGATTGTGTGCAGCCATCAGCGCTTCCAGGGAATCCGCTCGGTCAATGGCCGTCAGATAGGGCTGGATCGGGGTAATCCCTGCCTGATTTCTACCTTCAATATCCAGGATGCTGCGGTAGAAGTTGACAATCATCTTCTCCCCTTCCGTAGTTGCGCCACCATTTACTAGTTCTTGAATGACACCCGTAAGCTCCTTGTCCACCCGGATGCCAACCTCTGTAAACGCACTTACTCCCAAATAACCAGGCGGGATCACACTGTTGTCCAGTGTCTGTTTGTTCACTGTGGCATAGAAGTCATCCTTCAAGTTGCTTCCCTCCAGCGCGTAGGTACGCCGAAGGAAGAGATCCAACTGCTTCCCAGTAATCTTCTGATCTGGGGAGAAGGTCGTAGCGCTGGTGCCTGCCACAATCCCAGAGGCCAACACACTTTTCAGTTCCTCCTTGGCCCAAGCAGGGATATCCGTAAAATTTGCCGCAGGATATCCACTGCGGGCATTGTCTCCCTTGGGTTCCGGCAGACCGCCAAAGGCGCGCTGAAGCATCACCAATGCCTGTGCCCGGGTAACCAGTCCTTCTTCGTTCAGGTCTCCGCCGGGATACCCTTTCAGAATCCCCTCGTACGTTACCTTTTCGTTATAATCTTTCGCAGCTTCCAGCAGGATCGAGGCGGTCTCACCTCGTGTTAACGCCCGTTCAGGTTCTGCCGCCAGGGCCAGGGGCAGGCAAGAGACCAGCAAAACCGCCGTCAATCCTGCTACCGCAGTGCGCCTCAGCCATTGCTTCATTCGCTTTTCCTCTTTTCTTTCCAATTTCCGGCAAGTCCGGTTGGATTTAATCTACTCTATATTATCCCTCTTGTCAACGCTCTTTTCCTCTTCTAAAAACGAAAACCAGACAAGAACTGCTGGAAATTTGCCAAAAAACCTTGACAGAAATTATGTTGTGTGCTAAATTGCAAACACAGTTAATTAGTACGCTGATTAACCACTCAAGGAAGGAGGTGCTGTTTTGCGATTTCAGGATGAAAAGCCTATCTTTCTTCAGCTGGCTGAACAGTTGGAAGATGCCATCCTATCAGGCGCCTATCCAGAAGGCAGCCAAGTGCCATCCATCACAGAATATGCCGCCACCTACAAGATCAATCCTGCCACCGCCCTAAAAGGCATCAATCAACTGGTGAACGCTGGTCTGCTCTACAAAAAACGCGGTATCGGGATGTTTGTGGCCGACGGCGCACAGGAAATGCTGCGAAAGCAGCGATCAGAAGCCTTTTATCACGATTATGTACAAGCAATGGTCCGGGAAGGAAAAGGGCTAGGGCTTACCCTGGCCCAACTCACGGACCTCGTAAAGAGAGGATTTCAAGATGTCAATTAACTGCCAAGCCATTTCCAAGCGCTTCGGTACCACGCAGGCCCTAGATAACGTCACCCTAACCCTAGACCCCGGCCACATCTACGGTCTGTTGGGCAACAACGGTGCCGGGAAAAGCACCCTTCTGAGCATTCTCACTGATCGGCAGATCCCCGACGAGGGTTCTGTTCTCATCGACGGGATGCCGATACGCAACAACGACAAAGCCCTGCACAGAGTCTTTCTCGTGGGCGAACAGAATTTCTTCCCGGATGACATGAAGGTCTTTCGGTGTCTGCAAACTGCCTCATACTTCTACCCAGACTTCGACCTGGAACGGGCCACCGCGCTTGCCGATCAGTTTGGCTTGCCCCTGAAAAAGAAGATCCCCAACCTCTCCACCGGCTACTCCTCCATTTTTCGGTTGGTGCTGGGACTGTGCGTAAACACCCCTTATGTCATCTTTGACGAACCCGTGTTAGGGCTGGATGCCCAACACCGGGAGATGTTTTACCGCCTCCTAGTGGAAACTTTTATGGGGCGTTCCTGCACAGTCATCCTGTCCACCCACCTCATCGACGAAGTGGAGGACCTCATTGACTACACCATTATCCTCCGGGAAGGTAAGGTCCTCCGCAGCGCCCCCACAGAAGAACTGGTCTCAACAGCCTGTGCCCTGTCTGGTCCTGCTGAACTGGTCGATCAGTTCACCCAGAACAAAACCGTCCTGACCCGTCACAGCCTGGGAGGGCTGAAAACCGTCACACTCAAAGAGGAACTGACAGAGTCTCTCCCTGAAGGTCTGAAAAAAAACAAGATGCGCCTGCAAGACTATTTTATCAGACTGCAAGAAGCCGAAGATCAAAAAGGAGGAACTCTATGAACATAAAACCTGCCATCCGTTATCAGTCGCGGGAATATTTTGTTGCCAGTTTGATCTTTTTAAGCATTAACTTCCTCGTTCCCTTCCTTATCATTATAAGCTTATTGTCTGCTCGATCTGCCACGGAAACCTCTGGTTTCTCTTCCGTTTCTTACAGCGGCTATGAGATGGCCTGCTGGATTTTTTTCTTTGTCTTTGGTATCCTTCTTCCTCGGCAGGCAACTAGGATATGTGTCCAGTTTGGCGTCTCCCGCAGAACCGCCTTTCTCAGCCTCTTCCCCCCTCTGTTTTTCATCAGTCTCATCATGGCCCTGGCCCAAAAAGGGATTTTTCTCATACTTGATCAAATTTCCAACGCCATCCATGTAGACATGCAAATCACCTACCTTTTTAAACTCCTCTATCTGGACGGGAACAACACACTTACACTAACCCAACACGGGCAGGAAATTCTGTTTCACCTTTTCTACATGATTGCCAACTTCTCTTTGGGGCTGTTCTTTACTTTCCTGTTCTGGCGGCTCAATAAAATTGGCTGTATCATCGCTGGCTTGGCAATCCCCGCCACTCTGATCGGCATCCCCTTCCTCATAGAGCTCTTCCCCACAGCCTTTGCCCCAGTCATCTCCCTTGCAAAAACCATCGGCACCCTCTCTGTTTCCTCCCCCTGGTGGGCCATCCTCTTCGCCCTCCTCCTCACCCTCTTCTTCTCGGTCGTGAGCTGGCTGCTCATCCGACGGACCAACATCCGAGGCAGCACCCTCACCAGCAAGTAAACACAATAGAAAAGGAGAACGTTATGCTAAATCTCAACCATGTAACCAAATATTATGGCAAATACCTTGCCAACGATGACATCAGCTTCCAGGTTGACGGTGGCCAGATCGCCATTCTCCTGGGTCCCAACGGGGCAGGCAAGTCTACTATTATCAAATGTATCGCCGGTCTGCTCCGCTTCCAGGGAGAAATCACCATCGGTGGCTTTTCCAACAAATCCTCCGACGCCAAGCGTCTGCTGGCCTACATTCCCGAAACTCCAGCGGTCTACGATATGCTCACTGTGGCCGAACACCTGGAATTCATCCGCCGTGCCTATCGCCTAGAGGACGATGGCTATGGTCAGACCCTCCTGGAACGCTTTGAGCTGGCAGACAAGCAGGATAAGTTGGGTCGGGACCTCTCCAAAGGGATGCAGCAAAAACTCTCGATCTGTTGTGGCCTGATCCGTCACCCCAAACTCATCATCTTTGACGAGCCTATGGTGGGTCTGGACCCACACGCCATCAAAGAACTGAAAAAACTCTTCCGCGAACAAAAAGACCAGGGCGCCGCCCTGCTCATTTCCACCCACATGATCGACAGCGTAGAGAACTATTGGGACATAACCCATATTATGGTCAAAGGCCGCTTTGCCGCCACCCAGTACAATCGTCCAGAAGAGTTGAAGACCCAAAGCCTAGAGGAACTCTTTTTCTCCATCACCGAAGGGGGAGACGCCACATGAATGCCCTGATCTATCTTGCCCTCACCCGGCTGAAAAATAACATTCGGGACCTCTTTCGGAAACCTGCCCGCCTCATTTATGTCCTCCTTCTCCTCCTCCTTTTGTTCCTTTCCATCCAGGGCAGTGGAGACGCAACCTTGTTGGAAAATACCTTCCGAGACCCCCGGGAACTGGTGGCCATCGCCACCGGACTCTTCCTCTCCCTCTTCTTGCTCACTGTTTGGAACGGATTCTCCAAGGGGGGCACCATTTTCTCTCTGTCCGATGTTAATCTCATCTTCCTCTCTCCGATCCGACGGACACAAATCCTGTTTTATGGCCTCACCCGACAAATCAGCACCATCATGCTCTTTGTCCTGATCCTGTTTTACCAATATAGCTGGCTGCACGACCTTTACGGCATCTCTATGGGTACCATGGCTGTCATCTTGCTGTACTATGTGGCTGCGGTCTTTTTGGGCGAAGTAACAGCCATGACCATCTACTCCTTCACCAGCAACCGACCAGGTACCCAGCGTGTCCTCAAGGGACTTCTTCTGACAAGTCTCATCTTGCTGGCACTTTGGGTGCTTTGGGGCGCCTGGACCTCCCCCACAGACCGTGTGGCTGGAATGGTGACCGCTGCCCTTAGCCTGCCAGTACAACTGTTCCCTGTAGGCGGCTGGCTTGGCTGGTCTTTTTCTGCCTGTTTGCGCCTTGGTTCCTGGTGGCCTGGTCTTGTTTTGTGCCTGGTTTTCTTCCTGGTTCTGTTGTTCCTGCTGACCCACTTTGACCAGGACTGGTATGAAGATGTCCTCCGCACCGCTGAACTGGCCCAGTCTGCCATCACCGCCAAAAAAGAAGGCACCATGGAATCCGTTCCAACTAAAATTCGGGTGGGCACCACCGGATTGGGCCGCGGCTGGGGCGCATCTGCCTTTTACTATAAACATAAAATCGAAAATCGGCGCGGGGGAATCCTACTGCTGCCCATGGCAAATCTGATCTTCGCTGTCGTCCTCATTGCCTTTTCTGTCTTCACACGAAGCGGTGGAATCCTCCCTGTGTTTTTCTTTTCCGTCTACCTCCAGCTGTTCAGCACCGGACAAAGCCGGATCAACCGGGAACTCTACAAACCCTTCATCTATCTGGTGCCGGAGCCTCCCTTTTCCAAGCTCCTCCATGCTCTGCGGGAACTTCTCCCCACTACGCTGGCAGAAGCGGTAATTATCTTTGTTCCCGTCGGTCTCATTCTTGGGCTGGGACCAGTAGAAATCCTCGGCTGTGTCTTCGCTCGCATCAGCTACGCCCTTCTCTTTCAGAGCGGCAATCTCCTGCTGGAACGGTTCTGGAGTGGTGCAAACAAGGCACTCCTCTTCTTTCTCTACTTTCTCATTCTCATTCTGCTCTCACTTCCAGGAATCCTTCTCTCCCTCTTCTTGTTCGCAGGGTTCGACTTGTCTCTTAACCCCATCGTCCGCTTGGTAACTGCCGCCATTGTGAATATCCCCATCGCCTTAATCCTGCTCTATTGCCTGCGGAATATGCTTCAGTACGCTGAATACACCCACTAACAGATCTTATCACAGAACAAAAGCCCAGTTCAGTTTGAACTGGGCTTTTGTTCTATCTTATTTTCCGCTGTCAGCTAAACCAGCGACTCAGATCTTTTCCAAAATCAGCTTGGCACAGTCGATCTGGTTGGGGATGTTCCCCTTCTCGTCCCGGACCCGCCAAATATCGGGGGTGATCTCATCTACCACATACATTTTACCATTCTCGTCATAGCCTACCTCGATCTTAAAGTCGATGAGAGTCAGGCCCATGGCTGACAGTTCCTTCTTCAGCACTTCGCCTACCTTGACCAGAATGCCAAGCGCCTCGTCATACTGACCAGGAGCCAGAAGATCCTTCATGATGCAAAGGCGCTCACTGATGAGAGGATCGCCCTGGTCATCATCCTTGAGGGTCACTTCAGTGTAAGGAGGATCAAACACAATTCCCTCCTCCAAGGAAAACCGACGGCACATAGAACCTGCTGTGAAATAACGCAGCACGAACTCCAGCTTGGGTACGGTGAGTTTACGCACCTGCATCAGGCCCTGGTCCACATCTGCGCCCAGGTAGTGGGTGGGGATGCCGTTCTTCTCCATCAGCTCAAAAAAGTGCTTGGAGATTTTCAGCCCGATCTTCCCCTTGCCTTCTACGCTGCCCCCCACAGTATTGGAGCCGGGATCAAAGACCCCATTCTCACCGGTGGCAGAGTCCTTAAAGAAGAGATTCACCACGCCCGTAGCCTCGTCCAGCATGACGGTCTTGGTTTTTCCGTTATACAGGGTTTTCATAGTTGTCGTCCTCCCTATCGAATGTCTCTGGCGATTGTTGGTTCATGTCGTCCTTATTATAGCACACTCTGAAAAAAACGGGAGGAATGTGAGAAAATTTTTTTCGTTTCTTCGCCAATTTTTCCTTGGTTTTTATCTCCAATTTCTGACACTTCTGCTCATGTGCCCCCACAGCTGACCAAAGTTGGCCCATCCAGGGCTTCCTTTCCAAAGCTAGAAGAGATTTTCCAAAGAAATCTGTTCTGTCCGGTGCAGAGAATCCAGTTTTTCTCCTGCCCGGCGGTTGGCAGCCAGATATTCTCCCACCTCACCCACAGACAACGTCCCCTCTAACTCCCCCAACAGGGCAGAGACCTCATCAATCTCTCCATGGATTTGAACCAAACGAAGATGTCTTTGATTCCCCTTCCACCGCTCCGTTGCCCGCTGGGTCAGAATTTCCACTTGCTCCCAATCCCCCATCTGGGCAGCAGCAGCACCTTGTGCCAGATCCACCTCCATGGGCGTGATGAGGTCCTCAAGCCAAAAGGAATTCCAGACCAGCAGGACCACCATAGTCAGAAGAAGGACCAGTGACACCCAAAATTGCCTCATCCAACCCCCTCCTTCTCCACGAAATACACTTTTCCCTTTTCGTCCACCGTGAGAAGAAAAACTTGCCGGGCATCTTTTACGCCCCGATGGGCCAGCTCCTCTGCAAGCCATTTCTCCGATAGATTGCGGGTCCGAAGATTCCGTGTAATCACCCGGCCATCACTAATGATCGTGATCGGCAGTCCACCTTCCTGGACTTTCATCCCCATATCCCGTGCCGTGGGCGGTCGGTCCTGTGCATAGGTCAGCACTGAGATCCGTCCCGTGGTCTCCAGAACAGCGTACTTCACAGTAGACAGATCTGAGATCCCTGCCATACGCAGTTCTTCCATCAGTTCGTCCACAGTGAAACGATTTTTGTTCAGCTCCCGAGGCAGCACCTTCCCGTCCTTGACCACAATGCTGGGACGGCTGCACAGCAGCGCCCGAAAACGGATGCTCCGCACTGTCAACCCCGATAAGATGGCTGACAGACACATCAAAGTAAGAATCGGAATGATCCCCATTAGCAGCGGGATGCCAAAATCCTGCATCGGCACAGCAGCCAGATCGGCAATGATGAGAGAGAGTACCAGTTCTGATGGTTCCAGCTCCCCAATCTGCCGCTTGCCCAGCAGACGGATTCCCAAAATAATGAGCAGATATAAAATGATGGTCCGAATCAAAGCGGTGATCATGCCCCTGCCCCCTTACGATATTATCTCCGCCATAGCATACCCTTGGAACGGAAAACTATGTGCAGCTTCGTTTGCATCTTCTGCAAAAAAATATCCCTGGCCAAGTCATGGCCAGGGTACAGGGTATGTTTTCTTATTTGTAAGGATATGATGGCATAACTTCGCCTTCACTGATTGAGCAAAAAATTACCAATGTTCTCCATGGCCTGTGCAGCTTTTCGCATCGGGAACATCTGGAACACATGCCACATGTCACTCCACTCTTCTAACCGACAGTAGACATTGGCTTCCACCATCCGATCCCGCAGCTGGCGGGAGTCTGAATAAAGAATCTCATTGCTGCCCACCTGGATCAGCGTCGGTGGGAACCCAGAAAAATCCCCAAACAAAGGAGACAGAAAAGGAGAAGAAAGATCTTGGCCACCAGCATAGACCTCTCGCACTGCCCGAACATAGTCAACGGTAATCATAGGGTCCAGCTCTGCCCGCTGTGTATAAGACGGTCCACTGGCAGTCATATCTGTCCAAGGAGACATTAAGACCAAATGCCCTGGAAGCTGCCGCCCAGCTTTTTTCAGTTGGTGGCACAACACTAAGGCAAGATTGCCTCCAGCAGAATCTCCTGCCACAACCACATCCCGGGCACCATAGCCCAGGTACATCAGATAGTCCCAGACCTTTCGGGCATCATCTACCGCCGCAGGGAATGGATTCTCCGGGGCCAGACGATATTCAAAACATAACGTCTCCCATCCCGTAACATTTGTCAGTTTAGAGGCCAACGGCCGAGAATACCCCAAATTCCCACTGGTGTATCCCCCGCCATGACAATAAAGTATGACACGCCCCTTATCATGCGGCCAGTCTGGCCGCACCCAAGCCGCTGACATCCCCTTGAGCTGAAACGGCTCCCACTTTTTCAGCACGATCATTGGGGCAGCCAAACGCCCCAGCAGTTCCTGCGCCGCACGCTGCTTGGCCAAATCTTCTGGTGCCATAGACTCCGGTGTGCCCACCGAATGGATGGCCTTTAGGGCACGCATCATGGGTGCCAGATGACGTTCTTCCCGCGCGCCCCCTTCGTTCTCCTCCCCCAGCTTACGTTGTAAGAATAGTTTTTTCGCAGCCATCGCTTCGCTCCTCTCCTTGCTGACCCAGCACAGCTCTGCCGCGCTGCTCACAACTTCTCTTCTGCATCATGTGTTATATGGCCATATAGTATATCATGTTTTTAGGAAAAAGGAACCCCTGAACCACCGCGTTCTACCTTTCACTTTTCTGTCTTTTCCCATTTTGTCCTTTTCCTAGTTTCTTTCCCCTTGCTTCTCCTTTACTTTCAGGAGAAAATGGGGTATACTCGCAGAAATCATTGTTTTATTATTTGTATCTCGTGTGTATAGAAGGGGTCATGCTTTTTTCTATTTCCTGCTGGAAACGAACTTTTGTTAGGCCCTTTTTCCTATAAACCGTGGTTGCATTCAAGGAGGTCTACTGATGGATGAAACAATCCTGCAAAACAGCGTTGGGATGCGCTGCACCGTTTTATCAAAAGCAAACACTTTTATTGTCCAAGGAAGTATTGCCAGTTTTGAGCCAAAAGGCCAGATCCTTCAAGTCAAAAATCACAGCGGCAATCGCGCCCTGTGGACTTACATTGCACCGGACATGACCCTCAAAATCCAAATCAAATCTCCCACACAAAAAGGGAAACTCACCGTCATCGACTGCATCGTGACCAAGGCAACGGGAGACGCCATCCTCGTCCACCCACAAGCGCTCCTTGTCACGGAAGAGTCGCGGAATTTTTTCCGGCAAAATGTGATGAGACCCACCTTTATTACTACCGTCAACAATGCCACAGCAATGCATCCATGTGTCATTCTAGACATCAGCGCAACGGGCATTGCCATTCAGAGCAAGAAGAAATACAGCGTTGGTGATATACTCTCCGTCTTTCATCAGCAATTCCGGGACAATGGCCCATTTTATGACCTCTCATTTGAAGTGGCAAGAACAAGTCCCTTGGAACGGAACTACACCCTCTATGGCTGTCAGTTCATCAACCTTTCTGAAACCGAAGAAAACAATTTGTGCAGCGATATTTTCTCCTTGCAGGCCGTAGAACTCAGCACCGACCGAAAGTAATCCTTTCTGTGTCCCCTTCTTAAATCAGGATGAAACATACAACGAGGTTAGGCCGCTTTTGTTTTGGCCTAACCTCGTTGTATGTGCCCTTTCACGTTCTCTGCATCCTAGCCTTCTTCAAAATGCTGCGCTCAGTCCAGCCCTGCGTACTTCTTGATTGCACGAAATGACGTGTCACTGATGATATGCTCCATTTTGCAGGCATCCACTGCTGCCGTTTCCTCGTCCACCCCAAGAGATGTTAGAAAGCGAGTAAGCACTGTATGCTTTTCATAAATGTGCTCTGCCACCCTGCATCCTTCCTCTGTCAAGTGCAGGTGTCCGTTTTTGTCCATGGTGACATAGCCGCCTGATTTCAGCAGGCCAATGGCACGGCTAACACTGGGCTTGGAAACCCCCATATGTTCACTGACATCAACAGAACGCACATCTTTTCCAAAGTTTGACAGGATGAGGATGGTCTCCAGGTACATTTCTCCAGATTCCTGCAAATGCATAGATGGCACCGTCCTTTCCAAATGAATCTTTCAGATGATAAAATACCACATGTTGGACAATTTTGCAAGCATCTTTTTGTAATTTGTTGTAAATATAAACACCGCTTGCCAGTTACATCCTCAAATTATTTAGTGAAAACGCCAAAACTCTCTGTCTTGATCAGATTTATATTGACAAATTGAATGGAATCAATTATTATGCTTTTGGTTAGCGAGCGCTAATCTTTCTTTCAGCGTTTAGGTTAGTTTTCACTAACATTGATTTGTTGATTCAATCGTGCAGACAAGGAGGGAGTGAAATGATGCCATTGACATTGGCGCCTGTGGGAGAAGAGGCTATGATTCGGAAGATTGGTGGAAACCCAGAGGTGAAAAAACATCTGGAAGATCTCGGCTTTGTTGCTGGTGGATTGGTTACTGTGGTATCTGCCATCGGGGGAAATCTCATTGTTAATGTGAAAGCATCCCGCATTGCCATTAGCCGCGAAATGGCCGGGAAAATCATGGTGTAAAGGAGGAAATCGGGATGAACACGCTCAAGCAGACAAAGGTTGGGTCTTCTGCACGTGTGGTCAAACTCCATGGGGAGGGTGCTGTGAAACGCCGTATCATGGATATGGGCATCACAAAGGGTACTGAAATCTATGTCCGCAAAGTTGCTCCCTTGGGTGATCCTATTGAGGTTACTGTTCGGGGATATGAACTTTCCTTGCGAAAGGCCGATGCGGAAATGATTGAGGTTAACTGAGGACCACGCAACAAAAGTTGGAAAAAACGGGACCCATCCCGTTTTTTTGTTCCAAAAAGTTAGCTAAAACTAACAAAAAAGGAGAAGAAGCATGGAGAGAGACTTGAAAATTGCTTTGGCAGGGAATCCAAACTGCGGGAAAACCACGCTGTTTAATGCCCTGACCGGCTCCAACCAATTCGTCGGAAACTGGCCCGGTGTCACTGTGGAGAAAAAGGAAGGCAAGTTAAAGGGACATAAGAATGTCACCATCATGGACTTGCCCGGGATCTATTCCCTCTCCCCCTACACCATGGAAGAGGTCATCGCCCGGAATTACTTGGTTGGTGAGCGTCCCGACGCTATTTTAAACATCATCGACGGCACAAACTTAGAGCGTAACCTCTATCTCACTACCCAGCTCACGGAACTCGGTATCCCTGTGGTGATTGCTGTAAACATGATGGACATCGTAAAGAAAAACGGCGACAAGATCAACACAAAAGAGTTGAGCCGTGAACTTGGCTGCAAGGTGGTAGAGATCTCTGCCTTGAAAGCAACAGGTGTCACCGAGGCAGCCGAGGCCGTAGTGGATGCCGCCATTAACACATCCACAGTCCCCATGCACACGTTCAGTGGTCCTGTGGAACACGCCCTGGCCCACATTGAAGAAGCTGCCGTACATGGCATGCCCTCTGAACAGCAGCGTTGGTATGCCCTCAAGATCTTTGAGCGAGATGAAAAAGTTTTGGCGCAGTTGGATATCCCCCACGCTGTGATCGAACACATGGAAAAGGATATTCAGGCAGCTGAACAGGAGCTGGACGATGACGCAGAAAGCATTATCACCAACGAGCGTTATGTCTATATTTCCTCGATCTTGAAAGGTTGCTATCAAAAGAAACACGCCAATGGTATGACCATTTCCGATAAAATCGACCGGGTGGTCACCAACCGTTTTGCCGCACTTCCCATTTTTGCCGCAGTCATGGTGCTGGTGTACTTTATCTCCGTGACTACGGTCGGTACTTGGTTAACTGACTGGACCAACGATGGCCTCTTCGGGGATGGTTATCACCTGTTTGGCATGGGCAGCAGTGAGTTTGACGAGGCTATGGGTGAGTATGCCAAGGAAAACATCTGGACCGATGAGATGGTCAGCACTGTTACAGACGCTGTTCAGGCTGATGTCATCGGCGCTGAGGACATCTTAGCTGGCATCGAAGATGAAGACTTTGGCGCCTTCGACGAGGCCTATGGCTCCTATGCCGATTCCCTGGCTGATGCAGGTTTTGATATCTCCGGCATCTATGATGAAGCCATGGAGGATGCGCCAGACACCACCACCTTTGGGGTTTGGGTCCCCGGTATCCCTGTGCTGGTGGAGAACGGCTTGTCTGCCATCGGTTGCGCTGATTGGCTCCAGGGGTTGCTGCTGGATGGTATCATCGGCGGCGTGGGCGCTGTGCTGGGCTTTGTGCCCCAGATGTTGGTGCTCTTCCTCTTCCTGGGCTTCTTAGAGTCCTGCGGCTATATGTCCCGTATCGCCTTTGTCATGGACCGGCTCTTCCGCCGCTTTGGCCTGTCTGGTAAATCCTTTATCCCCGTGCTCGTGGGGACCGGCTGCGGTGTCCCCGGAATCATGGCCTCCCGTACCATTGAGAACGAACGAGACCGCCGCATGACCGTTATGCTTACCACTTTCATCCCCTGCGGCGCAAAACTTCCCATCATCTCCCTGATTGCAGTTGCCCTCTTCGGCGGCGCTTGGTGGGTCGGCCCCAGTGCCTACTTCCTCGGCATTGCTGCTATCGTCATTTCCGGCATCATGCTTAAGAAAACCAAAATGTTTTCCGGTGAACCTGCTCCTTTCGTCATGGAGCTGCCCGCTTATCACCTGCCCACCGTGGGCAATCTTCTGCGCTCCATGTGGGAACGCGGCTGGTCCTTCATTAAGCGGGCTGGTACCATCATCCTGCTGGCTTCGGTTATCATCTGGGCTGGTTCTGCCTTCGGCGTCGTAGACGGTGTCTTGCTGTTCGACCCTGAAATGGAACTGGAAAACAGCATCCTGGGTATCATCGGCGGTGCCATCTGCTGGATCTTCTCCCCCTTGGGCTTTGGCTCCATCAAGGCCACTGTGGCTACCATCATGGGCTTGGTTGCCAAGGAAGAAGTTGTCGGCGTATTCGGTGTCCTGGACTTCGAGGGCTTGGCTCCCTTGGCTGGTTATGCTTTCCTGGCTTTCAACCTGCTGTGCGCTCCCTGCTTTGCTGCAATGGGTGCCATCCGCAGAGAGATGAACTCTGCTAAGTGGACTTTGTTTGCCATCGGCTATCAGTGCCTCTTCGCATACATCATCTCCCTGATTATTTATCAGTTTGGTCTGCTCTTCACCGGTGCCGCCAACCCCATTGGTCTGATCTTTGCCCTTGTCTTTGTGGCTTTGATTCTCTTCCAGCTTTTCCGTCCAGAGAAGAAAGCTTTGAACGGTAAGAAAAAGGTTACGTCTACGGTGGGCTAACACATAAGGAGGATTTCCCTATGAACGCAAGTACCATTCTTGTCACTGTGATTCTTGTCGCAGTACTCGCCGCTATCGTGTGGCACCTCATCCGACAAAAGAGACAGGGTGGTTCCTCTTGCAGCTGCGGCTGTGAGGGTTGCTCGGGTCATTGCCATCCGAAATCTTAACAAACAACACACAAACGACACATAGACAACACAGCGGGGGTAGGACACAACAGTGTCTCTGCCCTCGTTGTGTTATTCCCCTTTTATCTTTATCAGAACTAGAAAAGCATCCAGGAAGAAAGTGGTTTCCTCTCCTCCTGGATGCTTATTATGTTCCTGACAGTTTTTATTCGTTCGGTTCGCTGGAACTGAGCATCTGATATAACGCAGATAATTCCATCGGTCGATAGTAATAATACCCCTGGATCAGGTCACATCCTGTGTCCAGAATAATCTCCTTTTGCTCCTCCTGCTCGACACCCTCCATACAAACCACCTTGCCAAACTGGTGACAGGCATAGACAATACTCCGAATAAAATTCATCTTCTCCTCAGATTCTGTCACTTCCTGCACCAGTGTCCGATCTAGCTTAATGATGCTGGAGGGATATTGCAGTAACATCCGCAGAGAGGAGTAGCCACTGCCAAAATCATCCAACGCAATGTACAACCCCATTTTTTGGCACTCTTTCACAAAATGTTCCAGACGATCTGGCTGCTCATCCAGACAACTCTCTGTAAGCTCCGCTACCAAATTCGATCCTTTGACCTGATATTTTTCCAGCGTCTGTTTCATAAACTCCAGAAAATAAGTGTCTGTAAGCTGGTGCAGGCTGACGTTGAATGTGAGATAGAATGAGGTGTTATACACGCGAATCCGTCCGCAAGTACACACAGCTTGCTCAAAAACCCACCGTCCTGCTGCATGGATTAAGCTTTCCTTCTCCAAAATAGGCACAAATACTGCTGGCGAGACATCTTTTCCTTCAAAAGTCCAGCGCATCAATACCTCGCCGCCAATGGCTTTTCCGTCTCCCGCTGAGACCACAGGCTGGACCACAATACGGAAATGCTCCATATTATTATGCACATCCTGAGTAATCGCAAGGGTCATGTTAGACATTTTCCGAATCCGTTGGATGTTCTCAGTGGAGTAGTCTACATACTCTTGTATTGCGTCCTGCTTCGCCAGTCGAATCAGGGAAATCAGCGTCTCCACCAAATCTTCCGGCGTAAAGTCATCATGGGGATATTCGATCACACCAAAGGAGCAAACGGTTTGCACTGTGATCCCCATTTCCTTATAGCACTCCTGCGCGACAGAACGAATCTGATCCGTCAGTGCCTCCACACCCTCTGACTGGCAGATGGGGTTTACGATCGCCATACACCGCATCCCCTCCAGCCGATAAAAGGACATCTTCCACGACAGCTTCTCCAAAAGATTGTAAGCCACCTTTTGAAAAAGACGATCTCCATAGGCACGTCCCTTGGTACTGTTAATCTCGGAAATGCCATTGATGCTGAAGCCAATGATCCATGTCTGTTCTCCTGACTCTTGCAGTTCAGTTAGCTGGCTGAAACTGGCTTGCTCTCGTGGGAATGTACTGAGTGGGTCCACCACAAAATTCTTATCCTGGTGGGTCACGCGCCCAGAAAAAAATATGGGGGCACTTTTATCCTCATTCCACTTTAGAATGCCATAACAGCGGACCCACTGATTATTCCCATGCACATCCCGCACCCGATAGCGAAGGTCATGCAGGGTGCGCTTTTCCCGAAAGATCCTAGAGATATCCTCCCAGTAGATATCCTGGAACTCGGGAGTGCTGATCCGCTTTGCCCAGATACATAACAAATCATAGACCACATTACTCTGAAAGCCAAAGTCATCCCTCATATTGTCAGAAATGTAGAACAGATTTTTCTGCATGTCCCCCCAGTAGAAATAGCTGGAGTTGTTATCCTTTGAAATGGACTGGAAGAGGGATTCCACATCACAGTGTGCTGTAGCCAAGAAGTTCTGAAAAAGACTCGGTTCTTGCAGGTTACCTTGCTGATCCTGTTCCAGCTGCGCGCGGCCTGTATTGAAAAGCTCGTTCCTGCTGCGGTAATACTCCTGCTTATCTGCATACATCACCTTATCTGCCTTTGTGGTGAGCTGTTCCAGATCCAACGGCTGCTCATCAGACCAGATATAACCAATGGCAATATGGATATCATCTTGGCGAATCAGCTCTCGCAGGTTTTTGACTTCTTTATGAAATGCCTCTCTGCTCACATTCGGGCAGAGCGCAATAAATTCGTCCCCTCCGGCCCGATAGACCAAGTCCGTTTTCACCGCACGGCAGATCATATCATAGCAATGACAGATCGCACGGTCACCCGCCTCATGGCCCAAAGAGTCGTTGATCCGCTTGAGTCCGCTGATGTCACAATAAATGACCCCGACGGATTCCATGTTCAAATGTCCATAGCGCTCTGCCAGCGCATGGCGATTCAGTGCCCCTGTAAGCTGGTCATGAAAACTCAACTCATTCAGGCGGTTGATCAGATCTCGACGCTTGAGCAGTGAGGAGGTGAAGTAGCCTATCATGTGCAGCAACGGCTCAACCATCGGCATCCTCTTTTTTTCCGGGTTATCCACTCCAAGAAAGCCAATGGTGCTTCCCTCTAGCTTGATGGGACCTGCTGCAAGAGATGTAATCCCCTGAGGTTTCAAGATCGCATAGGACTCAGGATGCTGGGTTCGGATTTCCTCTAAATCGTGAATCACTAGGATCTCATCTTTTTCAAACAGGGAGAGCCACCAATCCACAGCAGACAGAGGAACACTTTGCAGCAGTTCTTTTTGCTGCTCGATCCCATCCTGACACCATTCATATGTGTTTTTTATCACATTCTCGTCACGGAGTTCAAACACATAGACACGGTCACAAGAAAATATCTTCCCAATATAGGACAGGATATTCTGAAGGGATTTCTCAGGATCTGTATTAGAAAAGGTCTGGCGCAGACACTCATTCAGGATACTTTCGCTGTGGACATAGAAATAAGGTGACTCACTGGATAGCTGAGGATCTACTTCATCAATATCAATCGCGATCTCAAATCGATACCGATGCCCTTGCTCGTGGACCACAGTATCCTTCACCAAAAAACGCTTGTTCAGCAAGGTATTTTTATGGACCCACGAAACAAACGTATTCTCTTTCAACATCTCGTTGGTACAAAACTCACAAGGGATAGCACATCCTTGCAGGCTCTCATGGCACTTTTTATGCCGATAATCCTCATGACTTTTGAACTCTAAACTGTCACGCAGTCGCTGATTGACATACATCAGTTCATCAGTATCTATGTCTGCCACATAGACAACCACATCCATTTTCTCAAAAAACTCTTCGACTCTCTTTATGAATTGCATGACGTTCTTCTCCTTAAAAGGTAATGGTTATCCCAGTCCATTCAGGATTTTGTAAAGAAAAAAGCCACAACAACTGCACTTGTGAAATCTACAAGTTCCAGACTGTTGTGGCTTTATGGTTGCGGAGACAGGACTTGAACCTGCGGCCTCCGGGTTATGAGCCCGACGAGCTACCAACTGCTCTACTCCGCGATATGGTGCCGGAGACCGGGATCGAACCGGCACGGGATTACTCCCATGGGATTTTAAGTCCCAGGCGTCTACCAATTCCGCCACTCCGGCATTCCCAATCATCACACTCTTTAGCGCTTATTTAATATACCATAGATACTCACCGTTGTCAATACTTTTTTATTTTCTCCCCTCTATTTTTTCTGCCCACTCCCTGGATGCCATTCCTGCTTGGCATCCAGGGAGATTCTCTTTACACTGTTTGCAAATTGAGACACATACTTCTTTCCTCGAAGCATATACTGGGCTGTATAGCCTAAGCAAGAAAGGAGGCTTTGTTATGTCTGAGCATGATACTCACACCCTGCCGCCTGTCCCGCCGACACCGCAGGATCTGGATGACTTTATCTTCCGCTGGGAGTCTGAAGTCCCTCCTGTCAGCGACCGCTGAAACAGCATTTGATAAGGACATCTGCCCTCTTAAACAGGCTGGCTTGGGATCTTATCAGCTCTGATGGGTGATCCTTTCCTGGGCCAGCACCAGAGCGGCGTACGCACCTTTCCTGGCCATGAGCTCCTGGTGGCTCCCCTGCTCCAGGATCCGCTCCTGGTTGATAACCGCAATGCGGTCGGCATTGCGAATGGTGGACAGGCGATGGGCAATAATGATGGATGTCCTTCCCTGACACAAGCGATCAAACGAAGCCTGGATCTTTGCCTCCGTGACACTGTCCAGCGCGCTGGTGGCCTCGTCCAGAATGACAATAGGAGGATTTTTTAAAAAAACGCGGGCAATGCTGATCCGCTGCTTTTGGCCCCCGGAAAGCATTACGCCCCTCTCCCCTACATAAGTGTGGTATCCTTCTGGCATTGCCAGGATATCCTCATGGATCTCTGCCTGCTGAGCGGCCCGGACAACCTCTTCCTCTGTGGCATCAGGACGACCATACCGGATGTTCTCCAAAACACTGTCGGCAAATAGAAAAACCTCCTGCTGAACAATCCCAATCTGACGGCGCAGGGAGTTCTGGGTCACTGCACGCACGTCCTCCCCGTCAATGCGGACAGCGCCTTGCGTCACATCATAGAACCGGGGGATCAGCTGGCAAAGCGTCGTCTTGCCGCCGCCGGAGGGACCAACAAAGGCAATCTTCTCCCCTGCTCTGATTTTTAGGTTGATATCCCGCAGAACCTCTTCCTTCTCTCCATAGCGGAAGAACACATGGTCAAAGGTGACTTCTCCCCGAACAGACTCTAGTGTTTTGGCATCAAGCGCATCCTGAATCTCTGGGTCCAGGCGCATCAGTTCCAAAAAACGATGAAAGCCAGCGGAGCCTTGCATGAACTGCTCCACAAAGCTTGCCAACTTCTTCACTGGTGTTGTGAATGTGGTCACATACAATGTAAAGGCAACCAGATCTGCATAATCCACCGTGCCGCCCATGATAAAGTATCCTCCCGCACCGATCACCAGCACAGGCATAATGGACAAGCTAAACTCCATGCCTCCCTGAAACCCGGCCATGGTTTTATAATATGTACTCTTCGCCTGAACAAACTGGCGATTCATCGCACCAAACTTTTCCTTTTCCGTCTCCTCATTCTGAAATGCCTTAGCGGTACGCATCCCAGAGATGCCAGATTCGATGGAAGCATTGATCTCCGCTGTCTGTGCTTTCAACTTCAGGTTTGCTCGGCGCATTCTCCGCCGCTGATAAATCGTAAACAGGAGAAAGAATGGTACAACAGCAAAGGAAAGCACTGCCAAACGCCACTCAATGGTACACATGATACAAAAAGCTCCCACCAGTGTTACCGTGGAAATAAACAGGTCCTCTGGACCATGGTGGGCCAATTCTGTGATCTCAAACAGATCATTGGTCACCCGAGACATCAGCGCCCCTGTGCGGTTGCGATCAAAAAAACTGAAACTCAGGCTTTCCATGTGAGAATAGAG
Organism: Evtepia sp.; assembly: GCA_020025735.1. GTDB lineage: Bacteria > Bacillota > Clostridia > Oscillospirales > Oscillospiraceae > Evtepia. The sequence goes on from JAHHRP010000013.1 coordinate 20,978, forward strand.
ATCCCGACGAAGATCGGCCTCTACCCGCACCCCAAAAACATGCCCCCAATAAGAGACCACAAAGTAAAGTCCCCCTTTGCAGACATACGCAATGGCAAAAAAGACGATCACCAAAAAGAACGCGTGATAAGCTCGATTTGGCAGCAGATTGTTCATTGCCGATCGGGATACATAAGGAAAGGCCAGGTCAATGAGACAAATAATCAGCGCACAAACCATATCCAGCAAAAACAAGTGCATGTGGGGTTTATAATAAGACAGAAAGATTTTAAGTGGCCGATTTTTTTGATAGTATGCGACAGTTCGTTCCATACGAAACCCTCCAGAATTTTTCCAGAATCGTTTTTAAGGTAATTATATCGTTCTTTCCCATGCCTTTCAAGTCCCATCGCTCATCTTAACGGTTTGTGGATCCCATGGTCAATGCTTCACAATTCATCAATTAGAAAAATGGGTACACCCTTTTTAAGAGGATGTACCCATTTGAACATATCTGCGAAATCGCAGAGCTTAGAAATACATGTACTTGTTGGCTTCCTTACGCAGTTCGGCACGGAAGTCAGGGTGTGCCACAGCGATCAGGTTCTCTACGCGCTGCTTCACAGTACGAGCACGCAGCTTAGCCACGCCGTATTCAGTAACAACCATATCAGTCAGGTTACGGGAGACAGAGACGATGGAGCCGGGATCCAGAATGGGAGCGATTCGGGACACGGTACCCTTCTTAGCAGTGGAGATCTGGCACAGCATCGCACGGCCACCTCTGGAGTGATAAGCACCGTAAGCATAGTCAGTCGCACCACCGGTACCGGAGAACTGAATGTGACCCAGAGCCTCTGCTGCTACCTGACCAGTCAGGTCAATCTGAAGAGCAGCGTTAATGGAAACCATGTTATCCTGCTGTGCAATGACCATGGGGTCGTTGGTGTAACGGCCACGGCGCATCATAACACGGGGATGGTCGTTGAGGAAGTTATAGGTAAAGTTGTCGGCAATGATGAATGCACCAACAGACCAGCCCTTATCCAGGTTCTTATAGCGGTTGGTAACCACGCCGTTCTGGATCATGTGGGCCATGGATGCACCGATCTGCTCGGTGTGGATCCCCAAGTCATGACGGCTCATCAGCTCAAACCCGATGGCGTTAGGAATGCCGCCGAAGCCCAACTGGATGCAGTCGCCGTCGTGGACCATCTCAGCAGCCAGACCAGCGATGGTCTTTTCTGCCTCACCGATGGGGGGATCCTGCAGCTCATACAGCTCCAGGTCAGACTCGATGATGACATCTGCCATGTAAACAGGAATGGCACACTCACCAGACAGACGGGGGATTCTGGGGTTGACTTCAAAGATAACTTTGTCAGCGGAGTAGAGAGACTCAATCTCCCACTGCAGGTCACAGGAGACACAGCAGAAGCCGTGCTCATCCATGGGGGACACGCCAATGACAACCACGTTAGGACGCTTGCAGCGGTGCAGCTCCTGACCATAGTTGTGCAAGTTGACAGGGAAGTAAGTGCTCATCCCACTGGGATGAATCTTACGGAAGTTGCCATCATAGAAGAAGGTCTGATGATGGAACTTATCCTTATATTCTGGGTTGACATGAACCTCGTACTCAGAGCCCCAGCGGTGAACGCAGGACCACAACTCCACCGGGTTATTGGGGTCGATACGATCAGCGATCCGGTGCAGATTCCGATAGAAAAGACGGGGTTCACAGGCGTGGATGGAGTTGACAATGCAGTCGCCGCTCTCGATGATAGCCAGAGCGTCTTCCACAGTACCCAGCTTGCTCTTGTAGATCTCCTGATGAGTCATGCCGGCATAAGCGTTACTGAGATATTCCTCATGCTTCTTATGCTTTTTCAGCATGACATCAGGAACATAACGATCATAGTTTGCGTAATGCTCAAACATTGAAATGTGTCCTCCTGTCTCGATATGATAGTACCAGACTGTGCTATGCACAAGTTTACCGCTATATCCTACTCTATATGATACCAAAAGTCAAGACGGGCAATGCGCGCTACTTTTACCAAAATTTTTGCACTGATTTTGTCTGTTTTTGACATAGTACGGTGGACAGGAAGATGATTTCTCCTTTTTCTTTTTGTTTTCCTTCCCCTGCCCTATGTTTTCTGCTATAATGACTTTTAATCCAACTCTTTTTCGGCGTCTTTCTTTCCTTCCCCGCCAAGGAAAGAACCATTTCCTC
>JAHHRP010000130.1 GCA_020025735.1 Evtepia sp.
CTCCAGCCATTCCCCCCATCCCCGCAGACTTTGCACCGCGGCTCACCTCCATCCAGGAGGTACCTTCCCACCAGCGTCGGCGAACCATCCTTGCCGGGGTGCTCCTAGGGCTGACAGGACTGTCCACCGCAGGAGCGATGATTGCCTCCACCTGCACCCTTTGCTATGCAGTCTCCACTGACGGGGCTGCCCCCCTGGCCTATGTGCAGGGGGCAGAAACCTATCAGGCCGCAGTAGGTCAGGTTGAGGAACAGGTCTCGCAAATCCTGCGCGATGACTACAACTACGTTCCGCAGACCACGGTTGCCCTGACCATCGCCCCAAAAGACAGCCTGCAAACATCAGACGAGCTCACGGACAGCCTGATGGAAACGGTAGACCAAGTGAAGGCTGAGTACATCCTCACCATCGACGGAATCCCTGTTGCTGCCTGTCAGAGCCGTCAAGCCATCGACCGAGCCTTGTGGACAGTGAAAGAACATTATCGTACCCCATTCACCGTCTCTGCCTACTTCGGCAACACCATTGCCGTAGAAGAGGGCTACCTCCCTGCGGAACTAGAGGTTCTGGACGCAGATGCCTTGGTCCAACGACTGACCCAGCCCCGCAGTCAAGTCCAGCAGGCGCTGGACGAGCTGGCCCATGCCTTGGCATCGCCAGAAGATGACGCCCTGCCTGCCGGTGCCCTTAATCCCGCCGCAGAGGCTTCTACTCCAACCCCAGGAACCCTGCCCCTTCTATCTGTCCGCACAGTGGAGGAAGTCACCTACACCCAACAGGTAGTTCCAGAAGTCCAGGAGATCCCCGACAACACCTTACTTGTCGGTCAGCGTAAAGTCCTCCAGGAAGGGACCCCTGGTCTGGCTGAGTACACCGATCGAGTCACCTACACCATGGGACAAGAACAAACCCGGGAAGCCATGTCCGTCAATCTGCTTACTCAGCCTACTTCCACCCAGGTGGCCGTAGGCACTGCCCAAGGGGTCGAAGGTGCCAGAGGACGCTTCCTTTGGCCGCTGAACGGACGGATCTCTTCTCCTTTTGGGACGAGGAATCTTTTCGGCTCAGAGAGCTTTCACAGAGGGCTGGACATCGCCGCTCCCAGCGGCACGCCCATTACTGCCTCTGCTGGCGGTCAGGTCATTTGGGCTGGACCAAAAGGCACCTATGGCAACCTGGTCAAACTCGACCACGGCAACGGCTTTGTCACCTACTATGCCCACTGCTCAGCGCTGCTGGTGGAAGAGGGCCAACAGGTAGCGCAAGGCGAAACCATTGCACTTGTTGGCTCCACTGGCCGATCCACCGGCCCACACTGCCACTTTGAGCTGTTATGGCAAGGAGCCCTTCTTGACCCACAACTTTGTCTACCTTGACAGCTTTCTGGCGGACACTATTTTCTGTGTCCGCCAGAAAGTTCTTTTTTGTTATGATGCATTTTTGTTCCTCAATCTCTTCGTTTCATCCTCCCTATCAGATTCCTCTTCCACGATATAGAAAAATTTTTGCATATCTTTCCTTCATCTCTTGCATTTTCGACCTTTCCTATCTAATAACGCAAGTTTTCCGTCTCCCCTGTGAAGAAATGTTTTCTTTCCTTTTGTATATTGACATTAGGTTGACTTTTTCACCTTCTTACGGTACCTTGAGGGCAATTGATCGGTTTCACACCATTTTACTACAAGGAGGATATTCTTATGATGCCTGTTAATCCCGAAGCCATCGGCCTGTTTGGTCTCTTTGCTACTGTAATCTGCTTTGGCCTCGAACAGCTCGGTGTTGGCGTAAAAGGCGCTGACCACGAAAAGCTCACCCGCTCTTTGGGTTATATTGCCATTTTCTTTGGCGGCTTTACGCAAATCTTCACCTCTATCTTTATGTATCTCTTCTCTGTCGGCGGCAGCCACAGCATTTACCTGGGTACCGTGTTCGGCTTCTTCGGTCTATTCTGGATCTTGGTCGGCTTCTTCTTCATCAAGGGTGGCGACAAGAAAGTGATGGCCCACTTCTTCCTCTGCGGCCTCATCCTGTGCATTGGCTTCACGGTTCGTGCATTCCAGGATGGCCTCATCTGGCCTCTGGGAATTGATCTGGTTGTGATCGACGTGTTGCTGCTTACCCTCATTCCCGCCTGGTACACTGGCAAGCCCGCTCTGACCAAACTGGCCGGCCTGTGCAACGTGGCCATCGGCGTGATTTCTGCCTTCCTTCTCTTCCCCGCCCTGTTCCTTTGAGGCGGACCGGACAAGGCCTTTTTCCGACTTTTGTTCCCTTCCCCCCCATTGAAACCGGCTCAAGATCAATCAGAGCAGAGTGGCACCAGCCACTCTGCTCTTTTTTATTTCTCGCTGCACAAAAGGAATCCCCCAACCGAGAAAAACCTCTGTTGGGGGATTGGTTCATTTGGGGAACGTTTCCTCATCCCGGAGTTTTGCCAAGATGTACGCATAGCTCTCCAGACCATTATGCGGCAGCAGACAATAAGAACAATCCTTTATGCCACCCCGCATAACAAAACTCCCTCGGCAATTCGGGGAACGATAGAGAGGACAGTAGCAGAACAGGCAGTTGAACTCCTCCTCTCTCACATCCTTATGACAAGGAAAATACTCACACTCTCGATTCTGAAACCAAGTGTAATGTTTTCCAGTCAGATCCATGGCACGCTCCTTTCATCGTTCATCACAAAAGCAGATCCCCCGCCAAAATAGACGGGGGATTGCAAAGAATCGTGGGGATGCATTCACTTTCGGCCAGCGGCAGTTTCCAGCACCCGCTGATCCGCACGGTGGTGCTGGATGGGCTTCCACTGCACCTGCTTGCTGAACAGGGCCACCATAGAAATGGGGATATACGTCAGCATGAACAGGGGAAATGTGAAGGTATACAGGATCTTACGCCCCGTGGAGGTATAGATGTTCTTTCTCTCGGTAATCGTGGTAAAAGCACCCAAAAGGAAGAGAAGGGTATACAGCCACGTCAGAGTTTGCAGCATGTATTTTAAACAAGGCAGAATCGACAATCCCTCAGCTGCACTGAGAAAACCGCCAATGAGATAGACAAACGCCAAACCCACCGTGAGGATGTACGCAGGCATGACGGTCATACTCATATCATAACAAGAGAACTGACCCTTTCCAACGCCTTTAAAGAGGCTAAAGCCGTACTTGCGGAACACCTGAAGGAACCCTCTGGCCCAGCGCAGCCGTTGCCGCCAAGATTGGCGGAAGGTCACCGGCTGCTCATCGTACAGCACCGCATCGGCACAGAAGCCGATTTGCCGACCCTGAAGGATGTTGTAGACAGAGAACTCAATGTCCTCAGTAAGCAGATGGAAACGCCAGCCATTGGTGCTCTCAATGACTTTACGGCTAAAGAGGAACCCTGTACCTGAGACAGCACAGCTGGTGCCCAGGAGCATCCGCGCATTGTTCAGATAACGGGACTCCCGGATAAACCAGAGGGCATAACCTGCGGAAATCCAGTTGTCTCCGTAGTTCTTGGAGTTTCGATAGCTGGTGATAACCTCATAGCCATCGGAGAACGTCCGGTTCATAGCGGCCACAAATCCACGGTCCAAGACGTTATCGGCATCAAAGACAAAGAAGCCGTCATAGGTCTGGGGGTAATCTTCCTCGATGTTGATGAGCAGCTGTTCTAAGGCGTAGCCTTTCCCTACCTTTTCTTTGTTAAAACGAGTATAAACCACAGCCCCTTCTTGGCGGGCAATCTCGGCCGTATTGTCCGTGCAGTTGTCTGCCATAACGAAAACGGTTATGAGACTTTGGTCATAGGTCTGGTTGCGAATACTCTGGATCAGATCCGCAATCACCTCTGCCTCATTTCTAGCACAAATCAAAATGGCGAAGCGGTGGAGAACCTCTGGTTTATGAGGTCCCTGCTTCCTAGTAAAAGGCACAACCAAAAAGAACAGCTGATAGGCATAGCAACATGTAAACACTATCCCTATGATGAGATTGATAAGCAAGATGATATCCATTTTTTAACCTTCTTACACCTTTTCTTTCTGTCAGTTGGTCCCACCTGGGACCGGCAGTGGGCAGAACGGACCCTTCTCAATCCGTCCCACCAGGCGACGTGCTGAGCGCACGTTTACATTCTTTTTACTGTATCTCATTCACCTGAAAATTTCCATCGTCTTTCCCCACAATTCTTACGGATTTTTCCTATCATTTTCGGGCAAAATGAGGACAGATTTCTCC
>JAHHRP010000131.1 GCA_020025735.1 Evtepia sp.
ACATTGGGGACTTTGCGAAATTGATCGAGGATCTGGGAGAGCGTAAAATTGGGTTCATTTCGATCAAGGAGCAATTCGACACGACGAGTCCAATGGGACGCGCGATGATGTATATTGCATCTGTCTTTTCGCAGCTGGAGCGTGAAACCATTGCGGAACGAATCCGCGATAACATGCACGAATTGGCCAAGACCGGGCGCTGGCTCGGCGGAACAACCCCTACGGGGTATGAGTCTGAAAGTGTGTCCAATGTCAGCGTGGACGGCAAGGTGCGTAAGGCGTGTAAGCTGAAAATCATCCCGGATGAGATTAACCTTGTCAAGATGATTTTTGACAAGTTCCTTGAAACGGGGTCTTTGACCAAAACGGACCAGTTTTTATTGGAGGGACAATATCGCACAAAACGTGGAAAGCTGTTCACTCGTTTTGCAATAAAGGGGATTCTGTCTAATCCAGTGTACATGATTGCGGATGAGGATGCTTACAAATATCTCACGGACAATGAGGTTGACCTTTTTTCCGAAAAGGACGATTTTGATGGAAAACATGGCATGATGGCCTATAACCGGACCTTGCAGCGTCCTGGCAAGGCCAACCAGGAAAAGCCTATGAATGAATGGATTGTATCCGTGGGCAAACACGATGGCGTGATTCCAGGCGCAAAATGGGTTCAGGTTCAAAATATTCTTGCTCTCAATCGAGCCAAGAGTTATCGTAAGCCGAGAAGTAATGTGGCCTTATTGTCTGGGATCCTTTTCTGCGGAAAGTGCGGAGATTATATGCGGCCCAAGCTGTCGAATCGTGTTACCGCAGCAGGGGAGCCGATTTATACCTATCTGTGCACGACAAAAGAGCGAAGCTGCAGCCATGTATGTGCGATGAAAAATGCAAACGGCAATATGCTTGACGCAAAAGTGATTGAGACGGTAAAAAGTTTTGGGAAACAGAGTGTGGACATGGCAAAACTGATCACGCAGACCAAAAAGCGTATCACAGGAAACCGGGAGAGTTATGATGCGGAGATCTCGAAAATAAACGCCCAAATCGAAGCGAATGAACAAGAGATCAAGGCGCTGGTGACCATGCTCGGGAAAGCCGATGGGACTCATGCAGAGAAGTACATTATGGAGCAGATAGATGAATTGCACGAGAAGGGCGAAACCATGAAAAGGCGTCTATCTGAGTTGGAGTCCCTTACCAAACAGCATGAGCTCACGGATATTGAATTTGATCTGATCCATCAGTTGCTTACGAATGTGGGTGAAAGTATCGATGAATACAGCGTAGAGCAGAAGCGGGCAGCCATCAGAACATTTATCCGCAAGATCGTTTGGGACGGCGAAAATGTCCATATCTATCTGTTCCACAATGATGGAGATTATGATTTTCCGGCGCCTCCTGCTGGCGGTGGGGATCTTGCTGCAGACGACGGCCAGGTATCTGGATATCATTTGCCGAACTTCGGCGAGCCGTCAGGTGAGGATAGCAAATGAGATCCTGATGTATTTTCGAAGCCAGCGGAAGTATCAAGGGGAAATATCTTTGTCCGATTCGCTGGACGCAGACCCAGAGGGGAATGCCCTGTCGCTGATGGATGTCATCAGCGTAGACGATGATATGCTGGAAAATTTGGATGCAAGAGACTCAGGTGCGAAAGTGCGGCGATGTGTTCAGGAGTGCCTTTCTGATCGGGAGGCGAAAGTGATTACATTACGCTACGGTTTAGATGGCAAGGCGCCACGTACGCAACGGGAGATTGCGGCTGCCTGTGGCATTAGCCGTTCCTATGTATCCCGTCTGGAGAAAAAGGCACTGGGAAAGCTGCGAGAGGAGATGGAAAAATAATGTGTTGCTGCCCGGAGAATGGAGCTGCTGTTCTCCGGGCAGGGCAGATAAGAGAGCGGCGGCCAGCTGGAAAGATGTTTTTGGGGAAATTCTGTTTTGAAAGGGAGGTTCCTCTTTACATTCACGATTCACATTGCTAAAATAGAAAAGCAGTTGAGCCAAAAGGAGGCGGATCTGATGAACCAGACATCCAAAGATGAACATGATTTGCTGTATGAAAGCCTACTGCATCTAAAGGACGCAGAGGAATGTAGACGGTTTATGGAGGACCTGTGCACGGTGACTGAGCTGAAAGCGATGCGTCAGCGGATCGAGGTGGCCATGTACCTGCGGGAAGGACTGATTTATCAGGAGATCTTGAAGCGGACGGGAGCCAGCAGTGCTACAATCAGTCGGGTCAACCGTTGTTTGCAGTATGGTGCGGAGGGTTATCAGACTGTTCTGCCCCGGCTGGACCCCATTTGGGAGGAGAAGAAAAAGCCGTGAGCCATTGGGATGAGACGTATGATGCTCTGGCAGGTTGTTACGATGCCATGACGGAGGACGTAAACTATCCGGCCTGGGCAGATTTTTTGGAAAAGATCTTTGCTCGGCAGCCACGTCCTGTTCATACTGTGCTGGACCTTGCTTGTGGAACAGGGACAATGTCTTTTCTTCTAGCCCAGCGCGGCTATGAGATGATTGGGGTAGATTTTTCTCCAGAAATGCTGGCTGTTGCTGCTGAAAAGACCCTAAATGGAGCGGGGGAACCGCCCATTTTCCTCTGTCAGGCCATGGAGGCATTGGATCTCTATGGGACTGTGGATGCCTGTGTTTGCCTGCTGGACAGTGTGAACCATGTGACCCGAGCGGACAAGCTCCAAAAAGCCTTTCAGAGGGTCTGGTTGTTTTTAGAACCTGGTGGTATTTTTCTCTTTGATGTACACACGCCGGAACATTTGCAAAGTTTAGATGGAGAAATTTTTCTGGATGAGACTGAGGATGCCTACTGTGTCTGGCGAACGGATTATGATTCCCGTCGGCAGATCTGTACCTATGGTATGGATGTTTTTTGTCGGGAGGGGACATATTGGCGCCGGGAGGAAGAGGTTCACGAAGAGCGGGCTTACACCCAGGAAGAGTTGACTGAGTACCTGACAAAGGTAGGATTTGTGGACGTTCGCCAATATGGTGATCGGAAACTCCGTCGGCCCCAACCAGGGGAAGGGCGGGTTTTTTTCACTGCCCGCAAGCCGGCGGAATCTTTGAAGTAAGTGAGGCATAGCATGGATTATATTGTACGAATGATTGCAAAAGACGCGCCAATAAAGGCCATGGCGATCCAGGGCAGAGATCTGGTCCAGCGGGCGCGAGAAATACACCAAACCCTTCCCGTTGCAACGGCAGCGCTGGGGCGCAGTTTGTTGGGGGCGTCTATGATGGGACAGCAGCTGAAAGAGGAGGATGGTTCTCTTACCCTGCGCATCAACGGCGGCGGCCCTCTAGGCAGTATCCTGGCGGTTTCTGATAGCCATGGGAATGTCCGGGGCTACGTGCAGAATGGGCAGGTGGAACTGCCATTACAGGGACCTGCCAAGCTGGATGTGGGCCGGGGGGTAGGTACTGACGGAAGCCTGACGGTGATCAAAGATCTGCGGCTGAAAGAGCCTTATGTTGGTACGATCCCTTTGGTTTCTGGAGAGATTGCTGAAGATATCACGGCCTATTTTGCCGAGAGTGAGCAGATCCCTACGGCTTGTGCTCTGGGCGTTTTGGTGGATCGGGATCTGTCTGTTGCTGCGGCGGGGGGATACCTGATTCAGCTTCTTCCAGGAGCAGAGGATGCGGTGATTGACCGCATTGAGCAGGGCATTGCCAGGGTTGGGCAGGTGACAAGCCACCTAAACCAGGGCGTAAGTCCTGAAGAACTTCTGAACATGGTTTTGTCAGACTTTACTATGGAACTGTTGGAAAAAGATCCTGTGTCGTACCGATGCTATTGCAGCCGAGAGCGGATGCGCAGTGCTTTGGTCAGCATGGGCAAAGAGGAACTTCGTGCTCTGATTACCGAGCAGGGACGGGCAGAGATGACATGCCAGTTCTGCGATGCAGTCCATGTGTTTGAGAAAGAAGAACTGGAAGCGCTGGCGGCCTCTTTGTAAGGGGTCGCCAGGGGATTGAGGTTCAAAATAAAAAACAAAAAAATTGGAAAAAGCTATTGACAAATAGGGATGTCTTAGATATAATAAACCACGCTGCTTGAGGGTTGCGACGGTTGTTCAAGCAGCGATCACCGGGAGCATAGCTCAGCTGGGAGAGCACATGCCTTACAAGCATGGGGTCACAGGT
>JAHHRP010000132.1 GCA_020025735.1 Evtepia sp.
GGTCAAGCTCATTCCTGGCCTGTCCGCAGATTACTTGGCGTTTGCCCTGGGAGAGAGTGACGGGGTTCTGGTGGAGAGCTTCGGTGTGGGCGGCGTTCCATCTGGAGAGGAGGGGGGCTTTTATCCTCTCATCCGTCAGGCGGTGGATCAGGGCAAGACGGTGGTGGTCACCACCCAGGTGCAGAACGAGGGGAGCGATCTGGCGGTGTACAATGTGGGGCACCGGCTGAAGACCACCCTTGGTGTGTTGGAATCTTACGACATGACGACTGAGGCGGCAGTGGCCAAACTCATGTGGGCGCTGGCGCAAAGCCGGGACAGCGGGGCAGTGGCAAAACTGTTCTATACCCCTGTGTCTCAGGACATTCTCGGCCGTTCAGAGTAAGGAATGGCCTTCTGGTCCATTGGTGAACGTACTTTTTCCGAGCCTGTTGCCCCCCTGTAAGGCGACCTGATAAACTCTTGTGAGTTTTTTGACATACTGTGCAAAAGAAAAGCCGCTGCCTGTTGCAGCGGCTTTTGCCTTGCTGGACGCTGAGAGGTATTATGGCAGAGTTTTTTCCAGACATACCAGATGCACCCCAGAGATCCCGTTGAAGTCACAGGATACGATGCCAACCTCTGTGTATCCCAACCGTGCATACAGTGTCCGGGCTTTGGTATTGCGTGCGTTGGTGTCCATACGAAGGTAACGGCATCCATGCTCTCGTGCATAGTCCTCATAGAAGGCAACGAACTGAGAACCATATCCTTTTCCTTTGCATTGGGGGTCTACTACCAGGGTGTGCAGGACCATCACTTCCGCTGACGGGGCATCTGCGGTCCAGGCAGCCTGGGTGTATTCTGGGACCTGCTCCTGGTTCAGCTTGGCGGTGGCCACAATGACCCCATCTTCTTCAGCCACGAACAACTCTCCGATCTGGATGGCATCCTGGGCGGTTTGGCGGGTGGGGTAGACACCGCGTACCCAGCCAATGGAGGTTCGGCCAGCCTCTTCCTCGGTGTGGATATGGTCATAGATGGCGGCGATCTGGTCTAAATCGCAGGGCAGCGCTTGACGAAACATGGGAGGGTATCCTTTCTTTCTGTTTTTCTTGATTGTAGCATCCCAGCGCAGTTTTTTCAATGGCACCGTTGGCGGGCAGCAGACCTCGACTTGATGGGCTGTATGGGATGTGCTACACTGAAGCAATCCAGAAAAGCGGAGGAAGAACGGCATGAAAATTACGGTACTTCATGGACAGAGCCACAAAGGCTCTACCTATCATCTTGCGCGGATTTTTTGTGACAAACTGGGAGGAGAGGTGACAGAATTCTTTCTGCCTCGGGATTTTGGCGCCTTTTGTGTGGGCTGTACCAAGTGTTTTGTGCAGGCAGAGACGCTGTGTCCCCATGCCGAAAGGCTCCTGCCGATTACCCAGGCTTTGGATGAGGCGGATGTGATCGTTTTTGCCAGTCCTGTCTATGTTTACCATGCAACAGGTCCGATGAAAGCGCTCCTGGATCACTATGGGTATCGGTGGATGGTACACCGTCCTCAAGAGAGTATGTTTACCAAGCAGGCAGTGTGTCTTTCCACGGCAGCAGGGGCAGGGACTCGGCAGACCAACCAGGACATGGCAGACAGTGCCTTTTTCTGGGGGATTGCCCGGACCTATCGCTATGGGGTGAACGTCCGAGCGGTATCCTGGGATCAGGTTAGCCAGGCGCAAAAGGAACGCATAGAAGGCAAGCTGTCCAAGCTGGCTCAGCGGGTGAAGAGACAGGTGGGCCGCGTGCGGCCGGGCCTGAAAACCAGGGCTTTTTTTCATTTCGTTCTTTGGATGCACCGGTGGGGATGGAATGAGGCAGACACGGCATATTGGCAGGAGAAGGGGTGGGCCAGTGGCGGGCGCCCCTGGAAGTGAAGCTGATGTGGTCAGGATGGGTTAGGCCCCTTTCGTCTAATGATAGACAAATGGGACCATTTGTGCTACAATGACACGGATTATATGCTCCTTGTTCCTTTGGAAAGGGAGAAATGACATAGGAGATGCTTGACCGTGCGAAAAGAAATTCTTGGGGTTTCCTTTGACGATCTGACTTTGGAGGAGGCGGTGGCTGCCGGAGAGAGGCTGGCAGCAGGCCCGGCTTTTTCCTACGTTGTGACCCCGAACCCTGAAATCGTAACCATGGCCCGGCAGGCAGAGGATTACCAGCGGGTGCTGAACCAGGCCGCTCTGGTCCTGCCCGATGGCATTGGTGTGATCCACGCAGCCAAGATCCTGGGAACGCCTCTCCAGGGCCGGGTGCCGGGGATTGATTTTGCCTCTGGTCTTATGACCCGCATGGCACAGACCGGCAGCCGATTGTTCCTGCTGGGCGCCAAGCCTGGGGTGGCGGAGGAAGCCGGACGCCGCCTAACGGAGCAGTACCCCGGTCTGTGTCTGTGCGGCACCCACCACGGCTACTTCACCGACAGTGCCCCAGTGGTAGACGCCATTCGTGCAGCCAGCCCAGACGTGGTTTTTGTCTGCCTGGGGGCCCCCAAGCAGGAACTTTGGATGGCGCGGTATGGTCCAGAGACCGGCGCACATCTCATGGCTGGTTTGGGCGGTGTGCTGGATGTCTATGCCGGCAACGTCAAGCGGGCGCCAGAGGTGTGGCAGAAGATGGGAATGGAATGGTGTTACCGTCTGCTGCACCAGCCCAGTCGGTTTGGACGGATGGCAAAGCTGCCGCTATTCCTGGTGGCAGCAGCCCGGGAGAAAGGAAAGCGGGGGAGAGGATGAAAAAAGGACGTTTGGTGGTCATTGAGGGCACCGACGGCGCGGGAAAATCCACACAGTTTGCCCGCCTGTGCCAGCGGGCGGAGGAGGAAGGGATTCCGTTCCGGCGCCTGGTCTTTCCCCAGTATGAGGAGGAATCATCTGCCCTGCTGCGGATGTACCTGCGGGGAGAGTTCGGCCAGCGGCCAGAGGATGTGAACGCCTACGCTGCTTCCAGTTTCTACGCCGTAGACCGTTATGCTTCATGGAAAAAAGTCTGGCAGGCGTGGTATGAGGCAGGGGGACTGGTGCTTGCAGACCGTTACACCACATCCAATGCCGTACACCAGGCCAGCAAAGTCCCGTCCGAACAGCGCCCAGCATTTTTTCAGTGGCTCTTTGACTTTGAGTATTGCCGCCTGGGTCTGCCCCAGCCTGATCTGGTCCTCTATCTGGATATGCCTACGGACCGAGCCATAGAGATGCTTCGGCATCGGGAGGCAGCCACCCATACGCAGGCAGATATCCACGAGACGGATGGCAGTTACCTGGCCTTGTGCCGGCAGACCGCTTTGGAGGCTGCGGCATTGTACGGCTGGCAGCGGGTGTCCTGCCTGAATGAAGCTGAGGAGATTCGGGGGATCGAGGAGATCCATCAGGAGATCTGGCAGGCGATCCTGCCCCTGCTGGAAACAAAGGAGTAAAGAAAAGACATGGGAAGAGAAGTTTCCGAGGTAAAAAAGATTCTCCGCCAGCAGTTTCGAGAGATCCTGGGGGAGATGAGTCCGCAGGAAAAGGACTGGTCTGACCGAGAGCTGGTCCAGCGATTTTTGGAGCATCCCAAGCTGGCCCAGGCTAATACCGTGCTGCTCTACTATGGCGTGGGCCTGGAGGTGGACACAAAGGGACTGATTCAGACCTTGCTGGAGAACGGGAAGAGGGTCTGTCTGCCTAAGTGCCTGCCTGAACATCAGATGCAGGCGCAGGCCATTGCCAGCCTGGATGATCTAGCACCCGACCGCTACGATATTCCCGCCCCCAAAGACGCCTGCCCAGTGGTGGCCCGGGACGAGATTGATCTGGTTCTGGTGCCCGGTCTATGTTTTGACAGCCAGGGCAGCCGTTTGGGGCAGGGAGGCGGTTATTATGACCGCTATCTGGAAGACTATGAGGGCGTTACCGTGGGCCTGTGCCGGGAGGATTTTTTCCAGGTCAACCTCCCCCGGGAGCCTCTGGATGTCTGGGTGCGGATCGTGCTGACCGAGGAAGGACAGGTTTGGCCAATGATCCAGCCCATTGATTAAGTGAATCTGCAGGGCAGATCCCCCTGCTGTGAGGAGGCAGTATATGCAACGAGATACCCGAAGAAGACGGCCGGAGGAACCCGAGCGCCGGGGC
>JAHHRP010000133.1 GCA_020025735.1 Evtepia sp.
ACCATATTCTTCATACGAAACCGCCCTCCAGCCAAAGGCCGGAGGGCAATCAAACATTAGATATTTATTTCACGTTACTTTAGGGCCATATCGTATCCTGCCCGCTCTCCTCCAATAAACTTAGGACGGACACGAGCAGCCAGGAGAATCGCGTCTCCAATTTGTTTTTGTTCTAGCCGGACAGGTACTGCCACACGCTTTAAGTGCATACCGATCAGCGTCCCGCCGATATCTAAGCCAGCATCTGCCCGAATCTCTTCCAAGGCAACAGGATGTTGGAAGCCATGATAGGCAGCAGTCGCAAAGGACCCACCTGCTTTAGGCTGAGGAACCACGTTGCAGATCTCTGCCTCACCCGCAGCCTCGGCCTCAATGATAATTGCCCGGTTTAAATGCTCACAGCACTGGGCAGCCAACCAGATCCCTTGCGGCTTCAAAACCTCTTGAATCCCCTCATAAATGGCCTGCCCGATCTCAGGACTGGAATAGCTGCCTACCTTATGACCAGTGACCTCGCTGGTAGAACAACCTACCACCAGAATCTGCCCTTTTTGTAGCTTTGCAGTTTGACAGATCTGCTGGGCAGCCTGCCGCGCTTCTTTCCGAACTTGCTCTAACATATTGACAGCACCTCACTATGTGTTTTTGCGCCGCCGGGGAACCCCCCCTTGGTTTGCTACTATTATACCGCGATTGGACCTATTTTACAGCCCCAAAAGGGGATTTTTTTATAATACCAGTTCTTCTCACTGTATTTTCGGCGGAATTGTCCGTTTGCGAACAAACTTATCCCGATGAAAATGCACCCATAGAACCACTCGCACAATCTCTGAGGCAATAAGAATCCCCACTACGATGCCCAAGGACACCAGTCCCGTCTCCTTCCCTTTTTGGATCATCCTGCTCATGTCTTCAGCAATGAGAGCACTCATGGTATAATAGAGGCTCCCACCAGGAAGGAGGGGAATGATGCCAGGAATCAAAAAAATAGTGGCTGGTGCTTTTCGTATGCGGGCAAATGTCTCTGCCCAGAGACAAATCCCCAGCGCAGCTACCAATGCGCTAAAAAAAACATTGCCGGTCTGGGCCATCATCAGCAAATACAATGCCCATGACAAGGCACCGCCCAAAGTGGCCACCAGAAGATGATGGGGACGCACATGAAAGAACAGTGCAAATGCAAAAGTGCCAAGGCCGCCACTCAAAACCTGGAATATTGCCTGTCTCATACAAATCTCCCTCCAATCATCAGTGCCGCAGCATACCCTGCTGCAATCGCACCAGCAATGAGTAGTGCCTCAATAAGCCGATAGACCCCCGTCAGGATATCTGCATAGAAAAGCTCTCGTACACCGTTGACGATGGTCAGCCCTGGGATAAAAAGCATAATATCCCCAATCATAATGCGGTCTAAGTGGACACCAAAACCGATTCCCGCGCACCCCAATGCCAGCAGAGCAGAGACAAAACTCGCCACCGTAGTATAGATAACTCGATTCTGATGATGCACCCGGCGGACTTGCTCCATGAGGTAAATCAATCCCCCGATCACGCCCGATGCTAGGCCATCCAAGAAGCATCCTCCGAAAAAAACGGCGAATGCCCCGGCTGCTGTCATGAATCCCAGCAGTTCCCGCCAAGACCACCGAACCCCGGTACGCCCCATAGGCAAGGGAAGTTGATCCACAGAAGGTGGCGCTTGGCAAATATACCGAGCTGCCGCATTGAGCATTTCCAGCCGCTCCAAGTCTGTTCCTGTTTTGTTCGGCAGGATCATACAGGTGCTGGTATAATGTTCCCCCTCGGCGTTTTTGACCGTTACCGCCGCCTGCGTAGCCATGACATGCGCATCCAACACTTCCAGATCATAGGCACGGAAAATCCGCGCCATGGTGTTTTCTGCCCGCCAAGCCTCGGCACCACACTCCATCATCTGTCTGCCGATGTTCAGGGTATATTCCACCAAAATTTCCTGTTCTTGTCTCGTCATGGAAGGCCTCCTCTCTCCTATCTTCTGTTCGGACTATGTGGGGTCTGAAAGGCTGCCATATCTTACCGCAATGTCTGAAAAAATGCAAGGGGCGAATCCCACAGAAGTCCTCTCCTGTCCCAATGGTTTTTCATGGAAAACCATCGGGAAACTCTTTTGTTGACTCTCTCTGTAATGTAGCCTACAATAGAGAGCAGGAACATTTTATTTTCTAACATCCTGCGCCGCGTGGGGCTGTTCTCCCCTCTTCCTTGGAATGGAAGGAGAAAAATACCCGGCGACCAGCCGCAAGAAAGGAGTCCCTTATGAAACGTACCCTTGCTGTGATCCTCCTGCTGCTTGTTGTCCTGACGTTGGCCGCCTGTGGCAGCAAGGAAGACAAAACCTCTGCCGTTCCCATGCCCACTAACGGTGGAGATGAAGCAGACATTCATCTCGATCCCAACGATCCTCTAGCCAGTTACCTGGATTTGAGCCAACTATCCCAGGAAACCTTGGCCTCTGCTACCCAGGAACTGAATCTGACCAGCGAAAACAACGGTGTTCAGGCCAAGCTGACCAAGGTGTTGGGGGATCCCCTAACACTGTATGCTGTGGTTGAAATGACAACACCTGGGAACGCACCCCAGAACGAGGCAGAAATCTCTGCTGTGCTGCTGGAGGGGACCTTTCGCGATCCTGAGAACCTGCCTTCTATGCCAGAGAACAGTGACGTCAACATCCAAACCTTGCCTCCCAAAGAAAACACTGTCACCTATCTCTTGAACATTTCCTATCAGGACGAAACTCTGACACCAGGCAAGGATGTCACCCTTCTCCTTAAGAACGAGTTGGCTGGCGGCGCCCCCCATCTTTTCCACTGGACCATCCAAACCCAAGGAGATACCCGTCACCTGAGCCTGATAGACCAGTCAGGTGCCGAGGCTGGCACTGCTGTCCTCTCTTCTTTTGGGATGTCCGCTGCTCTGCACAGTCAGCAGTCACTTGATATGGACACACTCGCCCAAGAAGTGGTCCTGTTAGACCTGAATGGAAAACCGGTTCCCGGCTTCCAATGCTCTGGAATTACAGGGGACGGCACCAACCTCTGTGTAAAGGCAACGTCCTTTACCCCATTAGAACTGTCTAAATTATCTACTCTTAAAATTGGAACCTTCTCTGCTCTGGTCAACTGAGAAGAACTTCAGAAGCAACAAGCTCCCACGCCAGTCATTTTGTCCGGCGTGGGAGCTTACTTATATACCCTCAGTTCAGGAAATCTTTCAGCTTCTTAGAGCGGCTGGGGTGGCGGAGTTTCCGCAACGCCTTCGCCTCAATCTGGCGGATACGCTCTCGGGTAACATTGAATTCCTTCCCTACCTCTTCCAAGGTCCGAGTGCGGCCATCCTCAATACCAAAGCGAAGTTTAAGCACTTTTTCCTCTCTGGGCGTAAGGGTAGACAGCACATCCACCAACTGCTCTTTGAGAAGCGTGAAGGAAGCAGCTTCTGAAGGCTCCGAGGCATCCTCATCGGGAATAAAGTCACCTAGATGAGAGTCTTCCTCTTCGCCGATAGGGGTCTCCAAACTGACAGGCTCCTGGGCGATTTTTAGAATCTCCCGAACCTTATCCACAGGCATACTCATCTCCTCAGAGATCTCTTCAGGGGTGGGATCATGCCCCAGTTCCTGAAGCAGCTGCCGTGAGACACGAATGACCTTATTGATGGTTTCTACCATGTGAACCGGAATCCGGATGGTACGAGCCTGATCCGCAATGGCTCTGGTGATGGCTTGGCGAATCCACCATGTAGCATAGGTAGAGAACTTATATCCCTTGGTATAATCAAACTTCTCAACGGCCTTAATCAGCCCCAAGTTTCCTTCCTGGATTAAGTCCAGGAAAAGCATCCCTCGACCCACATAGCGTTTGGCAATGGACACCACCAGACGCAGATTGGCCTCCGCCAAATTCTGTTTGGCCCGGTCCCCCGCCTTAATGAGTTTGTCCATCTCTCGCTTCGCCTCAGCGTCCAGTTCCACCCCTTCTGCCTCTAACTCCTCCAACTGGTGTTTGGTCTCCTGACCGGTGACCATGGTCTGTGCCAGAGCTACTTCCTGTTCACTGGTGAGCAAGTCCACCTTACCGATCTCTTT
>JAHHRP010000134.1 GCA_020025735.1 Evtepia sp.
CAACAAATGCGCCGAAATGGGGATTTTCTACGTCGTAGGGAATATATCCACGTTCATCAAAAGGAAAGAACCAGAGTGGCAGTTCCTCAAATGGGAGAAAGTCTTTCCGAAAAAGATAGGGGTATTTTTGAAGCAAGCGGCAATTTTCTTGATAGCGCCGCTGCATTGTTTGCAAATTGGGAAAGTAAAACGCCTGGCTCATAAGATCCAGGAGTTCTGCCTGAAAATATCCTCGATTAAATAAGGAGATAAATGTTGTATAGGGGATTTTATAGTCATCCTTTGAATGGAACAGATAGACCGCTGCCTCCAGTTCTTCTTCTGGAGAGAGTCCTCCCTCGCTGATCGCGATACGATACGCCTTTTGAGCATCTTCAACCTGATTGTATTCTGCCAATTTTCTGCCCAATTCTATCGTCTTCATGGCTGTCATTCCTCCATGTGTTCCTAAGTGCTTCTAAAAAAGTGGGGCCAGGCCAGATGGCCCAGCCCCACAAAGTTTCCTGGATCAACCAAGATTTGGTAAACGATTGAATTACTGAAGCAGCTGGAGAACACCCTGAGGTACCTGGTTTGCCTGGGCAAGCATGGCCTGTGCAGATTGGATTAGGATGTTGTTCTTGGTGTAAGACATCATTTCCTTGGCCACATCAGTGTCGCGGATAGCAGCCTCAGCGTCCTGGATGTTCTCTGTCATGACAGACAGATTGTTGATGGTGTGGTCCAGACGGTTCTGGGTAGCACCCAAGCCACCACGGACGTTAGAAACCATGTTGATGGCATTGCGAATGTAATCGACAGCTTTTGATGCTTTCTCCTGATCCGTGATATTCACAGTGGCATCTGTTAAGAACAAAGCCGCCGTGTGAATATCATTGATTCCAATTTTCATCTGGTTGAAGGAGTTGCTGGTGTCTCCAATCTGAAGCTGAAGCCCACTATTTACGCTGAAGGTTGGAATGCTGGAAACATCGATGACCTTTTTCGCGTTGGTTGCTGTAATGGAGATCTTATTATTAGCCACACTGACCTTAACTTTCACATCATTCCCAGAGGTATCTTTAAACTTCAGGTTATCAGCCGTGAACTCACCCTTAATTTTTGCCAAGGCCGCAGAAACTTTGCACTTGTCTCCCACATAGAGAACGCCATCTTGGAATTTTGCCTCAGAAGCAGATACGCTGACATTCTTCGTGCTTGCCTTGATCTGAATTGTCTTATTGCCGATCTGGATGCTGCCGCCCTGAAGCTCCTTGCCGTTTTTAGCAGTTACGGTAACTTCAAACTTAGCAGCAGCCTGTCCATCATTCCCGGAGAAGGCTGCGGTTGCACCAGCACGGGAACCGTCTAGCAGCTTAATGCCATTGAAATTGGCTGCATCTGCGATACGGTCAATCTCGCCGCGGAGCTGATCCACTTCCTTCTGCAGCTGGGTACGGTCGGTACCATTGTCATAGGTGCCGTTAGCAGACTGATCTGCCAGCTCCACCATACGGTTGAGCATGTCATGGACCTCAGTCAGAGCGCCCTCAGCAGTCTGCACCAGGGAGATACCATCCTTGGCGTTCTTCTGTGCGACTTCCAGACCGGTGATCTGGGCACGCATCTTTTCAGAGATTGCCAAGCCAGCAGCATCATCGCCAGCGCGATTGATCTTGTAGCCAGAAGACAGTTTTTCCAGGTTCTTTGCCAAAGCAGAAGTGTTGCCAGTATAGTTGCGATAAGAGTTCATCGCCATAATATTGTGTTGGATGCGCATGAGTTTTCCTCCTATATCTGTTCTGTTTTGTGTGACGGGGATATCCTTAAACCCCAGCACAGATCGTGGTGCGCCTGCTGCTCTCGGCATCTGGCCAGGATGGTCCGAAATTACTTGGCGCAGGAATGATTATTTCAACTGGCCCGTCGGCCAGGTGAAAACAAAGAAGATTGTTTGCCCCTTTGGGGCTGTTTGCTGAATACGCGGGGACTGCCAAAGAGGTGGCGTCTTGTTTGCTGGATCCTCGGGGACTGCCTCAACTCAGGCTTCAAGCGCGCCGCTGCTGTTGCAGGGGGTTGCTGTCTTTTCTTCCCACTGCTTCTGCGGTGGAGACGCTGTTCGGGTAGGAGGAACTGTCCTCCCATCCAAACAACGCTCCACCCACAGAAGGGCATGGGCATTCACCGGTGTCCCGGCCGGAATAGCGGGGGAAAAAGGAGGTTAGGCTACCCCCTGAATATGATAAAATTCTGCCAACCCTTGATCCCGAAGGTTTTCCGCACCATTTCTGGCACGATCCAGCACTGTACCACAGGAAGGACACGTCCATTGGCGGGCATCGACGGGTAGATCGTCATACACTGTGCCGCAGTGGTGACAGGTCTTGGCTGAGGGAAAATATTTTTCTACCACGATGTATGCCTTCCCCTGCCAAGCTAACTTGTACTGTAAAAACAGACGGAAAAGACCGTATCCGGCATCCAATACATTTCCCAGTTGGATGCTGCGGGACATGGCAGCCAAATCAGTGTCCTTAACACATACCGCATCCCAGGCATCGGCAAGCCGTCGGCTTTCCTTGTGCGCGAAATCCTTACGCTGATTGGCTATGTGTTCATGGAGGCGCTGGAGCTTATTCAGCTGCTCCTGATAGTTCTTAGATCCCTTTTGCATCCGACTCAGACGGCGCTGTATCCGGGCCAATTTATCTGCTGAGGCCTTGCGCCAATGTGGTGGATCTGCCTTTTGACCCTCACTATCTACATAGAAATGGGACAGCGAGTAGTTCAGACCCAGGGTATTTTCTATCGTGGGCAGGATCGGTTTTGGGGCCTTGACCGGACAGGCAAACATCAGAGAACAGAAATACTTGCCGGTAGGCGTTCTACTCACCGTAGCGGTCTTTAACTTCCACCAGTGCAGCGGCTTACGGTAAAGCTTGGCTTTCACTTCACCAGCCTTAGGCAGGCGGATACCAACCTTCGTCAAGGAGATGTTAGACCCTTTTCCAGAGGGATAGTACTGGCAATAGACGGTATAGGCATCGCGGCCCTCTTTCTTTTTCTTATATACAGGGTGGCGATATGCCTGAGGATTTTTAAAGAAATGTTGAAACGCTTTGCGGAGATTTTGATGCACTGTAGCCAACGCACCACTGTCTACCTCTTTTAAGAAAGGTGCCGCTTTCTTGTACTTCGCTGGGGTTGGAAGAAAATGTACATCGGTCTCAACGTAGAACTTCTCCTCATCGGCCAACATCTGATTCCACAGATAGCGGCAGCAGCCAAACGTCTTTTCAAACAAAGCTGCCTGCTCAGGCGTGGGATAAAGGCGGACCTTGATCGTGGTGTTGCGAATGATCTTCTCCTCCTTCATTACAAAGCCTCCTGATCTGACAAAAGTTCACTGTTTTCTAACCGTCTCACTTGAGCGCGTAACGCATTCAGCCCTGGCTGCTCCTTTAAATCACATAAAATGCTCTGCATTTGTTTTACTGCATCAGACCACTCTTGGGATGCCCGTCGGCGGGCATCCGTCCGCTGGGCCAATTTTTCCAGTTGCCGTGCATCATGATATTGTGTGGAAGGGTTCTTTTTGGGTGGGCAATCCAACAGTCCTTCTGGCCGCTGCTTTCCCGATAACTCTCGTACCTTGCCTCGAAGAACAGGAATCTCACGGGGCGCTTTTACCGAAACGCGGACATAGGATCCGCTATCTTGAAAGACTTGGACCACGATGTTTTCCCCAATGGTGAGATATTCTCCTGACTTCATCTGTAACGAAAGCATGGCAAACTCCTTTCACATAAGAACGGAAGATTCCCAGTAATAATTTTTGAAAAAGTACACTTTTTTAAAAAATCCGCAGCGTTTAATTTTTTTTCAAAATAGGCTTATTTTTTTCAGAAAAGAGCCGAATAAGTAAATAGAAGAAAATATTTCTTGGCAAAACAACAATTTCAAAAAAGTGTACTTTTTGGAAATGATTTATCCTTTTCTTTGAGTGATTCTCTTAGAATTATTCTGTTTCTCTTCGTTTTTTTCTTTCTCTC
>JAHHRP010000135.1 GCA_020025735.1 Evtepia sp.
GTATATTATTAGATGCTATGAAAAAGATGAATATTTCTCATTTGATTTTACAAATCACTTGGCATTTCAAGAAAAATGGGGCAACACATTATATATTCCCACAGGAAGACGAATCGTATTAAATGAGCCATATAAAATATGTGCAGACCAACGTGCATATAAAATGGCCAAAAGACGTTTGCAAGGTGAACATAAATGAAACTTAAATTCAAAACCCAGGACTTTCAAACCCAGGCGGTCAACGCCGTAGTGGATTTGTTCACCGGCCAGGAGAAGACCCAAAGCACCTTCTCTGTGGTGGATGAGCGGCAGACCTCTCTGCTCCCGGAAATGGGCCAGGGCAACGCCCTCTATATCGACCAGGAGACATTGGCCGCCAATATGCACACCGTCCAGAAGCGGAACGGCTTACCGCTCACCGATTTGGAGGCCACCGCCGAAGGTGCATTGGGTACAGCGGCACGCTGTCAGTTCTGCATCGAGATGGAGACCGGCACCGGCAAGACCTATGTTTACACCAAGACCATCTTTGAGCTGAACCGCAAGTACGGCTTTACCAAGTTCGTCATCGTGGTGCCGTCGGTGGCCATCCGGGAGGGCGTCTACAAATCCTTTGAGATCACCCGTGAGCATTTTGCCTTGCAATATGACAATGTGCCATACCGGTACTTCATCTACAACTCCGCCAAGCTGTCCGATGTGCGGCAGTTCGCCACCAGCTCCAACATCGAAGTGATGATTATTAACATCGACGCCTTCAAGAAGGCAGAAAATATCATTAATCAGGCCCAGGATCGGCTGGGCGGCGAGACGGCTATGGGCTTCATCCGGAATACCCATCCCATCGTCATCATTGACGAACCACAGAGCGTGGACAATACACCCAAGGCCAAGGAAGCCATTGCTACGCTGAACCCTCTGTGTGTGCTGCGGTACTCCGCCACCCACCGAGAAAAAATCAATCTGCTCTATCGCCTGACCCCGGTGGACGCTTACGAAATGGGGCTGGTAAAGCAGATCGCCGTGTCCTCCAATCAGATTGTCGGCGGCTTCAATCAAGCCTATGTGCGGCTGCTTTCTGTCAGCAACGACAAGGGCTTCAAGGCCAGAGTGGAACTGGATGTGAAGGGCAAGACCGGAGCTGTGACCCGAAAGGCCGTCACCGTCAAGCCGGGAGATGATCTATTCCTGTTGTCCGGACAGCGGGAGCTGTACGAGGGCTACACCGTTGTTGGGATTGACTGCACCCCCGATTTTGAGCATATCGAGTTTGGCAACACCCAGGAGGTCAAGCTGGGCAAGGCCATTGGTGACGTAGACGAGAACATGGTCAAGAAGGCACAAATCCGGCGTACCATCGAGACGCACCTGGACAAAGAGCTGCGGTATCTGGAGAAGGGCATCAAGGTGCTGTCCCTGTTCTTCATTGACAAGGTGGACAAGTACCGCCACGAGGACGGCACCCCCGGTATCTACGCCGCCATGTTTGAGGAGTGCTATCAGGAGCTGATGGACAAGACAAAATATGCTGCCCTTCAGCAGCGGTTTACCTCGGATGTGAGCAAGGTACATAACGGCTATTTCTCCCAGGACAAGAAGGGCCGCCTGAAGGACACCAGGGGCGACACCCAGGCCGACGATGACACCTACAACACCATCATGCGGGACAAGGAGTGGCTTCTCAGCTTTGACTGTCCGCTGCGGTTCATCTTCTCCCACTCGGCGCTGCGGGAGGGCTGGGACAACCCCAACGTATTCCAGGTCTGCACTCTGATCGAGCAGAAGTCCACCTTTACCTGCCGCCAGAAGGTAGGCCGTGGCCTGCGGCTGTGCGTGAACCAGGACGGTGAACGCATCGAGGACAAGAACATCAATGTCCTTCACGTCATGGCCAACGAGAGCTTTTCCGAGTTTGCTTCCACCCTTCAGAAAGAGATTGAGGACGAAACCGGCGTCAAGTTTGGTGTGCTTCAGCTCAGTTTGTTTGCTGGGATGACCTATCAGGAAGAAGTTACTCGTGAGCATACGATTGACAGAGAAGAAGCCCACGAGTTGGTAAAAACCTGGATGGAGGACGGCTCCATTGACAAATGGATGGCCGACCCCGAAATGACGGCAGCGGAAGAAAAAATCACAGCGGAACTGGAATCAGGGAAAATCACCGAACCGCCCAGCCCTGTAACAGAAGTCATGCGCCAAATTAAAAACGGTGCGACCGCAGAACAGGCAGCGGATGCAATTATTGGAATCACCAGTACAATCACTACCGTAGAGGAACACACCGTCACCCACGAGGAAGCTACGGAGCTGCTGGAGCATTTTGAGCAGAAGGGGTATATCACCAGCACCGGCAAGGTCAAGGATACCATGAAGAACGCTTTGAAGAACGGAACGCTTGACCTGCCGAAAAAATATGAAGCTGCCAGAGAGCGTTTTGAGCAGATTATCGCCAATGCTGACCGGAAGCCCCCAGTGCGGGATGCCTCCCGTGATGTGGTGGTACGGCTCAACAAACAGGTCATGCTCTCCCCGGAGTTCCTGGAGCTGTGGAGCAAGATCAAGCAGAAAACTGCTTATCGGGTAAGCATCGACACGGAGCAGCTGGTGAAAAACTGCGTAAACGCTCTCCAGGAAATGCCCCATATCCCCAAAACCCGTCTGGTGTCCCAGACTGCCGACATCCATATCCAGCAGTCCGGTATCAGCCACATGGAACGGGAAATGCGGACGATGGACATTGCCAACGACTATCAGGCCCTGCCGGATATCATCACCGCCATCAGCGATGAAACGCTGCTGACTCCAGCCACCGTCAATCGGATTTTGGTGGAGAGCGGCCGGTGCGGCGACTTCCTCAACAATCCGGAGGCGTTTCTGGAGCAGGCCGTGGACCTGATTCGCAATCACCGCCATGCCTTGGCTATCGACGGCATCCGCTATGTGAAGCTGGATGGGCAGGAATACTATGTGCAGGAGATCTTCGACACCGCCGAGCTGATCGCCAATCTGGACCGGAACGCCGTGAAGGTGGAGCACAGCGTCTATGACTATGTGGTTTATGACAGCTCCACCGTGGAAAAGCCGGTGGCCGTGGCCCTGGACAACGACCCGGATGTGAAGATGTTCTTTAAGATTCCCAGCCGCTTCAAAATTGAAACCCCCATTGGCACGTATAACCCTGACTGGGCCGTGTATCTCAATAAGAACGGTGAGGAAAAGCTGTACTTCGTCCTGGAAACCAAGGGAGATACCAGCTTTATGCACCTGAAAACCAGTGAGCAGCTGAAAATCCACTGCGGCAAGGAACATTTCAAGGCCCTGAACGCAGGTGTGGAGCTTGAGACTGCCACCAGCTGGACAGAGCTGCGAGAGCGCATTTGACAAACCTGAAAGAACTGTGATGGGTATATTGTAAGAGGAGCTTTGGTTTATATACAGTCAAATTCATTCAGGACAAAAGAAAACGACTGCTTTCCGTTATGGGAAACGGTCGTTTTCTCAATGATGGATCTCTCGCACTTTTCCATCTCTTCATACAGTTGTCTATTTGACCATGTCAAGGGAAGTTCGCAAAAAGGGTTCCTGAAAAATGAGATTAAGCTGCGATGTGCAGCGTTGCCCCAATAGATTCCTGGCTGAGATAGGCTCTGGAGACAGACCAGTCCGCGGCATACTCCATCAGATAGGCTGTCACCAGGCGGACATAGGATGACTCGTTGGGGAAGATTCCTACCACGCTGGTGCGCCTGCGGATCTCACGGTTCAGACGCTCGATCATGTTGGAGGATGAGATCTTCCGGGCATCCAGTTTTGGAAATGCGTAGAAAGCCAGAGAATCCTCCAAGCCGTTTTCAAGACACTGAACCGCCTTTGGGAAGCGTTTACCATAGGTGTCCATCACATCATAAGCCCGCTTTCTGGCCAGCTCTGCAGTGGGTGCCAGCCAGATTTCCTTCAGCACAGCAGCAAAGGATTTCTTCTCTTTCT
>JAHHRP010000136.1 GCA_020025735.1 Evtepia sp.
GTTCAAAGGGACTACGGTTCAGGTGTCTTTGCGGAGTCCAACCTTCAAGACGATTGGCCGACAAAAAGCTGTGTCATCCCCCACCAACATTTCCCGGGTGATCGGCCAGTGTGCAATGGACCTGATTGAGGGGGTCTGGAATTGGTCAGCACCTTTGCGGGCCTTGACCATCACCGTGGCAGGGTTGGTGCCCGAGGACGAGGCAGGGGAGCAGATGGATCTTTTCATGCCACAGGCGGCGTACCGTCGGGAAAAACAGGAGAAGTTGGAGCGAGCCATGGATCAGCTGCGGGATAAATATGGAGCCGATGTCATCGGCTATGCGTCCCGCCAGACCCGCACGGCTCGAGAAATCGCCGGAGAAGTGGGCAGAGAGAAAGGAGCGGAAGAATGAGATCCTGGATCCTTTTATGGGTGCTGCTGTGGAATGTGGCGGCATTTGTCCTCATGGGCCTGGACAAAGAACGGGCGAAAGGGAACCAGTGGCGTATTCCAGAAAAGGTGCTGTTTCTTTCTGCTGCGGCAGGGGGCAGCGTTGGAGCGCTTCTTGGTATGCGCTTTTTCCGACACAAGACCCGTCATTGGTCATTCCGTATTGGGATGCCGATGCTCCTTGGATTACAGCTTATCGGATTGCTTCTGTGGACGTTTCGGGAGTTTCTTTTCAGGTGAGGGGATATGGGACACACAGCATGACAAAAAATAGGAAGCAGAAAAGGGTATTGACCAAAAGAAGAGCCTCGATATGTGAAAAAGTGAAAAGATGGCAGCGCTGCGGTTGTTTTGTTCTCACAGAGTCACTACTTGACGAGAAGAGAAAAATGTGCTAAAATCCGAGATTGCGATGAACTGTTTGTCAACCAAAAGAATTTGAGCAAGCAGAAGAGTGAGGTCAGCGTAGCTGGCCTGGAAAGGGGAGAGGCAGGATATGCTGACAGATCTGAAGGCTGCCAAGAAGGTGACAGGGGCCAAGCAGGTTACCCGCGCCTTGAAAAATGGTACTGCCCGTTTGGTCTTTCTGGCCCAGAATGCCGATCCCCGGGTAACAGAACCCATTGAGATCCTTTGTCGGGAACAAGGGGTTGCGACCGAGGCCGTGGATACCATGTCTGCCTTGGGTGTTGCCTGCGGCATCGCCGTGGGAAGCGCTGTGGCGGCCATCGTGGAATGACCCCGGTATTTTTCGGTATTCGCCGTATGTGTTTGGACACAAACGGTTAGAATATAAATCTATTGATTGCATTTTTCAAGGAAGGAGGAACCATATGCCTACGTTTAATCAGTTGGTTCGCAAGGGCAGAGAACAGGCTACCTATAAGTCCAACTCTCCCGCTATGCAGAAGGGTCTGAACACCTTGAAGAACAAGGAGACCGACCTGCCTTCCCCTCAGAAGAGAGGTGTGTGCACTGCCGTGCGTACTTCCACCCCGAAGAAGCCGAACTCCGCTCTGCGGAAGATTGCCCGTGTGCGTTTGACCAATGGCTACGAGGTTACCGCTTACATCCCCGGTGTGGGTCACAACCTTCAGGAGCACTCTGTGGTTATGATCCGCGGCGGCCGTGTTAAGGACCTGCCTGGTGTGCGTTACCACATCATCCGCGGCAGCCTGGATACCCAGGGTGTTAACGGCCGGATGCAGGCTCGCTCCAAGTATGGTGCCAAGCGGCCTAAGGCTGGCAAGAAGTAATCTGGTTCCAGCACTGAATTTTAATTGCAATTTTGCGCTCAGCGTAAAGCAAAGGCTTTGCCGCGAGTCGCTTACCAATAGAAATCCAGTACGATGTACAGGGTTTGGGAAAGCTCTCAAGGCAGGCACGGGATGAGGATGCCCCATCCCAAACGGAAGGCAATGCCTTTCGAGTACCTATGAAATCATTCTTTATGAAGGAGGGAAGCAAAGTGCCCAGAAGAGGAAACGTACCCAAGCGGGAAGTGTTGCCCGATCCTATGTACCGTTCCGTACTGGTAACTAAGCTGATTAACAGCATTATGCTGGACGGCAAGAAGGGCGTAGCACAAAAGGTAGTCTATGGTGCCTTTGATATTGTCAAGGAAAAGGCTGACAAGGACCCCCTGGAGGTCTTTACTGCCGCCATGGAGAACATTATGCCGTCCCTGGAGGTCAAAGCCCGTCGTGTGGGCGGTGCTACCTATCAGGTGCCCATGGAAGTGCGCCCCGAACGCCGCCAGACACTGGGTCTGCGCTGGCTGACCACGTATGCCCGCAAGCGCAGCGAGCGTACCATGAAGGAACGCCTGGCAGCTGAACTGATGGATGCTGCCAATAACCTCGGCAGTGCGGTGAAGAAGCGTGAAGAGGTTCACAAGATGGCCGAGTCCAACAAGGCATTCGCACACTTCCGCTGGTAATCTGGAGGAAATAGAAGAATGGCACGTAAAGTCACCCTGGAAAATACCAGAAACATCGGCATCATGGCTCACATTGATGCTGGTAAAACCACCACTACTGAGCGAATCCTCTACTACACCGGCGTCAACTATAAGATCGGTGAGACCCATGACGGCACTGCCACCATGGACTGGATGGCCCAGGAGCAGGAGCGCGGCATTACCATTACCTCTGCTGCTACCACCTGCTACTGGACTGGGACTGCCGGTCAGTTCCCCCAGACCCGGATCAACATTATCGACACCCCGGGCCACGTGGATTTCACCGTGGAAGTGGAGCGCTCTCTGCGCGTGCTGGACGGTTCTGTGACCGTCATGTGCGCCAAGGGCGGTGTGGAACCCCAGTCTGAGACTGTGTGGCGCCAGGCCGACCACTACAAAGTCCCCCGTATGATCTATGTCAATAAGATGGACATTATGGGTGCGGACTTCTACAATGTTCTGAACATGATTCAGGACCGCCTCAAGTGCAACGCAGTTCCCATTCAGCTGCCCATCGGCAGCGAAGAGAACTTCACAGGGATTGTTGACCTTGTGGAGATGAAAGCCGATGTGTATTATGATGCCGAAGGCAAGGATATGCGGGTTGAGGAAATTCCTGAGGATATGATGGAGCTGGCCCAAGAATACCGGACCAAACTCATTGATGCCTGCGCCGATTTGGACGAGGAACTGATGATGCTGGCCCTGGAGGACGAGCCAATTCCCGCCGAAATGATTCGGGCTGCCGTGCGGAAGGGCACCATTGAGAACCTGTTGGTGCCTGTCACATGTGGTACCTCTTACCGCAATAAGGGGGTCCAGAAGCTGCTGGATGCCATCGTGGACTTCATGCCCTCTCCCTTGGATATTCCCGCCATCAAGGGCGTAGATCCCGACACGGGAGATGAGGATGAGCGTCCTGCTGATGACAAGGCTCCCTTCTCCGCTCTGGCCTTTAAGATCGCCGCTGATCCCTATGTGGGCCGGCTGTCCTTTATCCGTGTTTATTCCGGTGCGCTGAACACCGGTACCTCCGTGCTCAACTCTACCAAGAAGCAGAGAGAGCGGATCGGTCGTATCCTGCAAATGCACGCCAACCACCGAGAGGATATTGAAACGGTCTACTCCGGCGACATTGCCGCTGTAGTGGGCCTGAAGAATTCCACCACCGGTGACACCCTGTGCGACGAGAAGGCCCCCATTATTCTGGAGTCTATGGAATTCCCCGAGCCGGTCATCCGGGTTGCCATTGAGCCTAAGACCAAGGCTGGCCAGGAGAAGATGGGCATTGCCCTCATGAAGCTGGCAGAAGAGGACCCCACCTTTAAGACCTACACCGACGAGGAGACAGGACAGACGATCATCGCAGGCATGGGCGAACTCCACTTGGAGATTATCGTGGACCGTTTGCTGCGTGAGTACAAGGTAGAGGCCAACGTGGGTGCGCCTCAGGTGGCCTACAAGGAAACCGTCAAGAAAACTGTGGAGCAGGATACCAAGTATGCTCGTCAGTCCGGCGGTAAGGGCCAGTACGGTCAT
>JAHHRP010000137.1 GCA_020025735.1 Evtepia sp.
CTGTCAGGATGACCACAACCGTCAGCGGACCGCCAAAAGTCCGGTAAAAGTTGGTTAATCCTGCGTTTCCACTGCCGTGGGCACGCACATCGTCCCGCAAGATATACTTAGACACAATGACTGCTCCGTTAAAGCAGCCGCAGATATAAGCAATGGCCGCCACTGCCACTGCCCGAATCCAAAACTCCCCCATCGTGTCAACCCTCCTTGTCTCCCTTTTGCCGAATGGTCAGCCGGATGGGGGTCCCTTCCAGGCCAAAGGTGCTGCGAATTTGGTTTTCCAGATAACGCTGATAAGAAAAGTGGAACAACTTGGCGTCATTGCAGAAGCAGATGAAATGTGGGGGGCGAATCCCCGCCTGGGTCATGTAGTAGATCTTCAGCCGCCGCCCTTTATCCGTTGGGGGCTGGACCCTAGCTGTGGCATCAGCGAGCAAGCTATTGAGCATCCCCGTAGTGATACGCATGGCCGCCTGATCGTCCACATATTTGAGCAGTTGGAAAAGGCGGGGCACCCGCTGACCAGTAAGGGCCGAGATGAATACGATGGGGGCATACGTCATGTAGGACAGATCCCGCCGAATATCCTGCCGCATCCGATCCATGGTCTTGTCATCTTTTTCCACTGCATCCCACTTATTGACCACAATGATGCAGGCTTTCCCCGCATCTTGGGCCATGCCGGCCACTTTTGTGTCCTGCTCAGTGACCCCCTCATTGGCATCAATCATCACCAAACACACGTCGGCCCGTTCAATGGCCATCGCAGCCCGAAGAACGGAAAATTTTTCAATGGCATCGTTGACCTTGGCTTTCTTCCGCATCCCAGCGGTATCAATGAAAAGAAATTTCCCCGTTTCGTTTTCAAAATAACTGTCCACCGCATCTCGAGTCGTTCCCGCCATATCGGAGACAATCACACGTTCCTCGCCCAAAACACGGTTGATGAGAGAAGATTTCCCCACATTTGGTTTCCCAATCACCGCCACTTTGATCACATCTGGGTCCTCTTCCTCCTCCTCTTCCGGTGGAAAGTAGTCAAAGCAAGCATCCAACAAATCCCCTGTGCCATGTCCGTGGACCGCAGAGACCGCAATAGGGTCCCCCAAACCCAGATTATAGAACTCATAAATATCGGGATTGGTCATCCCCACCTGATCCATTTTGTTCACCGCCAGAATCACTGGTTTCCTGGCACGCAGCAGCATATTGGCCACATCCTGGTCCGAAGCAGTCAAGCCCGTCTTAATATCGCACAAAAAGACGATCACTGTGGCGTTCTGAATGGCGATCTCCGCCTGCTTTCGCATAAAGGCCAGGATTTCTGTGGTGGTTCCCGGCTCGATACCTCCGGTGTCCACAATATCAAAGGTTCGTCCCCGCCACTCGCACTCAGCGTACAGACGGTCCCGGGTAACACCAGGCGTGTCCTCCACAATAGACAGGCGACGGCCCACCAGCTTATTAAACAGCATCGATTTGCCCACATTGGGCCGGCCCACAATGGCCACGAGAGGTTTTGCCATGACAGTGGCCTCCTTTTCAAAAGATAAAGAGAATATTCATCGAGTTCCTCAGACCCCGAAAACAGCCTCAAAAAGCGCAAATCCATCCTGGCTGACGGGAATCACCGGCACACCAAGCCCCTGAGAAAGTTCTTCCAAGGTCATGTCATCCAGAAAAACTGTCTCCCCGTGACGGAGGGTATTTTGAGCGATAAGAACCCGTGTACCTAGTTCCTTTCCTCGAAGCTCAGACAGCAGGTCCTGGCCGGTGAGCAAACCTGCCACGGTAATGGTCTCCCCGAAAAAGTGATTGACCACAGGATAGAGTTGGTAATCTAGCTTAGTATGACAGTTTGCCGCCGCCCTGTCAATGATTTCTCGCAGGAAGGGAGCCGCTGCCACCCCGGTAGCAATAGAAAATGGTTCCACCGAGATATTCTGAGGCGCACCCAATGTCGCTCCATGAAGTTCCACCTCCAGCAGCCGGAGCATCCCCACTCCATTTTCCAGCTGGGTATAGTCCTCATAAAACTCGTCCGCAGGCAACGGAAGTTCTCCTTGGAGATAGAATTCATCGGAACACCAGAAGATCCTGCTTCCCTTCTCCGCCAGACAGATTTCACCAAAAGCCTCCACCTGTGCCACCACGGCCTGGGCCTCCTTTGGCATATAGGGCCGCAGAGGATAAAGGCCCTCCCGATGCCGGGTCAAACCAACAGGGACCACAGAGACGCTCTTCACCTGGGGATAAAGGGCTGCCAAATCCTCCATACTTTGCCGAAGCACTTCGCCGTCGTTCAAGCCCGGACAAGCAACGATCTGACAGTTCATCACAATGCCCGCTTTGGCGAAGTCCCTCATAATGTTCAGGCATTCCCCTCCCCGCTTCCGATTCCCCAGCAGCACCCGCCGAACTTCTGGATCGGTGGCATGGACAGAGATATTGATGGGAGAAATATGCAAATCACAGATTCGCTGCAACTCCCGGCGGCTGAGATTTGTCAGGGTAATATAATTGCCCATCAGGAAGGACAAGCGGGCGTCGTCATCTTTAAAGTATAAGGTATCCCGCATCCCCTTTGGCATCTGGTCCACAAAGCAGAACACGCAGTTGTTGGCACAGGAGCGGGCCCGGTCCATGAGATAGGTTGCAAAGGTCAGCCCCAAATCCTCCCCCACGTCCTTGGACAACCGCACCAGACGTTCCTCTCCTTCCTCCTGAAGGGTCAGTTCCAGCTCTGCGTCGTAGGAATAATATTTATAGTCCAGCACATCAACGATGGGATGGCCGTTGATGGCAGCCAAAATCTCTCCCGGTCGGACGCCCGCCTGGTAAGCAGGTGTCCCGGGGGCGACTGCCTCGATCTTCGTCCGGGACATAGAAACCCCTCCCTTTCCTCTCCGACTTTCTATTGTGACAGCCGAGGGCAAAAAAGAGAAAAAAAGAAGAGGGGATCTCCCCCTCTTTCTTTTCCCCTATTAGTTCTCCTGCTGCACCTGGCCGAACACCTTGCCGTCATAGGTCATGCAGGCCTTGCACAGCCGGTGGGGCAGCCGAAACGCACCGCACTTGGGGCAGGTCGTGACTGCGGGAGCTGCCAGCTTCCAGTTGGCACGCCGCTTATCCCGTCTCTGCTTCGAGACTTTACTCTTCGGAACCGCCATTTCGAGACACCTCCTTGGTGATGCCCTTTCGGGCAAAGTGGATTGGTTACTACTCAGTTTTTATCAAGTAGCTGCTCGAGCGCGGCCCATCTGGGATCGGCCTGCTTCTTGCACCGGCAAGGCTCCTGATTCAGGTTCACGCCGCAGCCGGGGCAAAGCCCTTTGCAGTCTTCTGAGCATAAGTGTTTTGTGTCCATATCGAGAATGAAAGCCGTGTAGGCCAACTCACCTACGTCAATCTCGCCCTCGTCCAAAAGAACGATCTCTCCGTCGTCTTCTCCCTCCAGCGTCTCCGCCAGCAGGAAGTGCAGACCAACGACTTTCTCTCGGCTGAATCGGCTCATGCATCGGTCGCAGGTGTAATCCAGAAGAGACTTTGCCTCTCCCTCCAGCATCAACACATCTGCTACATTTTTCACCCTTCCCTCCACCGTCACAGGCTGGGAAATGGGATACTCCCCAAAAAACTCCTCCTGGCTCAAATCCAGTTGGAAAGAAAACGGGACGCTGGCACCGGGTACATGAATGATCTTTCGAAGATTCAGTCGCATAGCACACTCCTCACATGGTACAGGATTTATTATAACAAAAAAAAGAACGGTTGTCAAA
>JAHHRP010000138.1 GCA_020025735.1 Evtepia sp.
CTATTATGTATATTAAGCAGGCAACGGTGAATAACCAGGTGGGGCTCCATGCCAGACCTGCCACCTTTTTTATTCAGAAGGCCAACGAATTCAAGAGCACTATTTGGGTGGAGAAGGATGAACAGCGTGTTAACGCCAAGAGTCTGCTGGGTGTTCTCTCCCTGGGAATTATCAAGGGCAGCGTCATTGATCTTATTGCGGATGGCACCGACGAAAAGGATGCCGTGGACGCCCTGGTAGAGCTTATCAGTTCTGACTTCGCGGACTGAGCAGATAAATGCAATTAAGAAAGCGCCGCGACTGCGGCGCTTTTTTTAGTCTATCGGCAAAAGGAGGGCAGGCGATGACCTTCGAGCAGCTGAAAGAAAAGGCCCTTAGTCTTCCTCTGCGGCCTGGGGTATACCTCATGATGGACCAGGAGGGGACTGTCATTTATGTGGGGAAAGCAAAGGCCCTGAAAAACCGGGTCAGTCAGTACTTTCATGACCAGGCTGCCCACACAGAAAAGACGCGGGCGATGGTGGCCCAGATTGACCACTTTGACACCATCGTGGCCGACTCGGAGTTTGAGGCCTTGGTGCTGGAAAACTCGCTGATCAAGCGCTATAAGCCACGGTACAACATCTTGCTCAAGGATGATAAAGGGTACCCCTATATTCGTCTGTCGGTGAAAGAACCCTATCCCCGCTTCTCCATCCAGAGCCGCATGGCGGACGATGGGGCGCGGTACTTTGGCCCCTTCGGAGGCCGCCATGATACGGCGGCCATTCTAGATGCGCTGCGCGGTGCTTTAAAACTGCCCTCCTGTGGGAAAAAGTTTCCGCGGGACCAAGGGAAGCAACGGCCCTGCCTAAATCACCACATGGGTTTGTGTGATGGGTATTGTCAAAAGGAAGTCCCCCAGGCCCAGCATCAGCAGGCCATCGACCAGGCCATCCGCCTATTGGAGGGAAAGTTTGGTCAGGTGGAAAAGGAACTGCGAGAACAGATGGAAGAGGCGGCAGAAAACCTGGCCTTTGAAAAAGCGGCTGCCTTGCGAGATCGTTTACAGGCCATTGCCTTGCTGGGGAAGCGGCAAAAGGTGGTGGCAGGGTACTTGGCTGACACCGACGTGCTGGGCTTATACATCGGTCAGGTACGCAGTGGCGTGGCTGTTCTTCACTTCCAGGATGGCGAGCTGGCCGGACGGGATTTGGAGATCTTTCCAACCGCCGGAGAGACAGCCGATGAAATCTTATCGGCTTTTTTGGTTCAGTTCTATTCCCCACGAGGGCTGCTGCCCAAGCAAATTCTACTCCCAGAACAGCTCGAAGGAGCAGCAGATATTGGTCGGCTGCTTTCCCATCAGGCTGGGCGCAAGGTGGCGCTGGTGCCGCCCAGACGGGGAGCCAAGGTAGATCTCATCCGCATGGCACAGGAGAACGCTCAGGCTGAGTGTGAACGTCTCACGACCCGGGAGGAGCGCACAGCCAAAGTCCTCACTCTACTGGCCCAGGTTCTGGGGCTGGCCCAGCCGCCCCGGCGGATCGAGGCGTATGATATCTCCAACACCGGGGCATCGGATATCGTCGCGGCAATGACCGTTTTTGAGGAGGGCAGGCCCAGAAAAGGTGCCTATCGCTACTTTAAACTGCGGGGAATGGATGGGCCGGATGATTATGCTTCCATGGATCAGGTCATCACCCGGCGTTTTCGTCACGAGAAAGAGACGGACTTTGCATCCCCGCCTGATTTGCTCCTGATCGACGGTGGAGAACAACATGCATTGGTGGCCCAACAAGCTCTGGCCCGGTTGCGTATTTCCGTGCCTGTTTTTGGGATGGTCAAGGATGACCGACACCGGACCCGGGCCTTGGTGACCCCGGATGGACGAGAGATCGGGATTCAGGCCGCCCCCGCCCTGTTTGCCTTTGTGGGGCAAATCCAGGAGGAGACACACCGTTCTGCTGTGGGATTTCACCACAAACAACATACCAAAAGTAGTTTGGGTTCTGTCTTGGAACAGATCCCTGGCATTGGTGAGAGCCGACGAAAAAAACTGCTCAAAACATTCGGCAGCATCAAAGCCGTCCGGCAGGCAGACCTGACGGCGCTGGAAGCAGTGCTGCCCAAACCGGCGGCAAGGTCCGTCTACCAATATTTTAGAAGCAAAGAGGAGGAATCCAGATGCGTGTCATCACAGGTACCGCCCGAGGTCGGCGGCTGAAGGAACCCTTGGGACTGGAGACTCGCCCGACTGCGGATCGGGTGAAGGAAGGGATTTTCTCCAGCATTCAGTTTGAGATTGAGGGGCGGCGCGTGCTGGATCTGTTCGGCGGCACCGGACAGATGGGCATTGAAGCGCTCTCCCGAGGAGCCGCCCACTGCACCTTTGTGGACGTGCGTAAGGAGGCAGTGGGGATCATACGGGAGAATTTGTCCTTGACGGGTCTTGCAGACCAAGCTGCGGTCCAGCAGGGGGACTACCTGGCCTTTCTTACCCGCTGTCGAGAGACCTTTGATGTCATCTTTCTGGACCCGCCCTATGGAAGCGGATTGTTGGAAAAAGCATTGGAACGCATTACAGCGATTGACATTGTGTCCGAAAATGGTATAATAGTCTGCGAAAATGGGTCTTCTGTGGGTTGGCCGTCTGTGCCAGCCCCTTATGGACTCCAGAAAGAATATCGGTACGGCAAGATCCGAACTGCCCTGTACCGGCGCCAGGCTGACTGAGTGCGTCTGCCCGCGGCGGAATAAAGAGAGGACAACAGGCTATGAAGATCGCAATCTACCCCGGCAGTTTCGACCCGGTTACCTTAGGTCACATCAACATCATTAAGCGAGCTGCAATGGCTTTCGATAGAGTCATTGTATGCGTTATGGTAAACTCTGAAAAAAATGGCGGCTTGTTTACCCCAGAGGAACGGATTGCCCTTATGCAAAAAAGCATTAAGGTAAGCAATGTAGAATTTGATTTGAACTATGGCTTGGTGGCAGAGTACGCCAAAGCCAAAGGCGGAAGGGTCTTGGTTAAGGGGCTGCGGGCAGTGTCCGACTTCGAGCAAGAGGTCCAGATGGCGATGGTCAACAGCAAGATCAATCCAGACCTGGACACGGTGTTTTTCCCTTCAAATGAAAAGTACACCTACCTGAGTTCCTCGGTGGTGAAGGAACTGGCCCGCTACCGTGCCAACCTGGACGAGTTTCTCCCACGGGAGATTATCGAAGACGTGAAAAATAAATTGGAAGTAAGGAGCGATGAATGCGATGGCAGGCAGCGTTGAAGAATTGTTGGATCTTTTATATACGGAGATCGAGGAAGCCAAAAACGCCCCTCTCAACAACGACAAGTGTATCATTGAACGAGACCGAGTGCTGGACATGATCGACGATGTCAAGGCCGAACTGCCTGTGGAGATCAAGCGGGCCAAGGATCTTGTAGCCAATCGGAATGACTATATTGCCTCAGCCAAGCGGGATGCCGATGATTTGCGGGACCAGGCTGAGGATTATGCCAAGCGTCTGGTGAATGAGCACGCCATCGTTCGAGAGGCGGAGAAAGAAGCAGATCATATCCTGGCAGAAACTGAGGAACAGTGCCGTATGCTCAAGGCTGCTGCGAGTGACTACTGTGAGGATACCCTGCGCCGAATGGAAGAGGCCGTGGCCGATGCCTATGACGAGGTCAAACACTCTCATGCCAAGTTCCGCTCTGCCCTGGGTGCCCTTACTGGCAATCCTAGCCGGAGCCAACCATCCTC
>JAHHRP010000139.1 GCA_020025735.1 Evtepia sp.
ATCTTGGGCATTGGCACAGTCACCGCCCTGCCGGGCCACATACAGACCGACGGTACGATAAATCGCTCCCGTGTCTACATACAAAAAACCAAGACGTGCGGCAAGCGCCTTAGCCAGAGAGCTCTTGCCTGCTCCCGAAGGGCCGTCAATGGCAATGCTGTAAAATCTCATCCCTCTTCCTCCTCACAGTATTGTGCAGCCCCTTCTCCGGCGGCCCGACCTGTGCACCAAGCGATTTGAAGATTGAATCCACCAGTATAGGCATCTACATCCAGCAGTTCCCCAGCCAGGAAGAGGCCAGGTGTCTTTTTGGACATCATCGTTCCAGGGTCTACTTCCCCTGTCTTCACACCGCCAGCTGTGATAATTGCCTCTTTGATGGGCCGCGGTCCAGACACAGGGATGCGAAACGCCTTTATCGTCTCAATCAAACGCCGCCGCTGAGCGCGGGTCATTACATTTACTGGCAGATCCGCCGGAATATCTGCCCGCTCCCCCGCCACAGGTATCATCCGCCGGGGCAGAAGCCCTTCTAAAAAGTTGTGGAATGCCTTATTGGGTGCCTGAGACACATCTCGGAGAATGCGGGCTTCCAGTTTCTCCTCCTCCAGGGCAGGTTTGAGGTCAATGATCCCAGTGTAAGTATCCTTCTCCCAATTTGCATGGGCACTGGCGCTGAGGACCAGGGGACCAGAGAGGCCAAAGTGCGTAAAGAGCATCTCTCCCTGCTCCTGGAAGACCACCTTTTTCTTCTGGTTTTTCAGCGTAAAGGTCACATTTTTCAGCGATAAGCCCTGCATCTTGGCACAGGTGTCTCCTGCATCCTCCAAGGGCACCAAGGACGGGCGAGGGGGCACGATTGTGTGTCCCGCCTGACGGGCCAGCCAATATCCGTCCCCAGTCGAGCCAGTGGCAGGATAGGATAGCCCCCCTGTGGCCAGGATCACCCCTTTGGCTGGAAGCGTCCCTCCCTGCAATATCACACCGGTGACATGGCCGTCCTGGATCTCTAAGGCTGTGGCTCGGTCCTGGCAAAGGACCACCCCCGCTTTCTTCAACGCAAAAAACAGGGCGTCGATCACGTCGGCCGCCCGGTCTGAACAGGGAAAAACGCGCCCCCCGCGCTCAGTCTTCAAGGGGACGCCCAATCCTTCAAAATATTCTATCACTGCCGCTGGCGGGAAGCGGGTAACTGCGCTATAAAGGAATTTCCCATTCCTTGGAACATTCCGCAGAACGCCTTCCGGCGTGGTGTTGTTGGTCAGATTACATCGACCTTTCCCGGTGATATAGAGCTTTCGTCCCAGCTTTTCATTTGGTTCTACCAGGACGACCTGCACCCCCATCCGCCGAGCAGACAGCGCAGCCATCATACCAGCCGCACCGCCGCCGATAACTGCCACTGAGGTCTGTGTCATTGATTCTCTTCCTCCATACTGACAAACACGCCATACTCCTCCCAAATCCGTTCAAGCCGCTCGAAGTGATCTACTACATCTGATTTGCTCCGCGCGATGGCCACCAACAGCGCATTGATGAGGCTCAGGGGGGCCACCAAGGAGTCCACAAAGGATGCCATATCACTTTTGGCCAGCAAAACATAATCGGCCGCCTTTGCCATGCTGTTGGAGGCACTATCGGTGATGGCAATGACCTTGGAGCCTCGCTCGTGAGCAAAGTTGATGGCCCGTACAGTCCGTCGGGAATAGCGTGGGAACGACAGGCCAATGGTCACATCGCCATGGCCTACCTGAACGATCTGGTCAAAAATTTCCTGGTTGGCGCTCTCTCCCACATGAACCACGTTGTCGAACATCAGTCCGAAGTAGAAAGACATAAACCCTGCCAGGGAGCCTGAGGAACGCGTTCCTAGAATGTAAATTTTCTTGGCATTGACGATTGCATCCACAGCCGATTGAAAACTCTCTCGGTCGATCTCCTCCATGGTCATACGGATTTTTTCCATATCCGACTGCATTACCGTAGACACTACATCCTGGTTGCCAATGATGTCGTTTGTGACCTCAATGCGCTGAATGGAGGTGAGTTTATTCCGAATCATTTCCTGCAATGCTTTCTGCATAGCAGGATAGCCATCATATTTCAATTCTGAAGCAAAACGGACCACCGTAGACTCACTGACGTGGACGGTTTTTCCTAGCTTACTGGCTGTCATAAACGCCGCCTTGTCATAAGAGGACAGGATATAGTTGGCAATGAGTTTCTGCCCTTTAGAAAAGGTATTCATTTTGCTGCTGATGAGAGATAAAATATCCTTTGACATAGGATTGCCCTCCTGTTCCTCCCTGCTCCAACATCCTTCTACTCCTGTCGGAGCGAATGGACGGGGGCATGTGACACCGTTTTCTCATCGGTTCACCTTGCTTATTTGAGGATATTATAGCGCAACTCCTTTTATTTTGCAAGAAAAAAGCTTATTCTTGCAGGGAAGATTCTATTGTAAGTTGCTGCACTTCCATTTCCGACAGCATACGCCACCGCCCAGGTGCCAGGTCCTGGTCCAAAACAAGACCTCCTTCTCGAATCCGTTTCAATCGCACCACCCCCAGGCCGCACCGGGCACACATCCGGCGGATTTGTCGGTTTTTCCCTTCATGGATGATAACAGAAAGGATGGTTTGTCCCTCTCTCTGTCGGATCAAGCGGACCTTCGCTGGGGCCAGCCGCTGGCCGTCCAGGACCATAGGACGGCACAAGATTTCCAGTGCCCCAGGATAAAATCCTGTCACCCATACCAGATATTCCTTTTCCACCTGATGACGGGGATGCAGAAGGCGGTTTGTAAGTTCGCCATCATCGGTCAGCAGCAGCAATCCCTCGGAATCCATATCCAGCCGCCCTACCGGCCACACTCGCGCTCCACAACCTCTTACGAAACCAGCTACTGTGGGGCGGCCCTTTTCGTCAGACAGAGTGGTCACCACCCCTCGCGGCTTGTAGAGCATCAGCACCCGTCTCTCCTTGGGCGTACCGCCTATCTCTATGCCATCCAAAGCAATCCTGTCCTGAACTGGGTCAGCCTTGTCACCCAAAGCCGCTGGTTGTCCATTCACAGTTACTCGACCTGCTTTTATGTACTCTTCTGCTCGGCGACGGGAACAGGTCCCCACCGCCGAGAGAATCTTTTGTAGTCGTTCCTCCATAGCGCCTCCCTTTCTTTCGGGTCATTGCACATCAGCCAGAGCATCCTCCCTGGTCCCATCTTCCTTTCTGCTTTCAGGCGATAAATAGTCCAGCAAGGAACGAACTCGCCGCTGTCCAACTACATCCTGGGCCGCAGAACCTGACCAGACAAGATAGGTTTGCCCTACCACCCGGTCTCCCAAACAGTACTGCACCGACCCAGCAATCTCCCCTCGGGTCACTGGCGCTTGGATTTGCTCCGGCACATCTAATGTGGTAGTCACCTCTTCACCCTCTTTGAGGGGATACGCCACTGTCTCTCGCGCGGATACAGACACCATATGCAGCAGGCTCCCCGTTAAGGGGACTTGCCCCAAAGCATCTCCCTCCTGGGCTAAAACCTGGCGAGGAAAAGAGGCAAACCCATAGTCCAGCAATGCCTTGTGATCCTTCCAATCCTCTCGGTCATTGAGGGTAACACAAATCAGCGTCTGCCCATTCCGATGGGCACTGGAAACCAACGTCCGACCAGCCTGGCGGGTGTAGCCCGTCTTCATCCCTGTGCATCCATCATACTGC
>JAHHRP010000014.1 GCA_020025735.1 Evtepia sp.
AGCGCGACGTGCAGCCTTGAGGCCGTACTTCTTTCTCTCCTTCATTCTGGGGTCGCGGGTAAGGAACCCGGCAGCCTTCAATGCGGGACGATACTCTGCGTTCATTTCCAGCAGGGCGCGGCTGACGCCGTGGCGGATAGCGCCTGCCTGGCCGGTCACGCCGCCGCCGGTAACGGTGGCAGCAATATCTACCTTGCCCAGCAGATCGGTGGTGTCCAGGGGCTGACGGACGATGAGTTTCAGGGTTTCCAGTCCAAAGTAGTCATCAATGTCACGGCCGTTGATGGTGATGGTACCAGTGCCGTTGGGGAACAGGCGCACCCGGGCCACGGAGGACTTCCGGCGGCCAGTGCCATAGTGGTAAGGCTTCTTGCTCTTATACATAGTCTTCGTTCCTCCTTATTCTGCGGCCCACAGTTCGGGCTTCTGTGCGGCGTGGATGTGCTCGGGGCCGCGGAAGATCTTCAGGCGGGTCAGGGAATCCTTAGTGATGATGTTCCGGGGCATCATGCCGCGGACAGCCAGCTTCATGGCCAGCTCGGGCTTGTCCTGCATGAGCTTACGATACTTGGTTTCCTTCAGGCCACCCACATAGCCAGAGTGGGTGCGATAGAATTTCTGGTCCAGTTTCTTGCCGGTGAGTACGGCCTTTTCAGCGTTGATGACGATAACGAAATCCCCGCAGTCAGCGTGGGGGGTGTATTCGGGCTTGTGTTTGCCGCGCAGCAGAGTGGCTGCCACGGCAGCGGTTTTCCCGAGGGGCTTGCCAGCGGCGTCAAGGATATACCACTTGCGCTCGATGTTGCCCTTGTTGGCCATAAAAGTGGACATAGGGTCGAACCTCCAATTATAAATTCTTCCTTATATTAAGGATAGTCGGTGGCTTCTCCTGCTTTACAAAGGGGGTCTCTCCTTTTATAATGCTGGAGAAACCACAGACCGTTTTTTCAGCAGACCACATTATAATACAGCCTAGGAAGGCTGTCAATGTTTTTTCTGGATTTTTTAATTTATCACCATAAGATCTCTTGTTTTCTTTTGTAATCTCTTTTATACTCTTAAATACTCTGTTTCAATTTTAATTTTTTGTGCAAGGAGGATGCTGTCATGCAAAAGATTCTTAGTCTTCTCCGCCGCTGTGTGGAGGATTATGCCATGATTGCTCCTGGAGAGCGGGTCGCTGTGGGTGTGTCCGG
Organism: Evtepia sp.; assembly: GCA_020025735.1. GTDB lineage: Bacteria > Bacillota > Clostridia > Oscillospirales > Oscillospiraceae > Evtepia. Next base: position 1,197 of record JAHHRP010000014.1, read on the forward strand.
TGGGAAAGATTCCCTGGTGTTATTGACGGCCCTTGTCCGACTTTCCAAGTTCTATCCAGGCGGCTTTTCAGTGGAAGCCTTCACCGTGGATATGGGGACACCGGGGCTGGATCTGTCTCCTCTGGACGATTATTGCCGAGACTTGGGCGTTCCCTTTCACCGGATTCCCACCCAGATGTATCATGTGATATTTGAAACCCGGCAGGAGAAAAATCCCTGTGCGCTGTGTGCTAAGATGCGTCGAGGTTCACTTCACACTGCGCTGCTGGATGCTGGGATCCATAAGGTTGCTTTGGGCCACCATTATGATGACGCAGTGGAGACCTTTTTTCTTTCCCTTTTCTACGAGGGACGCCTGTCCTGCTTTTATCCCGTGACTTACCTGGATCGCACGGATATCACACAGATTCGCCCTTTGCTCTATGTCAGTGAGGGGATGATTCGGGATGCCGCTGTTCGGCTGACCCTGCCAGTGGTTCATAATCCATGTCCTGCTGACGGAAAAACCAAACGCCAGGAGGTCAAGGAACTCATTGCTTCTCTGGAACCCCAGTATCCCAAGCTAAAGGAGTATGTATTCTCCTCGATGCAGCGTTTGCCATTGCCACATTGGGCGCCCTGTAACTTGCGTCGGCGGCCACCCACAGAATAAGAAGGGAATGGTATGATCTGGACGTCGGTGAAGCAAAACGACATTGTTTTGTCAAGAGGAAAAAGCAGACTGATTCACCCCGCTCTGGATAATATGTCCCCCCTGTACTGGATATCTAGTGAAGGGGGGACATCATTACATAGGAGGTAGTGGGTATGGATCTTATAGGTCTAATGCAGCCTGATAACCTTGGTGGATGGCATCCCAGATTTGACCGCCCTGCACGGCATCTCCCACGGAGATGACTCGCTCGCAAACCGCGGATAAACGGTCTTCGTAGGGGTGGTTGGGGACAGTGCCCAAAGCCAAAACGACATGGTCGCAGGGATAGACATATTCCTCTCCTGTCTGACTGTCTGCGAACCAGATCCGATCCTCACCTACTCTGGTGAGGGTCCGGTTACAAAGGAGAACGACGTTGTTCACTTCCAGCACGGCAGTGACACCATTGCGGTTGGAGCCGTATACCCCAGGGGCAATGCGCGTCGCAGCCTCAAGAACCAACACGGCGTTGTTTCGGCTGCGGTCTGATAGAAATTCAGCAGTTTCCAGGCCAGTCATACCCGATCCTACGATGACGATGCTTTCCTCCCGAAGGTCCAGCGCACCAGTGAGAATGTCAGGCGGGGTACACACCAAAGGACTTTCCGCTGCGCCTGGGATGGAGGAAGGAATGACAGGGTGTCCACCGGTGGCATCTAAGATGGCATAGGGGGCCAGTTGATCCAGTTCCTCTGCTGTGGGGGCACAGCCCAGCCGCAGCGCGACTGCCTCCTGACGACAGCGATGGAGGAGGCTGTCCAACAACCATAGGATTTTTTCTTTCCGGGGGGGCAGTGCGGCTAGGAGGAGTTGACCGCCTGGTTTTTCGGCCTTTTCAAACAGGATTACCTGGAACCCACGGCGGGCAGCAATCCAAGCCCCTTCCAATCCGGCGGGGCCAGCGCCCAACACCACCACAAGCCGGTCGTTGCCATCCTGTATCAGGGGTGGGATACGGGTTTCATAGCCTGTCTCGGGATTTACCGCACAGGTGATGTGTCCTTCGGTGCCGAACTTGCCAAAGCAGGCCATGCAGGAGATACAGGGAATGATGTCAGCATCCCTGCCGGAGCGGGCCTTTTCGGTCCATTGGGGATCGGCCAAATGGGCCCGTACAGAAGCGGCAAAGTCCAGCACCCCCTCTTCCAGAAGTTTTTCGGCATACGCTGGCTCCCGGATCAAAGCGACGGATAGGACTGGGATGGACACGGTGGCTTTGACTGCTTTGGCCAGATGTTTTCGCCAACCCTGGGGATAGTACATGGGTTCCACGCTTTGACTGAGTTTGCTGTCGGTACCCGAGGCGGTGACGTTAATGGCATCTACGCCCCACGCCTCTAACATTTGGCAGATTTTAATGCCCGTGTCAGCATGATAGCCCTTGGGTCCAATGTACTCTTCCAGGGAGAGACGGACCATCAGTGGGAAATCTTGACCGCAAGCAGCACGTATGGCTTCGATGATCTGCCGCAGAAAACGAGTGCGGTTTTCCAGGCTGCCGCCGTATTCGTCCGTGCGGTGATTGGTGACGGGGCTGAGGAAGCTGTGGATGAGGTAATGGTGAGCAGCATGGATTTCGATGCCATCAAAGCCGCTCTCCTTGACGCGGCGGGCAGCCTGAGCGAATTTTTCGACAAGGTTCACAAGCTCTGCTTGGGCAGCCTCCACAGCCTGTCCCCGGTTTTTCCCTCGGGCAGCAGAGGCAGAAAGGAGGGGGTGACAAGGATTGAGTTTTGGGTCAGCGTTGGCACCCGGATGGAGGAGTTGGGCGAAAATTTTTGTTCCATAAGGATGGATGCGATCTGCCAGACAGCGGAAGGAGGCGACAGACTCCTCCCGGGCGGCATTGAGCTGCCGCGCAAAGAGGACACCACGATCCTCGTCCACGCAAACCATTTCAGTAATGATAAGCCCTACGCCCCCTTTGGCACGGGCTTCGTAGTAGGCGAGCATATCTTCGGTCATGGTTCCATCGGGCAGGGATAGGGAAGCCGAAGCTGCCGTCATAGCGACTCGGTTGGGAATGGGTAATCTCCCAATCTTCCCCGGTGTGAAGAGTTTTTTGTACATAGCGGCGTCTCTCTTTCTTGCCCCCCAAGGGCAGATTTTTCTTCATTTTATCGGCTCCCCTTGGAAAATGCAAGGGGAGAGAACAGGCCCCCTTCTGTTTTAACAGAAGGGGGCCTGTTTGGATTGGTCAGAGAGGTTATTGCTGCGTTGCGGGTGTTTCGGCTTCTGAGGAAGTTTCCTGTTCTGCCGCCTGGGATTGTTGCTTGGCGGCTTTGATGGCTTCCTTTTCGGCCTGTTCTGCTTTGGCCTTGGCCTCTGCTTCGGCTCGGCGGGCCTGTTTCATCTCTTTGCGCAGCTGATGGAGGTATTCTGGTGGGACAACATCAGAACCCTTGGGATTGAGAATGTATTCCCGGACCTTGTGGGCCAAATCTTCGGTGGAGGGGTGTACCACAACCAAATTGTTTTCATAGGCGTACCAGTAGCTTTTCTTCACATCTGGCATTTCTTTGGTGATGAGCTGTAAGCAGGCCATGCGCATGGGGGTTGGTGGAGTATACACCACGTCTTTGATGGAGGTGAAGGGGATGACCCGCTCTTTTTCTTTCATTTTTGTTTTGCCCAAGCAGCGGATGACACAGTAGTCCAAGTACACGTCCAGTCGGGAGGAGCCACCCGGAAGCCAGAACAATAGTCCCTTTCGGAGGGATTGTTGGTGAGAGGCTTTTTGTTCTTTTTTATTCTTCCGTCCAAACATGACTGCACCCTGCCTTTCTGTTGGGAGTTTCTTCCTGTCAGTATAGCTCATGGCAGAAGAAAAGGCAAGGGCGTTTCCAGGTTGTGCTATCATTCTGCGCAGCAGAGATGCGGAAGGAGGGCACTTCCTTTCCAATGGTTTCATACAGTGGAAGGGAGGTGATTGCTTGAAAGCCAAGTTCATCTGGTCTCTTTGTTTTGCTGGTTTGTGGACTGCGGTTTCCTTGTGCCTTTCCATTGGGTGGGCAGAGGGAATCACCTATGTATTTCCATGTGTTTACACCTGGTGGGTGATCGTGGGGATTGCGCTGCTGCCAGGTTTTTTAATGAGTGGCATGTTTTTCTCCAATCTTTTGCACTGGGATCTGCCCAGCTACCCGAAAACCGCTGAGGACATCACGGTGATTATGTGTGCCCATAATGAGGTGCAGACCATTGCCCGTGCAATTCGAGCAATTTTAGACCAACAATATGCAGGGAGAATTCGACTGCTTGTGGTGGACAATGCTTCTGTGGATGGCACAAAAGAAGAGATTTTACGGATGCAGCTAGAGGCTGGTCTATGGTGTTCTGTTGAGTATGTGTTTTGTGGCCGCCAGGGGAAGCACCATGCGCTAAATGTTGGTCTGGCATTGGTTCAGACCCCATACTTCATTACTGTGGATGCAGACACCTATCTGGAACCGCGTGCAGTGCAACAGATCATGGATCATATTGTTGCCCGCAACAGCGCTTGTGTCGCAGGAAACCTATTTGTGCAGAATACAGCGGCGTCCCTGAGCACGAAGATGCAGACGTATGACTATTTGTTGAGCATTGCAGCCATCAAACGCTTTCAGGGAAGTTATTTGTCCACATTGGTAGCGCAGGGGGCATTCAGTGCCTACCGAACACAGGATGTCAACGCGCTGGGGGGGTGGCAAGATATGGTGGGAGAAGATATTGTGCTGACGTATCAGCTTCTCCAGCAGGGACTGTCTTCCACCTACGAGCCACGGGCAGTCGGGTACACTGTTGTACCAGAGACAATATCTGGCCTTTATAATCAGCGGAAGCGCTGGGCCATGGGAATGCTGGATGGGTTTTCGTGTGTTCCACTCTGGCGGCAGGGAACGGTATATTCCCGATATTTTGCGTTTTTGAACCTTTCTGTGCTCTATCTGGATCTTGCATTTTTGTTTGGTTTTCTCCCTGGTGTTCTTCTGGCGTTTCTTGGCCACTTCTATTTGGTAGGGGTGCTTACCTTGGTTACGTTAGGGATCTGTCTGCTGCTGTTTCTAAGCATGTATCTTTATCAAAAACGACTGAGGATTCCCTTCCAAAACAGTGTCTTTGGTTTCTTTTGTTTTTTGTTGTTGTTCCAAGTGGTGCAAAGTGTAGCGGCGCTGCATGGTTATTTGGCGCGGCTGATGGGTAGAAAGGGGACATGGAAGTGAGACGAGAAAATATAGCGTTTGTTGTTTTGGTGGGGATCATTGTGGTGACAATAGCGGGCTTTCTGCTCGGACGGATTATTTGAGACACAGACGAGATTTGCGCCCTGAAAAGGGTTGCAGATCTCGTCTTCTTCTTATGATTTGATGGAGTATTTTCAGCGTCCTAATTTCCCATAAAAATGACATCGGGATTGCGTATAATAGAACATAAATTATCTTCTCTGCACAGGCAGAGATATATGTGGAGGAAAATATATAATTTTGAGGTTGATTTTTGATGGAATTGGACATAAAATTAGAATAGATAAGAGAATACAGCTTATGTTTTGTCAGTGGAACAGCAAGAGGATTCCCGGCTGTAATATGAGTATATATGGGTGTAGTAGCAGTGTTAGGGGGGAGTGTGATCATGTCAGAACAGCTTCATGACGAGCGTTTCGATATATTTAGACTGGGCAGCAAAACACCGGTTGAGCATTGGATCCATGTGCATTTTCTCTGTGCTGTAGGAGGAGCGGTCATTCTGTTCTTCCTTGAAATCTTTGGGTTTTATGGATTGGATCATTACGGAATGTTCAACACATCGGTTCAGAGATATATCATTCAGTATATCTTGGCGCCTGGTGGAATCAATGCGGGAATCATTGTGTTGGGGTACATATTGAAAAACCGTATGCATAAGTTGGAACACAAAGCCATGGTGGTTTCCGCGATGCTTACACTATTGGTCTTTGTTGCCTATACGATACATTTACAGTTCAGCGCCATTGCAATTTGCTTCTCAGCGGCAATTGGCATTACGATTATTTATGGCAGTGGCTTCATCACAACGCTGACGGCGATGCTGTCAATTGGTCTAAAAGCAGTTTCTGACCTGTTTCTTGTGTGGGACAAGACCTATACCGTCAAACGGCTTAACGATGTGAATGACGTGCTGAATTTTGTTATTTCGATCCTTGCCCTGCTTCTTGTGTACAGTCTGGCCATGGCAATTTTGGTCATTGAGCGTCATAAGCAGCAGTTGAGTAATCAGGCAGAGCGGGAAAAACGAAAACTGATGGAACAGGTGATGATTGATGAGCTGACAGGTGTTTATAACCGAAATGGCCTGCGAAAAGTTTTTAATGAGATTCAGAAACAGGATGTCAAGCAGTATATTATTGCTATGATGGATATGGACCATTTTAAGGCGATCAATGATACGCATGGACACGCTGTTGGAGATAAGTATTTGAAGACATTTGGTCAAGTGCTGAAGCAGCATAGCGGCAGCGGCATAGATGTGTTCCGGTTTGGAGGAGACGAATTCTGTGCGATTTTTCGAAACTGCACAGACAGGGAAGTGGTCCATATTTGTGAGCAGATTCAGCAAGAATATCTGGCCAGTGAGGTTTGCGTTCAAATTGCACCTATGACCATCAGCATTGGTCTGGCAGTTTATCGGGAAGAAATGCAGCCGTCCGAGATAATTCAGGCGGCAGACAAAGCCCTATATCAAGCGAAGGAACATCGAGGGAGCATCTGCTTGTATGATGCTGCAAGGAAGAATATAAAGACTGTGGCGGGATAGTAGGCATCAAAAAACTGAGGGAGACGCACATTTTGTGCGTCTCCCTCAGTTTTTTTGACTATGAAATCAGGACGTAGGAATCTGTATGTCTCAAATTTTTGGTGAGATTATTCCTTTTCAAAGGTCAGAGATTGACCGTCTTGTTCCATGCTGAGAGTCTTGCCGTCAATGGTAGCGGGGATGTCCTGTCCTTCAGCGGTCAGGATTGCGTTGCTGCCATCTTCTTTCCAAGTGCCGGAGATGCTCTCACCGGTACCCAGAGAACTCATGTCCAGGGAGAAAGTACCATCTTCCTTCAAGATCAGAGGGACCTTGACCTCAACGCCAGACTGCTCGCTGACCTGTGCGACATCCATGTTGATACCGCTCACATTTACCTTTGTCAGGTGATAGGTACCAACGATGCTGGGGGTTTTGTCAGCGTTGTTGTCGGCGTTGTCGTTGCTGTCGGTGCCACCACAGGCAGCCAGGCTCAGGACCATAGCAAGAGCCATCATCAGGGAGAGAACATGTTTTTTTGTACGCATACGATTTTCATCCTTTCGTTCTCTTGCCGGTGAAATCCGGCAAGGCATAAATGATTCCAGTGGAACCATTTTGTGACAATATTATAACATGAAAAAGATAATAACGCAATAAGTGTAATTATATTAGGGGGAAATATCCCCAATTTAAAAGTCGATTTTCTCTTAGAAGAGAGGGAAGTAACCATTGAAAATACAGGAATTTGTGGTATTATAGAACAACAGATGTTAGCTTGCGCTAACTTCTTGGAGAGAGGAACGATACCCATTTCCAAAAGGATTGTTGTCTCCCTCAGTAAAAGTAAATAGGAGGCGATGCCGTGAATTTAAACACCTGGTATGGAATATTGATCCCCTTTTTTGGTACGTCGTTGGGGGCTGCCTGCGTCTTTTTTACGAAGAAAACCACGACACTTTCTGTGCAAAGGGCGTTGACTGGTTTTGCTGGCGGTGTTATGGTGGCGGCTTCCGTTTGGAGTTTGCTCATCCCAGCGTTGGATCAGTCGGAAGCAATGGGAAAATGGTCTTTTCTGCCAGCTGCCGTAGGTTTTTGGATCGGGATACTGTTTTTGCTGCTGCTTGACCACTTGATTCCACACCTGCACAGAAATGCGGAACAGGCAGAGGGACCAAAGACGAAGTTGCAGAGAACGACCATGCTGGTCCTTGCAGTTACACTGCATAACATTCCAGAAGGTATGGCCGTTGGTGTGGTATATGCGGGGTATTTGGCAGACAATGTTGGGATCTCTCTTACAGGCGCACTGGCCCTTTCCCTCGGGATTGCGATTCAGAATTTCCCAGAGGGAGCGATCATCTCTATGCCACTTCGGTCAGAGGGGATGGGGAGAGGTAAGGCGTTTGTATATGGTGTGCTTTCTGGTGTTGTCGAACCAATCGGCGCACTTTTGACCATTCTGGCAGCAGACTTAATCGTGCCTGCACTGCCGTATTTTCTGAGTTTTGCTGCGGGTGCCATGATTTATGTCGTGGTAGAAGAACTGATTCCAGAAGGCTCTCAAGGGGAGCATTCCAATGTGGCAACACTATCTTTTGCCGTAGGATTTACAGTAATGATGATTTTGGATGTGGCCCTGGGATAGTACAGGACCATCAAACAAGAGACAGGAGGAAAAATGATGTGGAAGTATACGATTGCAGTCAATGGAATGATGTGTGGGATGTGTGAATCACACACGAATGATGCCATTCGCAAGGCGTTTCCAGTGAAAAAGATCACGTCGTCTCACAAAAAGGGGCAGACTGAAATTATTACAGAGCAGGAGCTGGATGAAACCCTATTGAAGGAAATCATTACAGAGCTGGGCTATGATATGGGTGCTGTGCAAAAGGAGCCTTATCAGAAAAAGAAATTGTTTGGATTGTTCTAATTGGTTCTGTTCGGATCAATGAAGCGTCACATGTTGTTTGGTTCAGGTGTCTGTGTTTGATGGCTGCTGTGATAGACTGACCGCAGAGAACGGTGTGAAAGGAGAAGGAAGATGCCTGGGTTTAGTGCCATAGAAGAGACGTTGTTTGTACCCATGCTGGGCCGGATCTATGCCAGCGAGAAATTCCCCAATATCCTCCAAGATAAGAAAGCAATGGAGATAAAAGGAAAGCTGCCTCCAAAGATCAAAGGGCAGGATACCCAGACACAGTACACGCTTATCGCCAGTGCGGTGCGCTCTGCCAATATGGATAGATATATTGCGGACTTTATAAAACGGAATCCAGATGGAATTATTGTAGAGCTGGGATGTGGTCTGGAAACAGCTTTCTATCGTAATCACAATGGAAAAACCCTGTGGTATGCGGTGGATCTGCCTGATGTGATCGCATATCGCAAGGAACTTTTCGGGCCACAGGAGCGGAACCAAACGATTGCGGCAGATGCCTTTGGTGAGGAGTGGATCCAGCAGATCCGAGGGGAGAATCCGACGGCCCCTCTGCTTGTCACGGCCAGTGGATTATTTTACTATTTTGAAGAGGAGAAGGTGATGGGTCTTTTTCGGACACTGAAAAAGTACGATGCAATAGAAATCGTCTTTGACGCGGTGAATGGAAAAGGGATGAAACGGATGAGCAAGTATATGCGGCAAGTGGGTCATGCCGATGCTGCCATGTATTTTTATGTGGACAACGGGAGAGACATCGCGCAGAATGTGGGGGCGAAATTACTTACAGAAGAGCCATACTATGCCCACACAGAGACGCATGGTTTACAGCTTATAACTACTGTTGCGATAAAGATGTCTGATTTTTTTAGCATGGTCAAGATGCTCCATATACAGGTATCACCAAGAAAGTAAGATGGGATCAACAAGTTGAGTCAGTCCGGTCAGTGAGATGGTTTGAGGCCGTTGAGAAAAGCCCTGTGTCTGCCAATCGCGGACACAGGGCTTTTTGAATGGATTTGTTTGGTCAAGGTGTGGCAAAAAGAAATTCCCTGAAACCAATGGCTTCAGGGAATTTGGTGGACGATACAGGACTTGAACCTGTGACCTCCCGCACGTCAAGCGGATGCTCATACCAGCTGAGCTAATCGTCCATCTCTTGCGGAACGAATGTTATTCTATCGTATCAGTTGAAATTTGTCAAGGGAATTTTATAAAAAAATTAAAACGACAAAAATTATTCTGTTGAAGTGAAATTAACATAGGCAGAAGGGTTTTCTTTAAGAGTATGAGATAGTATAATCACAGAATAAAGAATAAGTGGCAGTCAGAGACTTGCTGGGGCTGCTAGGAGGGAAGCATACATCGTGATTGACCTGAACAACATTGCGTCCTATCAGGAAAATAACCGCATTGAGGCCAAAAAAGCTGCGGGAGGCTTTCCTCATAGCCTATGGGAGACTTACTCTGCCTTTGCCAATACCATAGGAGGTCTTATCCTGCTGGGCGTGGAAGAAAGAGGGGATAAGAGCCTCAGGGTTACAGGTGTGCCTGATGGAGATGGATATGTGAACACGTTTTGGAAGACGGTTCGGGACCCGGCCAAGGTTAGCCAAAACATCCTGTGTCCTGAGGACGTGGTGCTGCACACGGTAGAGGGAAAGGAGATTGTGGTCATCTCTGTGCCGCGGGCCAACCGCTGCCAGCGGCCGGTGTATATTGGAGACAGCCCTTTTCAAGGGTCCTACCGCCGGGATGGGGAAGGGGACTACCATTGCTCAGCGGATGAGGTGCGGGCGATGCTGCGGGATCGAGATGATACCCCTGCGGATTTGGCAGTGCTGGCTGGACGGGACGAGGGGGACCTGTCCCAGGAAACATTGCGGCAGTTTCGGTTGCTTATGGCTATGCGTCAGCCGGAACACCCTTATAACTATCTGCCGGATGATCGCTTCCTTCCGGCAGTGGGGATCTTGGGTCCCAGCCAGACGGGATTGCATCCTACATTGGCGGGATTGTTGTTGTTGGGCAAGCGAAAGGCTTTGCGGGAAGTTTTTCCGCAATTTCGCCTGGAGTACCGGGAGGAGGATACAGGGTTTCACTTGGAAACCATCCGGCCAGGGCCTCCTGAGAATGTGTTTTCCTTTTACATGATGGTCTCCCGGCGCTTGACTGCGGTTTCTGCATTGCTGGCCGAGGAGTCAGACGAAGAGACAGCACTAGCTGGAGCCTTGCGGGAGGCTGTGCTTAACGCGATTCTCCACGCGGATTATTTCAGTCGGGGGGGTCTTACGATCTGCCGCAAGGCAGGAGAGCTGCTGGTCTCCAACGGAGGTTTGCTTCGGGTTTCTCCTGAGCAGGCCCGGATGGGAGAAGCAGCAGACCCACGGAATCAGGGCCTCATTCATCTATTCTCCTTGGTGAAGCTGGCCACTGGCACGGGGCAGGGGCTGCGGGGAATTTATTCACTCTGGGCTCGTCGGGGCTGGCAGATGCCTATGTTGTCGGAGGTGTTCTCTGCTGGGCGGACGAATTTAACCCTCCCTCTTCCCCCGCGGGAATTTTCCCCAGAAGAGCTGACGCGGCAGCAGGTTATTGAATACCTTACAGATCATATTGCTGCTGGGCGGAGGACTTTGGCACAAGGGTTAGGACTGCCCGAACCAGAGATTCAGGCGGCGCTGAAACGGCTTATGGAGAGCAATCTGGTGGTTCAGTCTGGTCGAACCTATCGACTTCGGGCGTAAAAAGGAAGAAAGGAAGTGTTTCCAATGAAAAAAAGGATGGGATGGATTCTGGCGTTGGGGATGGCGATTGTCCTGACGGGATGCGGTACATCAAACCAAGTGTTGCAGAAGGAACCAGAAGAAAAAGTGGCTTTGACGCCGATGGTTATGGTGGATGGTGAGCTGTATTTTGACACCGGGAAAGAAAGTACCCTGGATGGTCGATGCGGCACACTGGATGGTGAGATCACATCAGCGGTTGATTGCACAGAAAGACCGACGAAGAATGACCAGTCTAATTTTGGCGTGGGCTTCCCATATCAGTATGGTCCAGAAGAAACGATTGAACTTGAGAAAGAGGGGAAATGGTGGGTTTACGAATCACAGACAAAACGAGAAACACGAAACCAGGAAAATCTTGCAAAAACACCTTCTGATCAGGCTGCCGATTGAGGGAAGATGAAGAACCATCAAAGACAGTGGTGAGATAATTATATTATTTTGGGATGAAAAATCCGCCTTGCGACTATGCAGGGCGGATTTCTTTAACGTGTTTTGTTTGTTGCTGACGTTGATATAGCCAAATGAACGGGGCGATGTTGAACGGTCAGGGGCGGTCAGGAGGTGTCTGATCCTTCAAAATGGGCTGCAAGTGCATGAGGAGGTCTACTTTATTGTTGACTTCAAATTTCTTGTAAATGTTGGCGATGTGGGTGCGAACCGTATAGATGCTGATGTGGAGTTCCTCTGCAATCTGCTCGTTTTTCATTCCTGAGGCCAGATAATAGACGATTCTCCTCTCCTGCTGGGTAAGGGTGTTATAGGGATGGTCGATGTTTTTGGGCAGCTCCTTGGTTTGGCAGGTGATGAGCATGAGATGCCAGGTTTGAATGAGTCCTGCGGCGCTGGAGGAGAGAAACGAGGTGTGATAAAAAGTGATGTCCCCGGACAGAGAAGTGATGGTTTGGCTGGTGCCGCCCTGGGTGGTCAGGCGCTCGCTGATCTCATTGATCATGGTTTGCACCTCCCGGAACTTGGGGTCACCTTGGTAATTGCTTCGTAAAAAGTGCCCTTGGTTGTGGCGGTATTGTTCCCAAAAGATCTGACTGATCTCTTGGGCGGCTTTGTTGGTCTGCATCACCGTCATATCTTGGTTGAGGATGACTGCCCCCATCTTTACGTCCTGGAAGAAAAGATGAAAACTATCCTGGAAACGGGCCTCACCGCTGTGACGAAGATGATTTTGATAGTTGGCTTCCACCAGCTCGGCAAGATACTCCAGCAGTTTCCGCTCTTCTTCCCGGAAGCCTCCTTCCTCCTTGGTACGGAATAGGCCCATGGAGCCGATCACCCGATCACCCAGATAAAAGAAGAGGACGGATTGGTAAAAAAGGTCCTCTGCGGACATGTGGATGCCATAGGGGGTATGTTCGTACTCATCTAAAGACATCACGTCTTCGGTAAAGATAACCCGTTTTCCTTTCAAATGGGCGGGAAGAGAAGAGTAGCGGAAGATATCATCTTTGTAAATGTGATCTTTATAGTCATACATAGGACCATAACGGATACCATAAGTGATATAGTTGCTCAAGCTGTTTCCACGGCGGTTCTGACTGCCGGGAAAGGCGGAGTAATGGTAAGGGAAGAAGATGCTGCGCCGGAAGCCAAAGTGCTTGTCAAAGAGAGCCAGTACCTTTTTGGGAAAATTTTCGCTGTCTCTGGCCAGGTCCAGGGAAAAGTTCATAGTGGCGTCGTGCCAAAAGTCTGGAATCCTGCTCATGACAGCCACCTCCTTTCCGGCCGGAGAGATCCGGCTCAAGCCGCAGAATGACAGAGTTGATGCATTGTTTTTACGGCTGGTTCTTGTTTTTTTAACATTATACACATTTTGTATTATGAGATCAACACTCTCCACTATAAAAATACCAGAAAAAAGCAAAGAGTTTTTTCGACTTTGCCTTGACAACCTGCTTTTTCGGTGTATAATATAGCTACCCTATGACATAGATTCGTGCATTTTAGTATAAAATGAACAAATACAAGATAGTACAGGAGGATACCTCAAATGCAACCGAGAGATGTAGTTATTGTTAGCGCCTGCCGTACCGCAATCGGTAAGTTCCAGGGCCAGTTTAAGGATGTCTCTGCCAGAGAGCTTGCCGTTACCGTTGGCAAGGAAGCCATTCGTCGCGCAGGTGTTGACATCAACACCATCGACGAGATCGTTATGGGCGAATGCTACCCTGGTATGCAGGGTTCTCTGCCCGCTCGTCAGGTTTCCATGCGGATCGGTCTGCCTGTGGAAAGCAGCGCTGTCACCGTCAACCAGAACTGCGCCTCCGGTATGCGCGCGATGGAAATTGCCTGCCATAACATTCAGCTGGGCAAGACTGATATCGGCTTGGTGGTTGGTGTGGAGAACATGACCCAGGCTCCTTTCATGCTGCCTAAGGCTCGTATGGGTTACCGTATGGGCGGCATCCCCACCGAGGGCGGTGCAGAGCTGTATGACAGCTTGATTCATGACGCTCTGTACGATGCACTGGTGCCTGGTCACATGGGCGTGACTGCGGACAATGTGGCCAAGCTGTGCAACGTCTCCCGGAAGGAGTGCGATGATCTGGCAGTGATCAGCCACAACCGTGCTTGTGCTGCTATCGAGGCTGGCAAGTTCAAGGATGAGATCGTTCCCGTTGTGATCCACAATAAGAAGAAGGGCGACATCATCATCGACACCGACGAGCACCCCATCCGCAACTGCAGCTATGATACCATCTCCAAGATGAAGGCAGTCTTTACGCCCGATGGTGTGACGACCGCTGCCAACGCTTCCGGCATCAATGATGCTGCTGCCGCTGTGATTATCATGTCTGCGGAAAAAGCCAAGGAATTGGGTCTGAAGCCCATGGCTAAGATGGTCAACATCTGCTCTGCTGGCGTGGAACCCAAGTATATGGGTATCGGCCCTGCTTATGCAATCCCCAAGTGCCTGAAGGAAGCTGGCATGGACTTTGCTGACGTGGACTATTGGGAAATCAATGAGGCCTTTGCAGCACAGTTCCTGGGTGTTGGTCGCAAGCTGAAGGAGGAGCATGGCTGGGAGATCGATCTGGAGAAGACCAACGTCAATGGTTCTGGTATTTCTCTGGGGCATCCCATCGGCTGCACTGGCCTGCGGATTATCGTATCCATGCTGTATGAAATGGAGCGTCGCGGTGCAATAACAGGTGGTGCTTCTCTGTGCGTAGGCGGCGGCCCCGCTATGGCTTCTCTGTGGACCAGAAAGGTTGACTGAGATTTTTGTCACTGAATAAAAATTGTGTTTTGCACAAGTTTTCGGATTACTTCCTGAATAACCTCGACTCGTTCTGTTGAAATCCAGGGAAAATGCCTATCGCTTTGGCGATAGGCATTTTCCTGTTTCTTCCTGTGTTGCACCGGAGAAAAAACCATGGTAAGATAACTCAACGCAGACTCGGCAGGACAAGTCTCTGCCAGAGAGAAAAGGAGGAACGGTTATGGACAGTGTATGGCTGGAAATCAGCTTGAACGTGGATGCCCAGGAACTGGATAACCTGAGCGCGCAGCTCATTGCCAATGGAGTGCCTGGGCTGGTGGTGGAGGACGAGGAGGAGTTCCGAGCCTTTTTAGAAGAAAACCGTCAATATTGGGACTATGTGGACGATGAATTATTGGAACAGATGAAGGGCGTTTCCCGCGTGAAGTTCTATGTCACCGATGATGCGGATGGTCAGGCGCAGCTGATGGGCTACTTGCAAGGGATCGACCTGCCCTACACAGCAGTTCCCTTGCGGGAGTATGACTGGGCACACAGCTGGCAGAAATACTATCGACCATTGGCGGTAGGGGAGCGGCTTTACATTGTGCCTGAGTGGGAGCGGGACACAGCGGCCATCCCCGACGGAACTACCCGCCTGCTCATGAACCCAGGCCTTACGTTCGGCACAGGCTCCCATGCTTCAACCCAGTTGTGCTTAGAGGGCATCCAAGAGGTTTTACAGCCAGGTGAGCGGGTGCTGGACTTAGGTTGTGGCAGTGGGATCTTGGCAGTGGCTGCACTGTGCCTGGGGGCAAGCTGGGCAACGGGAGTAGATATTGATCCCAAGGCAGTGGATGTGGCCTATGAGAACGCTGCCTTGAACGACATTGGCCGGGACAAGTGCCGCTTTTTGGCGGGAAACGTCTTGGCAGACAAAGGGCTTGTGGAGGAGCTGGCCCAGGAGAAATCCGGGCTGGTGCTGGCGAACATTGTGGCCGACGTGATTATTCCTCTGGCTCCAGTGGTCCCTCGGCTGTTGTCGAAAGAAGGAACCTTCCTGTGCTCAGGGATCATCGACACCAGGGCCGATGAGGTAGCTGGTGCCTTGGCACAGAGTGGATTGACTGTGATCCGTCGTCGGGAGAAGAACGGTTGGGTGGCATTAGAAGCCAAGTTGGGGTAAAGATCATGCAGAAAGCTGTGGTGCAGCCCCTTTCCCTGCCACGGGGACGAAGGGTGCTGGTAGTCAGTGATATCCATGGGAACTTGCCTTTTTTGAAAGGATTGTTGAAAAAGACGGGTTTTTCTGAGGAGGATATCCTGATTGTTCTGGGAGATATTTTGGAGAAATCCACGGGGGGAATCGAAACGCTGCACTACCTGATGGACCTGCGGAAACGGTACACAATTTACTTTGTCCAGGGAAATTGTGATGATGTGACGTTGGGGTTTCTCAGTGGCGCATGGCCGGACGAGATTTCTGCCCGGTACGGGGCTTTTTGGGGAGAAAAATGTGCCTGGGTATCCATGGCTCATCAGGCAGGGGTGGATGTAGAAGATCCCAAAGCCTTCCCAGCTGCCCGCCAAGCCATTGAGAAGATGTTTCCAGAGGAACTGGCGTTTCTCCGGGCTATGCCCACCATTCTTTTGAATGAAAATTATCTTTTTGTTCACGGAGGCGTGCCCCGAGAAGATAATCTGGAGGAACTGGGTGCACGGCAGTGTATGAAAAATGATCAGTTTCTCAGTCAAGGTCAGAGTTTTCAACGGTGGGTGGTGGTGGGTCATTGGCCGGTGACACTTTATCGGCCGGATATTCCCTCAGCCAAGCCGCTTATTTTGCCCCAGCGGCACATTGCAAGCATAGACGGTGGATGCTCTCTAAAGGCCGATGGGCAACTCAATGCCTTGATTTTACCGGAAGAGCCGCATAAGGATTTTTCCTATGTGGCTTATGATGGATTTCCAGTGATGACCGCACTAGCAGATCAGGAACCTTCTGCAAATCCGCTGAATATCCGTTGGGGACACAGTGCGGTGGAGGTGCTCTCTCAAGGGGAGGAATTCTCCCGCTGCCGCCACCGAGAAACAGGGCGAGAATTGGATATCCTCACAGAGTATCTCCGCCAAGGCCCCGAAGGGATCTACTGTTTGGATTCCACCGACTATTACCTGCCTGTGAAGGCTGGGGAGCGTTTGGCCATTGTTCGACGCACCAGCCGAGGTGCTTTGGCCAAGAAAGATGGGGCCACTGGATGGTATGTGGGTCCGCTGGTATGAGAAAATCGTCCGGGAATACCTTGACTTTTCAAGAGTTCCCTGTTATAATTTCAAAGCCGCTTTGAATGGGTCATAAGCAGTTGACCAAAATTATCGTTATCTGGTCCTCTCGCCCCCGACAGCGAGCCCGTATTAAAGGAAAGAGGTGCAAAAGCAATGCATGCAATCATTGAGACTGGCGGAAAGCAGTACAAGGTGGCAGAAGGTGACGTTCTGTTCATCGAAAAGCTGCCTCAGGAAGCTGGCGACGCCATCCAGTTCGACAAGGTCCTGGCGATCTTGGGGGACGAGCCCAAGTTCGGTGCTCCCGTAGTCGAGGGCGCTACTGTGGACGCTTCCGTGGTGAAGAACGGCAAGGGCAAGAAAGTCGTCATCTTTAAGTATAAGCCTAAGAAGGGTTACCGCCTGCGTCAGGGCCACCGTCAGCCCTACACCAAGGTCGAGATCAAGAAGATCAACGCCTGATGACCACGGCATCCTTCGTCACCGAGGGCAGCCGCCTGCTGGCCTTTACTGTGGCTGGTCACAGCGGTTTGGCCCAAGCGGGAGAGGACATCCTCTGCGCCGCCATTACCAGTGCCGTCCGCCTGACTGAGTGCGCCATCAATGACGTGCTGGGGCTGGAGGCTGGCATCAAGGTGAGCGAAAAGGATGCTTCCATCACCCTGAAACTTCCCCGCAACCTGACCGGAGAGGCTGACCAAGTGTGCCAGACACTTCTGGCTGCACTCATGGTCTACTTTGTGCAGTTGCAGGAGGAATATCCTGAACATATTAACGTCATGGAGGTGTAACCAAATGCTTCACATCGGACTTCAGTTCTTTGCCCATAAAAAGGGCGTGGGCTCCACCCGGAACGGCCGTGATTCCATGGCCCAGCGTCTGGGTGTCAAGCGGGGCGACGGTCAGTTTGTCCTGGCTGGCAACATCTTGGTCCGTCAGCGCGGCACCCACATCCATCCCGGCACCAACGTGGGGATCGGCAAGGACGATACCCTGTTTGCCCTGAAGGATGGCCGTGTCAAGTTTGAGCGGCTGGGTAAGGACCGCAAGCAGGTCTCTATCGTGGAGGCTGCTGCGGAGTAATTTTCCGCCAATCCAAGCCCCGGACGAACCGTCCGGGGCTTTTTCCCATCCACCACCAGCAGAAATGGAGGTGCCCAATGGCAAATACATTCATCGACACCGCCCGTATTTTGGTCCGTTCTGGGGCTGGAGGAAACGGCGCAGTGGCGTTCCACCGGGAGAAATACGTAGCTGCCGGCGGCCCCGATGGCGGGGACGGCGGTCGGGGAGGCGACGTGATCCTCAAGGTGGACGACCGGATGTCCACCTTGATGGATTTTCGGTATAAACGGAAATATGTGGCTGAAAACGGGGGCAACGGATCTGGTAAGCAGTGCACTGGCAAGAACGGCGCCCCCTTGATCATCAAAGTTCCGCGGGGGACAGTGGTTCGAGACGCGGAGACCAAGGAGATCATCCGAGACATGTCTGATGAGGAACCCTTTGTGCTTTGCCGAGGGGGCAATGGGGGCTGGGGGAATAAACACTTTGCAACCCCTACCCGTCAGACCCCTCAGTTCGCCAAAGCAGGTCTCCCAGGCAAAGAGCGCACGGTACTTTTGGAGTTGAAGCTCTTGGCAGACGTGGGGTTGGTGGGCTTTCCTAACGTAGGAAAGTCTACGCTTTTGTCAGTTGCAACGAAGGCACGGCCAAAGATTGCGAACTACCATTTTACGACATTGTTTCCTAACTTGGGTGTGGTCTTTGTAACAGAAGGGGTATCTTTTGTCATGGCAGATATCCCCGGAATCATTGAGGGCGCAGCGGAAGGAGCTGGTCTGGGCCATGATTTTCTCCGGCATATTGATCGCTGCCGCTTGCTGATCCACATTGTGGATGTCTCTGGTTCTGAGGGACGGGACCCAGTAGAGGATTTTGAGACCATCAACGCTGAGCTGCGGGAGTACAGCCCGGAGCTTGCCGGACGGAAGATGATTGTGGCGGCCAACAAGACGGACATTCTTACCGACACATCACGTTTGGAAAAACTGAAAGCTCATGTGGAAGCCAAGGGAATGACATTTTTTGCACTCTCTGCGGCGACCCAGCAGGGGGTACGGGAGCTGATGAAGGCTGCTGCCGGAGAGCTGGCCCACTTGCCTCCCGTGATTACCTACGAGCCTGAGTATGTGGAACGTCCGCCGCAAGTGGATACCACCGAAGCACTCACCATCCACCACGAGGACGATGTATGGATTGTGGAGGGACCTTGGCTGCAAAAGATCATGGCCAACGTGAACTTTTCCAATTATGAGTCTCGGAATTGGTTTGACCGGATGCTCCGCTCTGCCGGACTGTTCGACCGGTTGGAGGAGATGGGGATCAAAGATGGTGATTTGGTAAGCCTGTATAATCTGGATTTTGAATATCAGCGCTGACCCGCAGCAAGAAACAAACCGACCGGGGGAAGGAAAAATGCGCCTTCCTCGGTCGGTTGAAAATTATGCTGGTAATTTGTCGCTTGGTGTGGTATCCTTTCTTTGACTGGTTTCCACACCCGGTCCAACCGGCGGGCAGCGAAAGTTGTCCGTCGCTGTGCGGTTCGCGCGCCGTACTCTAAAGACGAAAATGGAGGCAAAAGTATATGCGCTCAAAAACCCAACTGTTGGCCCTGAATGGGGTCATTGCCGGGGCCTATGCCGCCCTGACGCTGGTGGCTTCGGCTATGAATTTGGCCTACGGTCCCATCCAGTTCCGCTTTTCTGAGGCCCTGACGGTGTTGCCCTTTCTCTTTCCCGGTACTTGGCCGGGAATTTTTGTGGGTTGCCTTGTGGCCAATCTCCTCAGTCCCTATGGCCTATTGGATGTTGTGATAGGTTCCTTGGCCACCCTGCTGGCTGCGCTGATGACGCAAAAGACCAATCATGCCCTGCTGGCCCCTCTTCCTCCCGTTGTGTGCAACATGGTCCTGATTGGGGGGATGCTGGCTTGGTATGAAGTGGGCTTCTCTGCTCAGTTCCCCGCTCTCTTTGTTGCAAACGCCCTCTGGGTGGGCATCGGGGAGGCCGTAGTGTGTTATGTGCTTGGTCTGCTCTTGTTGCGGGCAGTGCCGCAGGTGAGCTATCTGCGACAGTATGTGCCAGAAGCTCGACGGAGTTTTCGTCCTTCCCATTCAGGATAACGCATAAAAACAGCAGGTCCCTGTGCGCGGCAGGGACCTGCTGTTTTGTGTTATCCTTGTGGCGTTTTTTTCAAGGCGTCAAGGACTCGCTGAAGGGTGTGTTCAATGTCCATCTGTCCGCAATCGACGGTGATGTGGGCATATTTTTCATACAGAGGGACCCGCTCATCATAGAGCATTCGTAGGGACTGGCCGGGGCGGAGGACCACGCCGCGGTTTTTCAGGTTTCCCAGTCGCTTGGACAGCGTTTTATAGCTTAGCTTTAAATAGACGACAGTCCCCAGGCGGCGCAAATTTTCCATGCCTTCAGGCTGGTAGACGGCGCTGCCTCCGGTGGCAATGACGGCGTTTTCTGTCTGGAGTCCGGCGCAGACCGCGCCTTCAATGGCTAGAAACCCGTCAATCCCCCGCTGAGCAATGATAGACCGCAACAGGGCATTTTCTTGCTGTTGGATGAGCAGATCAGTATCGAGGAAAGTGTGGCCCAGAAGTTTAGCTAAGAGGACCCCAAGGGTGCTCTTGCCAGCACCGGGCATACCGATCAGGATGACGTTATTCACGAGGATGTCCTCCTTATTTTTGGGCTGCTGCGTCCAGAAGAGATCAGCGGCGCAGGGCTGGATGGTAAAGTTCAGGGTGCCGGTGGTTCAAATAGTTTAGGAAATCATCCTGGGCAATGGTATCAGCCATGTCCACCGGAGCATAGAGAATGGCTTCTTCCTGGGTGTCGGCCTGCGCCAAGATTTTTCCGGTGGGATGGAAGGCCCCACTCTGGCCGCAGTAGCGGAAGCGCTTTTCGGTACCGACATAGTTGCAATAGAGGGTATAGGCGCGGTTTTCCATGGCCCTAGTACGCATATAGACGAAGTGATAGTCTTCATAAGGACTCATGTTGGCAGCGCACATGCAGATCAGCTTTGCGCCATCCAGCGCCAGAGTCCGAGCGGTTTCAGGGAACTCGCCATCGTAGCAGACCAGGATACCCATGCGGCCAAAGGAGGTGTCAAAGGCTCGCAGGCTTGGGCCGGGATCGAACATTTTCTCTTCGCCGCCGAAAAAGTGGGTTTTGGCTTGGGTGCCGGCGATGGTGCCGTCCCGGTCAATCATCACCACAGCGTTATAGGGTTTGCCACCGGGATTTTTCAGAGGCATCCCCATGACAACACCCAAGTTCAGCGCTTTTGCTTTCTGCCGCAGGATCTGAAGTGCAGGTCCGTCGGGGAGGGCTTCGGCCAATGCTTCCAAGCGGTCCCGGATAAGGTAACCGGTGAGGAACATCTCAGGAAAGAGGATCAGGGAAGCACCTTGGGTGGCAGCGCTTTCCATGTGTTCCAAAGCGCGGGTCAGGTTGGCTTGCTTGTCATAGGGCAGAGAGGTGGTCTGGACGATGCAAGCGGTAAAGGGGGTCATAATGGCTCTCCTTTCTGATGTGTCATAAGAAAAAGACGCGCCGAGAAGCGGCGCGTCTTGAAAACACGGACTTAGTCAGTCACGTAAGGCAGCAGAGCGATCTGACGGGCACGCTTAATGGCCTCGGTCAGCTGGCGCTGATGCATGGCACAGGTGCCAGTGGTTCTGCGGGGCAGGATCTTGGAGCGCTCAGAAAGGAACCGACGCAGCTTGGCGGAGTCCTTATAATCAATGTGCTCGACCTTATCGACACAGAACGTACAAACCTTACGGCGTTTCCGACCGCCGCGGGGGCGTTCTCTATCCATAGCCATGGTAGCAAACCTCCTTAAAATAGAATGAAAGTGGTCTGAGTTTCTCGTTTTTAGAAA
>JAHHRP010000140.1 GCA_020025735.1 Evtepia sp.
CTATAAGGGGAGATAGTCCCAAGAAGTGGTCCAAGAGGAACCGATCTGCTGGGGTGTCACTCCGGCCCTGCGCCAGCAATTCTGCCCGATCTGACTCGGTGAGCGCAGCAGGGTCTTTCTTTCCCGCCTGGAGCGGTGGATATTGATAAAACAATCCAGGCAGCAGCGGACGAGCTTGCGTCAAATCGCCATCCACCCGGCGCAGACAGTCCACGATCCGCCCCTCTCCATCCAGCAGAAGCAGATTTGTGCGGCGGCCCATGGCCTCCAGAATCAGCCGGCGGCGAACCTTATCGCCCATCTCATTGGTTGCCTCAATATCCACTTCCGCCAAGCGCTCCATCGGCGGCTGACGGAGGGATAAAATTTTTCCACCGGTCAAATATTTCCGCAGCAGCATACAAAACATCGGTGGCTCAGCAGGATTTTCCCGGGGCAGCTGGGTGAGCTGAAATCGGGCACCGTTGGGGCTGGCGGACAACAGCAGACGACTTGGCCCCTCTTTCCCTCGGATGTGCAGCAGGATTTCATCTCGGTTGGGCTGATAGACTTTGTCGATCCGCCCACCAACAACCGCTCGATCCACCTCCTTCAAGACGGCAGAAAAGCACAACGCGTCCATGGGCATATTCAATCCACTCCTTCCATTATAGCATCGAAGAGCATATTAAGCCGCGCTGTCTCACCCTGTAAGTAAAGCCATCCGAACAGGGTTTCCATTCCAGTGGCAACCTGATATTCTCGCCGGGTAGCGCCTCTTGGGTGGGAGTGGGAATTGGCGTTTCGTCCCCGCTTATAAACTTGGGTCTCCTCTTCCGTGAGCATCGGCAACAGCTGCTCCATCAGCACAGCCTGCCGGGAGGCAGCCACATACTCCAACGCCGCTCGGTGCAGCCGTCCAGGAGTAAGTTTCCCATGAAGGCACAGCCAAGAACGCACCATAACCTCATAGACCGCATCCCCCAGGTAAGCTAAGCCAAGGTTACTCATTTTCAACAATTTCTGTTTGTCTTCTGACAGGTGAAAATAGTCCATTGTGTTGCTCCGTTATTTTTATCGTTGTTTTTATATTACAGTAGTTTCTGATCCTTGGCAATCACTTGGAGCAAGTAAAATTCCCTCTTCCATCCACAGAAATCAGCCTTCCCTTGTCTCTTCCTCTGGAATCATCGGCACCCCTTCCGCTGTAAAAGAAAACACAACATAGGGGCACCCTCCCAAATTACGCACCCGAGCCAGACAGAACAAGGGCGATAACGGGAAGTCCCGCCGCGGGTTCCAGGGCCAAGCCAGAAAAAATGCCCCTGTTTTCTGGCAACAGCGGATGCAGGTCCCTGCCTCTCTGGCATTCTGAGCCAGCGTCTGATCCCGGGGGAACAATTCTTCTGGATGTTCTATATTGCTCCAGCCTCTTGGCTGCTGATGCGGTCGTGCGTTGGAAAAGGCATACGTCATCTGGACGCGTCCTCCCGTCACTGGCCAACATCCTTGACGCCGGAGCTCTGCAATGGGAAAACTCCGGCCCAGGCGCAGACAGCCACCCTCTGGAAGGAGCGTCCCCAGCTCCACCAGACCACCTTGTCCCAGGACGTAACCACGATACAGACCTCGGCCATCCCCTGGCACCTCTATCGTCAGTTCTGCCCGATCCCCCACCTGACGGCACTTAAGCCAGCCACCGGCCACAGAAAATTTCTCTTCCGTTCTCATCGCCCCCATCCATGGTCGTTTTTAGTAACCTATGTAAAACAGGGCAAAAAAATCCCGTCTGGGCAAGAATCGTTATTCTTCCTCTAGAGGTTTCATCAGTTCAGCATAGTATCCATCGGCAGCGTACAACGCCATGACCGGGTTGTGTACCAGCACCCGATCTTTCACCACCAAAGTTGTGGTAACCGCCTTGGTATGCTTATAAAACAAACTGTCATGGCCCACACACAATCCCATGACGATATTCAGTTCAGTGCCTTCCCGGTTGAGCAGTTCTGCCTGGAGAATCGGATTGCAGGACACCGGGCCTGGGCCCTGCTTTGGCCGTGGAATCCCAAGTTCCTCTTTAAAAATCTCTCCCGCCTTACAGGCCACACCAAAGACCTCAAAGTCATTCGCCCGAAGCATTTTAGCCAAAACTCGACTCTCGCGCAGAAGTGCCACACAGGTGGCAATGCCGATCTTGTGGTACCCCATCCGTTTGGCAAATAAGATGGTTTCTTTCACCCGCGGCCACTTCCGGTATCCGTCAGACTCAATACCTGCCGCCACCTGGGCCAATTTCCAGTCTTCCTCGTCAGAGAGGTAGTGGTCCAAGGCATCCTTTTTCTCTTCCTTTGTCACTCCCTGACTAACACAAAATGATGGATAGGGTCGGTCTGTCGTGTGGTTGTCACATCGGGTCGCGGCACAGTCGATACAGGAGCGGCAGATTTCCTCACTCATGTCTGTCTCTCCTTGGCTCGATCCCTACGGATCAATTCTTTCAGGGCTTCAATGGCCAACTTCACTGACAAAGTCACATCCTCTGACTCTTTCTGGTCCAAACCAGCCTTCTCACGTTCCTGGTTCCAGATCACATGAAATGCTGAGCCACACCGAACCCCTAGTGCTGCGGCAGCAGTAAACAAGGCCGCAGATTCCATCTCACTGGCCAAGACGCCCAGGCGCTTCCACGCCTCCCATTTGGCCTCCAGCGCATAGGACACTGGCATCCGGCTGGGGGCATGCTGCCCGTAGAAAGAATCCTTACACTGGACAACTCCAACGTGCCAAGGGTGCCCCATGGTCTTGGCCGTATCTACCAAAGCCGACAGGACTTCATAATCAGGCACCGCAGGAAATTCAATGGGGGCATACTCTCGGCTTGTCCCCTCGTGGCGGATTGCTCCTGTGGCAATGACCAAGTCGTTGCTCTGGACCTCCAGCTTAATTCCTCCGCAAGTTCCCGTCCGCAAGAAAGTGTCTGCTCCAATGGCATGTAGTTCCTCCATGGCAATCACCGCCGAAGGTCCGCCAATGCCCGTAGAGCAGACAGTGACCTTCTCGCCCAGCAAGGTTCCAGTATAGATATTGAACTCCCGATTATAAGCCACTTGTACTGGATGATCAAAATACTGGGCAATGATCTCACTTCTCCCTGGGTCTCCCGGCAGGATACAATACCGTCCTACATCGCCAGATTCACAACAAATGTGAAACTGCTTGGTGCGTTCTTCCTGTTTCATGCCTTCGTTTCCTCCTTCTCCTCTCGCTGCGCTTGAATTCGCTTCCAGTCCAGATATCCTTCTAAAATCAAGGTCGCAGCCACTGCATCAACCTTATCCTTTCTCTTTTTTGCACGGACCCCCTGTTCTCCCAAAATCCGGTGAGCATCCACAGTAGTCCATCGCTCATCCCATAGGATGACTGGCAGTCCCGCCGCCTCTTCCAGGCGTTTGGCAAAGGCTGCATATTTCTCTGCGCGAGGCCCCAGGGTCCCGTCCATATTCCGCGGATATCCCATCACTACTTCTTCTGCCCCTTCTCTCTTGGCTATGGCAATCAATTCCTCCAAAACCAGTTCTTCCTTTCGGCTTTTCACCAAAAAGGTCTGGCCAGCTAAAAATCCGGTGGCATCAGACAATGCCACGCCTGTCCGAACATCACCGTAATCAATCGCCATTACACGCATAGAGATCACTTCCTCGCCTCTTAAGTATTTATAGTATCGTTTTAGTG
>JAHHRP010000141.1 GCA_020025735.1 Evtepia sp.
GAGGATCGATCATGGCGTTTGGCTTAGATACGGGAGCAGAGTCCGTTGTAAATATTAAGGTGATCGGTGTCGGCGGCGGTGGCAGCAATGTTGTCAACCGCATGGTGGAGTCTGGCGTGAAGGGTGTGGACTTCATCGCGGTGAATACTGATAAGCAGGCTTTGGCCATCTCCAGTGCCAACCAGAAGATCCAGATCGGTGAAAAGCTAACCGAGGGGCAGGGCGCAGGCTCTAACCCTGAGGTGGGCCGTCAGTCTGCCGAGGAAAGCCGTACCCAGATCTCTAAGGCATTGGAGGGGACTGACATGGTCTTCATCACTGCCGGTATGGGCGGCGGCACTGGCACGGGGGCAGCCCCCATTCTGGCCGACCTGTCTAAGGAAATGGATATTCTCACCGTGGGCGTTGTCACAAAACCCTTCTCTTTTGAGGGGCGCCGCCGGATGCAGCAGGCAGAGTTGGGGATTGAGAACCTGCGAACCAAAGTGGATTCCCTGGTGATTATCCCCAATGATCGACTCAAGTTTGTCACTGAACAGAAGATTACCTTGGCCAATGCCTTTGAAGTGGCCGATGATGTGCTGCGGCAGGCAGTGCAGTCCATCTCTGATCTGATCAAGAACACTGGGTTTATCAACTTGGACTTTGCCGATGTGTCTGCGGTTATGAAAGACGCAGGCATGGCACACATGGGTGTAGGTCGAGCCTCTGGAAAGAACAAGGCCGAGGAGGCCGCACGGAGAGCGGTTTCCAGTCCTTTGTTGGAGACCTCTATCAATGGTGCCCGCGGTGTGTTGGTGAATGTTACTGGCTCCACAGACGTCGGCTTGGAGGAAGTGGAGATCGCTGCCAACCTGGTCCAGGAGGCTGCCGACCCCAATGCACTGATTATCTTCGGTGCCACCTTCGATGAAAAGTTGGAGGATGAAATCTGTGTGACCGTCATTGCCACCGGCTTTGACGAAAAGATTATGAACAATAAGCAGGCGACGTCGGACAAAGGTTCCAGACCCGCTGGTGGTCGGTCTTCCGCTGGGGAGAGCGCCTCGAATAATACCGCTGAGGAAGATGATCCCTACAAGGAAATTTTCAAGATTTTTAATCGGGAACGATAATCCAATCAAAGAAAAAACACAGCTTGCCATTGGTTCGGCAAGCTGTGTTTTTCTTTACGATGTGAGAATCAGGCTTCCACGGATAGGACTACTGTCTGTACTCCCTTACGAGCAGCGTAAGAGAGTGTGTTCCATGTGCCACCGTGGGCAACACCGCCATAAACAGCAATAAGCAGAGAGGAACGATCGACCATATAACGGTTGCGTCGGCTCATACAGCCAGGGGAGTATCTATGCTGGATCACAGTTTCCAAGTTGCACTGATTCAACAAATCCATCCGTCGTTGTTGGTCAGCAGGAGGCCAGTGATCCGCTTGGCCAGTAAAGGGAATGGCAGCTTCCAAGGTGACATCAGAATGGTTTTGGCGCAAGTCCAGGACAGCCTGACCGAAATACAGGTCGCTGCCTTGGGCCATACCGCACAGGAAGTGACGATAGCCTGCTTGATAAGCTTCCTCCAGGGCTTGCGCTAAACGGTTTTTCAGGATCAAACAGCGGGGGTCCGCTTCTTGGTCCCCCCAGGGCAGACCGGGGGGGCGGTGCCCCGAAAAGCAACAGGTAATCTCTGGTGTCATGGAACTCCTCCTCTCTATTATTCTATGGTACCCCGGTGGATGTAGAAAGTCAACGAAAAAACCTGGCAGAGTTTCCCTGCCGATGTTTATTTTGGGACTTGTTTTTTTCAGAGAAGAAGATATAATAGGACACGGACAACGAAATAAATGTCTTCAGGGCGGGGTGAGAGTCCCCACCGGCGGTATAGTCCGCGAGCGCTTTGGCTGTTGTCAAAGGTAGCCGACCCGGCGAAATTCCGGGACCGACAGTGATAGTCTGGATGGGAGAAGACGTGCTGACGCACCCTTTTTGTGTGTGCTATTATGGAGCCATTTGTGGCTTCTTATGTTTGGAGTGCCCCTGATTGGCCTGTCAGCACCTGGAAGACATTGTTTTTCGGGTGTTATATCAGGAGAGTCAGGAGTGTTTTTTTATGAACCAAAAAATCCGTAAACTTGTGACCATGGCTATGATGGCGGCATTGTCTATCGTGTTGGTGTATGTGGTCCATTTCCCTATCTTCCCGGCAGCGCCTTTCTTGGAGTATGATCCCGCAGATATTCCCATTCTCATTTGTGCCTTTGCCTATGGCCCTGTGGCGGGAGTTATCCTCACGGTAGTGGTCTCCTTCATTCAGGGAATGACTGTGAGCGCAAGCAGCGGCATCATGGGCATTGCAATGCACATCTTTGCAACGTCTATCCTGGTGCTGGTGGCTGGAAACTTGTATCGTATTCGGCACACCAAGAAGGGCGCTGTGGTTGCTCTGATTTGTGGCGTCCTTGCGATGACAGTGGGAATGGTGATCTTTAACTACTTCATTACGCCTTACTTTATCACACCCGACCTTAGTGATGCCGCTGCTGTGGCTGCCAACCGTGGTTTTGTTAAAACGCTGCTGGTGCCGGTAATCGTTCCATTTAACCTCATCAAGGCAGGAGCCAATGGTGCCATTACCTTCCTGGTGTACAAGACGGTGTCTCGCCATCTGGTTCACGGTGAGACTTGGAAGAAGGAGCCAGGTCTGCATCAGGCACAAACCAATGAACAGTAATTATAATTGAAACAGATTGGGCTGCGTCCAGCGTAGCCTTGTAGGAAAAGCGGCGGAGGATTTCGCTGCTTTTCTGTATTTTATGGGAAAGGAGGAGTCCCATGGAACGAGTGATTTTTCACTGTGATCTGAATTCTTTTTACGCTTCGGTAGAACTACTTCGTTATCCTCACCTTCGTCAGAAACCAGTGGCAGTGTGCGGGGACCCTGCTGCTCGACATGGCATCATCTTAGCCAAAAACGAGGCAGCAAAAGCCATGGGAGTAAAGACAGCAGAGACCGTTTGGCAGGCACAGCGAAAATGCCCGGATCTCATCCTCCTGCCTGCCCATCATGAAAAGTATCGGTATTATTCCCGCTTAGCTAGGGCGCTCTATGATCGCTACACCGATCTGGTAGAGCCATTTGGGATCGATGAGAGCTGGCTGGATGTGACAGGAACACTGCACCTCTTTGGAGGTGACCCGGTGGCACTGGCTGACCGCCTGCGTCGGGAAATGAGGGAGGAGGTAGGGCTGACCATCTCTGTGGGCATCTCTTTTAATAAGGTTTTTGCCAAGTTGGGGAGTGATTACAAAAAACCAGACGCGACCACAGTGATCCGCCGGCAGGATGTCCCCCAGATGGTATGGCCGCTGCCAGTAACGGATCTGCTCTTTGTAGGCCGTGCGTCAGCGGCAGCATTGGCTGAAAGGAAGATCTATACCATTGGAGATTTGGCAAAGGCTGACCGAGAGAGCCTGGGTCGCCTCATGGGAAAACATGGTTTGCAGCTTCACGATTATGCCACAGGAGCTGAACACAGCCCCGTGCGTCCGGCCCACGAAACACCGCCGCCTAAGTCGGTGGGGAACGGCCTCACCTTTCGTCGGGATCTGGTGGGTCGGGAAGAAATTGAAACGGGGGTCCAACTGCTTGCTGAACGGGTGGCAGCTCGTCTGCGTCGGCATCAGTT
>JAHHRP010000142.1 GCA_020025735.1 Evtepia sp.
GTGTGGGATGGGGAGGTGAGGGGAGATGAAGGGAAGACACCCTGCTCTTCGGGCTTTTTTGTCTGACCGCCGGGCGGTAGTTGCCGCTTTGTTCCTCTGTGTGGAGATTTTATTGGTCCTTTTCGTTCCGCTTTTTTTGGATCAGGACCCTAACGTGACTGACCGGACGGCTGGCTTTTGGGCACTGCCCAGTACCCAGCACCTTTTGGGTACCGATGAAACAGGGCGTGACCTCTTTGCGCGCCTTCTCCATGGTGGCCGGGTTTCTCTTCTGGTGGGCTTTGCCTCTGCTGCTTTGGGCGTGGTGTTGGGAGTCCCTCTTGGCCTTTTGGCTGGGTATAAAGGTGGAAAATGGGAGTATTGGATTATGCGGGCCTGTGATACCTTTCAGTCGTTTCCCAGCATCATTTTGGTGTTGGCCATGGTGTCTCTGCTGGGTCCATCTGTGTGGAATATTATTTTCGTGATTGGGGTGCTGGGTTGGGCATCGGTGGCCCGACTGGTTTACAGTGGTACACTGTCTGCAAGACAGGCAGAGTATGTGGAGGCTTCCCGGGCATTGGGAGCTTCTGATGGGGCGATCCTTTTTCGGACCATTCTTCCCAATGTGGTGGCACCTGTGTGGGCAACTTTGCCCCTTAAGGTAGTTCGGGCGATTCTGTCCGAGTCCAGTCTCAGTTTTTTGGGGGTGGGACTGAGGACCCCGCAAGCATCTTGGGGGAACCTAACCCAGAGTGCAATGGAATTGGTCACGCTCACAACTCGTCCGTGGGCATGGCTGCCCCCGGGATTGTGTATTGTGGCCACTGCGCTGGCACTGCTGCTGGTGGGGGAGGGCCTACGCCGGGCCTTGCAGCCCAGGAAGCGGAGATTATTCTGATTGCCTTTTGTTCTCAAAGGGTGTAAAATGAGTTGCACGAATGTTAGGAAACCATATGACAGCCGACGGAGGTGCTGTACCATGAGAAAGACAAAAATTATCTGTACGCTGGGTCCATCCACGGATTCTCCAGAAATCTTAGAAGCGATGATGGAAAATGGGATGGATGTGGCTCGCTTTAATTTTTCCCACGGAAGCCACGAGGAACACAAGGAACGCTTGGAGGTATTGAAAGGGCTGAGGAAGAAGCTGAATCTCCCTGTGGCAGCGCTGATGGATACCAAGGGACCTGAGATCCGTCTGAAAACATTTGAACAGGGTCATGCTATGCTCAAAGCTGGGCAGCAGTTTATCCTCACTGCTCGGGAGGTTAGCGGCAATGAGGAGATTTGCAGTGTGACGTACAAAAATCTGGCTCAGGATGTTCATGTGGGCAGTCAGGTGATGCTGGATGATGGTCTTATTAGCATGAAAGTACTTGAGCGAACAGAGACAGATGTGATCTGCTTGGTAGAAAATGGTGGTCCCATCAAAAATCGCAAAGGAGTGAATGTCCCCGGCGTTCACTTGTCTATGCCCTATATGAGTGCCCAGGATCGGGCAGATATCCTCTTTGGCATTGAGGAAGGGTTTGACTTTATTGCAGCGTCGTTCTGTCGTTCAGCCCAGGATGTGATGGAGATTCGCCGCTTGTTGGATGAGCACCATTCAGAAATGCGAATTATCGCTAAGCTGGAGAACCAGGAAGGAGTCAACAACGTCGATGAGATTCTGGCCGTGGCTGATGGGGTGATGATCGCTCGGGGCGACATGGGAGTCGAGATCGACTTTACTGAGATTCCCGTCATTCAAAAGGACATTATTGCCTACACTTTGGGGTATGGCAAGCATGTCATTACTGCCACCCAGATGCTGGACAGTATGGTGAACAATCCCCGCCCGACCCGGGCAGAGATCACCGATGTGGCAAATGCTGTGTATGATGGTACCTCAGCCATTATGCTCTCTGGGGAGACGGCCGCAGGGAAGTATCCGGTGGAGGCGTTGAAGACGATGGCCGCCATCGCCAGCCGCACCGAAGCCGACATCAACTACTTTGGTCGGATGCGGAATATGACGCCCGACATCCGCCTGGGGATTGGTGGTGCTACCGCACATGCTGCCTGCACCACGGCCACCGATACCAATGCATCGGCCATTATTACGGTCACTAAGAGCGGTGCTACGCCGCGCCTCATCAGCCGTTTCCGGCCAGAGACACCGATCATTGCTTGTGTTATGGACGAGCCGGTTCAGCGGCAGCTTTCCCTGACGTGGGGAGTCAAGCCGTTGATTATGCCCTATGTTCAAAGCACCGACGAGATGATTGAGGGTTCTGTGTCTGTGGCCCAGGAGGCGGGGCTGATTCAGGATGGTGAGATTGCGGTGGTCACCGCTGGGGTCCCTGCGGGGATTGCCGGAACAACCAATATGATTAAAGTCCATTTGGTGGGCAGCAGTTTGGTCAGCGGTGCCGGGGTAGGCAATGAGAATGTGAAGGGGATTGTTTGTGTTTGCCGTACCTTGGAAGATGTGAAGTTGAAATTCCGTTCGGGAATGATTCTGGTGGTGCCTCATACAAATAATGATATGCTGCCTTATATGCGGGAGGCAATCGGGGTTATCACCGAAGAAAATGGCTTAGGCAGCCATGCTGCTGTGGTGGGCCTGAGTCTGAACAAAGCGGTTATTGTGGGAGCAATCGGTGCCACACGGACCCTGCATGATGGAATGAAAGTTTCCATGGACTGCCGTCAGGGTTCTGTGCAGAGTTTGGCAGAGTGAAATGACACAGAGGAAATAGAGAACTCTCCCAGTGCTGTGGTGCTGGGAGAGTTTTTCAAAGGTTCTGGAAGAAAAAACCGAGAAATGTCAATGCAGATCGGGTAAAAGAGAAGAAAATGAGCTTGTGTCGATTCAACGATCCCGGTCAAAAGGGAGAAAAAAAGCCAGGACTAAAAAATAGTTGCTTTTTACAGGGAAGGCTTCTATAATAAAGAGACCAATGTCAGCAAGAACTTGCTGAATTGGACGAGGGGAAGTTGCGCTGGTTTCCCCGAAGAATTCGCTGGGGGTGCTGTCCCCTGAGGAGTTTTTGCGTCAATGAGTGGAGCATATACACATCGCCCGGTGCTTCTGGAAGAGTGCATCCAGGGTTTGAATATCCGTCCGAATGGAGTTTATGTAGATGGAACTCTGGGCCGGGGTGGACATTCTGAGGAGATTGCCAAACGGCTTGCTTCTAATGGACGCCTGATCTGTATTGATCGGGACTGGCAGGCACTGGAGGCTGGGCAGGTTCGGCTGGCCCCTTGGGCTGATCGGATCACTTTCCTCCACGGCAACTTTTCTGACTTGGTTCCGCTTTTGGAGGAAGCAGGCGCAGAACAGGTGGATGGGATGCTCTTTGATTTGGGCGTTTCTTCTCCCCAGTTGGATGACCCGGAACGTGGATTTTCCTATATGGCGGATGCCCCCCTGGACATGCGGATGGATCAGGAGGATACCCTGACTGCTTGGATCGTGGTCAATCAATGGCCACGGCAAGAACTGCGGCGCGTGCTGTCGCAATATGGTGAGGAGCGCTACGCTGCTGCCA
This sequence comes from Evtepia sp., assembly GCA_020025735.1. Lineage (GTDB taxonomy): Bacteria > Bacillota > Clostridia > Oscillospirales > Oscillospiraceae > Evtepia. Next base: position 3,519 of record JAHHRP010000142.1, read on the forward strand.
TTGCTAGTGCCATCGAAAAAGCTCGTCAGTATGCCCCTATTCAAACCACAGGTCAGCTGGTGGAGATCATCCGGGGTGCCCTCCCTGCTGCCGCCCTGCGGGAAAAGCAGCACCCAGCCAAGCGGAGTTTTCAGGGAATCCGTATTGC
>JAHHRP010000143.1 GCA_020025735.1 Evtepia sp.
GTGTTTTTCCTTCTCATCTCGTCTGCCTCACCTGAAAGTCCCTCTTTATAAAGGCTTGCAGGCAACAACCATCCACGATACAATGGGACACAACAAACAAAGGAGTGGAGCAATATGGAACAGGAGCATCAGCGCCGGGTACGTTACAAAGGAACGCATCCCCGAAGCTATCAGGAAAAGTACAAAGAGCTCAACCCAGACCGCTACCAACAGGACGTAGAAAAGATCATCCGCAGCGGAAAAACTCCAGCCGGGATGCATCGCCCCATCTGCGTCCAAGAGATTCTGAACTTCCTGAACATCCAGCCTGGTCAAATCGGCTTGGATGCTACCTTGGGTTACGGCGGTCACAGCCGCAAACTGCTCGAACGTCTGGAAGGGCAAGGCCATCTGTACGCCACAGATGTAGACCCCATTGAATCTGAAAAGACACGAGAACGGCTTGCCAGTCTGGGGTATGGTCCAGAGATCCTCACCATCCGGCGCATGAACTTTGCCCAATTGGATCAGGTGGCCCCTGGGGTCTTGTTCGACTTTGTGCTGGCAGACCTCGGTGTGTCCTCCATGCAGATTGACAATCCAGAACGAGGATTTACGTTCAAGCAGGAAGGTCCCCTGGATTTGCGCCTAGATCCCACCACAGGTATCCCGGCTGCCCAGCGCCTAAGGGAGCTGGACCGGGAAGAACTGACCGCTATGCTGATCGAAAATGCCGACGAACCCTATGCCAGCCAGATCGCCAAAGCCATTCGCCAACAATACAAAAAAGGCGGCAGGATTGACACCACCGTGCAGCTGGCCCAGATCATCGCCCAGGCCCTGTCCTTTCTGCCCCAGGCAGAGATCAAAAAATCCTGTCAGCGGACCTTTCAGGCCCTGCGAATCGACGTCAACAGCGAGTTTGAAGTGCTGTATGCTTTTTTAGAAAAACTTCCTCTGGTCCTCAAGCCTGGAGGACGGGCAGCCATTCTTACCTTCCACTCTGGAGAAGATCGATTGGTAAAAAAATCCTTTCAGGCACTCTGCCGTCAGGGGATCTATCAAGACGTCGCCCGTCAAGTCATCCGTCCTACACCTCAGGAATGTGCCCAGAATCCCCGCGCCCGCTCGGTCAAACTACGCTGGGCCATTCGGGGAAATACCACGATATCTTCCACCGACCCTTGAAAAGGAGCGGAGACCATGATGCAGACCATGATGCAGACCATGATGCAGACCATTACGCTGAAAGACCTTGATCTTGGCTCCTCTGGTATCATCACCGCTGTGGAGGGAAAAGGCTCCCTGCGGCAGCATTTATTGGATATGGGCATCATTCCCGGCGCAGAGGTCACCCTGATAAAATTCGCTCCCATGGGAGACCCTATGGAACTGCGCATCCACGACTATGTACTCACTCTCCGTCTGGCCGATGGGGAAAAGGTGTCTGTCATCCCCCTGCCAAAAGACCATCCGCAGCAGGAGAAGAACCGCCCTATCCCCTTCTTCTCTGCTTACCCCGGCTTGGGCGAGGGTGGTAAGTATCCTGTAAAAGCCGACAAGCATCCCCTGCCGCCAGGTACCCAGCTCACTTTTGCACTGGCAGGCAACCAGAACTGCGGCAAAACCACCCTCTTCAACCAGCTCACTGGTGCAAACCAGCATGTGGGCAACTTCCCTGGGGTCACAGTGGATCGGAAAAGTGGAACCATTCGAAACCACAAGAACACTCTGGTAACAGATCTGCCGGGGATCTACTCCCTCTCCCCCTACACCAGTGAAGAGGTCCTCTCCCGGCAGTTTCTTCTCCAAGAACGTCCCACAGGAATCCTCAATATTGTTGACGCAACCAACATTGAGCGCAACCTCTATTTGACCATGCAGCTCATCGAGCTGGACGTGCCCATGGTTCTCGCCTTAAACATGATGGATGAGGTCCGGGACAATGGCGGCTCCATCCAAATCGACCGCATGGAAGAGATGCTCGGTATCCCTGTCATTCCCATCTCAGCAGTCAAAAACGAAGGGATTACAGCCTTGGTGGACCGCGCACTCCATGTCGCCCAATACCAGGAGCGTCCTGGTCGGAAGGATTTCTGCAACAAAAACGATCACAACGGTGCTGTCTACCGATGTCTACACAGCATCATGCCTCTCATAGAAGACCACGCTAAAGCCGCAACGATCCCCCTGCACTTTGCCGCCAGCAAACTTGTAGAAGGAGACCCTCTGATCCTGGAATCACTCCATCTGTGCCAAAATGAAACGGAAATCCTAACACAAATCATCGGCCAGATGGAGGAGGAACGGGGGCTGGATCGGGCCGCTGCCATGGCTGATATGCGCTTCTCCTTTATACAGAAACTCTGTCATCAAACAGTCGTCAAACCGACAGAAAACCGCGCGCACGTACACAGCCGGCGTATTGACGCCTTTCTTACTGGTAAGTACACCGCCATCCCCGCCTTTGTGGGGATCATGGCCCTGGTGTTTTTCCTCACCTTCAACGTCATTGGTGCCTGTCTGCAAAGGCTGCTGACACAGGGCATCCATCAGTTGACCCATATCGCAGATGGGCTTCTCACCGCTTGGAATATCAATGACACTCTGCATTCCCTAGTCATTGACGGCATCTTGCACGGCGTAGGCAGTGTGCTCAGTTTTCTCCCCATCATTGTTACGCTTTTTTTCTTCCTCTCCCTGCTGGAAGACAGTGGTTACATGGCCCGGGTGGCCTTTGTTATGGACAAACTCCTGCGGAAAATCGGCCTCTCTGGGCGGAGTATCGTCCCCATGCTTATTGGCTTTGGATGCACTGTACCAGGGGTAATGGCCAGCCGGACAATCCCCTCGGAGCGAGACCGGAAAATGACGATCCTCCTCACTCCCTTCATGAGCTGCTCTGCCAAGCTGCCCATTTACAGCTTCCTGACTGCCGCTTTCTTCCCCGGCTGCGGGGGCCTCATTATGCTCTTGCTCTATTTTCTAGGCATTCTCGTCGGCATCCTTGTAATTATGCTCTCTAAAAACACGATATTGCAAGGGGAAGCTGCTCCCTTCGTGATGGAACTGCCCAATTACCGTATGCCAGGGGCTGAAAACGTGGCCCATCTGCTCTGGGAAAAGGCCAGAGACTTCCTAGAACGGGCTTTTACCATCCTCTTTTTGGCTTCCATTCTTATCTGGTTTCTGCAAACCTTCGATATGCGCCTGGGCATCGTCTCCGATTCCCAATCCAGCATCTTGGCCAGCGCTGCAGGACAACTTTCTCCCCTCTTCGCCCCGCTTGGTTTTGGTGACTGGCGCATATCCACCGCCCTGATCGCCGGCCTCATGGCCAAAGAGAGTGTGGTCTCTACCCTCTCGATCCTGTTCGGCGGCATCGGACCACTGCTGGAAACGCTGACGCCTCTGGCAGCAGCGTCTCTTCTCGTCTTCTGTCTGCTCTACTCTCCCTGCGTGGCAGCCGTTGCTACTATTAAAAAAGAATTGGGCAGCAAATGGGCTTTTGCCGTAGTTCTGGGCCAATGCGCCGTGGCCTGGCTCGCGGCACTGATCGTGCGAACACTCGGTCTTGCCATTGGATTGGCGTGATGGCCTATCCCTTGCCCTTCCTCCTATCTATCTTGTTCCTGGCTGACAGCCTGTTTCTTTGGAAAGAAAGTCTCATATAG
>JAHHRP010000144.1 GCA_020025735.1 Evtepia sp.
AGGCTGATGCACATTGGGGCGCAGCCGGTGCCGCCTTCTCTGATTCGGCGGTGGCGGAAGTATTTTCCCCATCATCAGTATGACACCAACTATGGTTTGTCTGAGTCTACTGGTCCTGGTTGTGTTCACTTGGGCATGGAGAATATTGAGAAGGTCGGTGCCATCGGGATCCCTGGCTATCGGTGGGAAGTTAAGGTAGTAGATGAACACGGCAAGCAGGTTCCCCAAGGGGAAGTGGGGGAGCTTTGTGTGAAAGGCCCTGGCCTGATGACTTGTTACTATAATAATCCAGAGGCCACAGCAGAGGTCCTGAAAGACGGCTGGCTCTACACCGGAGATATGGCTATGCAGGATTCGGACGGTTTCTATTTCCTGGTTGACCGGAAGAAAGATGTGGTGGTCAGCGGTGGTGAGAATATCTATCCTGTCCAGATTGAAGACTTCCTCCGCAGCAATGACAAGATTAAGGATGTGGCTGTTATTGGTCTGCCGGATAAACGGTTGGGCGAGATCTGCGGTGCTATTATCGAAGTAAAGCAAGGGGTCACATGCACAGAAGAGGAGATTCAGGAGTTCTGTATGGATCTGCCTCGGTATAAGCGTCCTAGGAAGATTATCTTTGCTGAGATTCCCCGCAACGCCACAGGAAAGATTGAAAAACCTGTCTTGCGTAAGCGGTATGGTGCGGAGCATCTGGTAGCCCAGCAGAACAGAAGCTGAGACGTTCTGCTTATAGAAAACAGGAGGGAGTAACGATGCCAAGAGCCAAAAAGAAAGAGAGAAGCATAGAGTTATATAAACACATCGCAGCACTGAACAGTGTGGAAGAATGCTGCCGATTTTTCGATGATCTTTGTGCGGTGACAGAACTACGCGCCATAGAGCAGCGGTTTGACGTTGCCCAAATGCTCCACGCCGGAAAGGTATATACCACCATTTTGAATGAGACCGGGGCGAGTTCTGCTACGGTCAGCCGGGTCAACCGGGTGCTCAACTATGGGACCGGAGCGCTGGGAGAAGTAATGGATCGGTTGCGTGAGGCAGAGGGAATTGTCACCGAAGAAGAGCAGGGGCAAGAGACAACACGGAGGACAGAATGAAGGAACTGATGTTGGGCAACAAAGCCGTTGCCCGTGGACTATATGAGGCTGGATGCTGTGTGATTTCTAGTTATCCTGGCACGCCCAGCACAGAAATCACCGAAGAAGCAGCCAAATACCCAGAACTCTATTGTGAGTGGGCACCCAACGAAAAAGTTGCCCTGGAAGTTGCACATGGCGCTGCGGTGGGCGGTAAGCGGTCTGCCTGCTGCATGAAGCATGTGGGCCTGAATGTGGCAGCCGACCCCCTGTTTACCATCTCCTATCAAGGGGTGGATGCTGGGTTGGTACTCTGTGTGGCCGATGATCCAGGGATGTTCTCCTCCCAAAACGAGCAAGATTCCCGACACTATGCCATCGCTGCTAAGGTGCCGATGCTGGAACCATCTGACTCTCAGGAAGCCCTAGACTTTACCAAAGAGGCATTCCGCCTGTCAGAGGAGTACCACACACCTGTTCTTGTGCGGATGTGTACCCGGATTTCACATTCTCAAAGCATCGTAACGCAGGGGAGTCGTCAGGAGATCCCTCCCAAGCCCTACCACAAAGATACCCAGCGCGTGATGATGACCACCAACTCTCTCAAAGCCCACTACCGCGTAGAGGAGCGCACCAAGGCGATGACCCATCTGGCGGAAACCACCTGGCTGAACCGGATGGAACTGGGGGAGGACACCTCCCTGGGGATCATTACCTCCTCCACCAGCTATCAGTATGTGCGGGAAGTCTTTGGAGACAAAGCTTGCGTACTGAAGCTGGGCCTATCTTGGCCCATGCCCGTGGAGAAGATCCGGGATTTTGCATCCAAAGTGGATCAGGTTCTGGTGGTGGAGGAACTGGAACCCATCATCGAAAATCACTGCCGTCAGATTGGTGTGGCAGTCACTGGCAAGGAAAAAATCCCTATGGTGGATGAACTAACCCAGGGTGTAGTGGCCAAGAGCCTGGGCCGGACAGAAAAACCAACCTTAACATTGGAAGATCCCATTCCAGGTCGTCCCCCTGTGATGTGCGCTGGATGTCCCCATCGGGGGGTGTTTTACACCCTTGCAAGAAATAAGTGCATGGTTTATGGTGACATCGGCTGCTACACTCTGGGGGTCATGCCCCCCCTGAACGCGATGGATCTGAATGTATGTATGGGTGCCTCTTGTTCTGGACTGCATGGGTTCAATATTGCTGGAGGACAGGACCATGCCAAACACAGTGTAGCAGTGATTGGAGACTCGACCTTTGCCCACTCGGGGATCACGGGGATTGCAGACATCGCTTATAACCGCAGCAACTCCACGGTGATCATTTTGGACAACTCCATTACTGGGATGACTGGCCACCAGCAAAATCCCACCACAGGAAAAACACTCCGAGGAGAACCGGCTGGGAAAATTGATCTAGAAGCTCTGTGTCGAGCCGTCGGCTTTGATCGGGTGCGGGTAGTTGACCCGAATCAGCTCAAGGAAATGGATAAAGTGCTCAAAGAGGAGTTGGCCGCAGAGGCTCCCTCGGTGATCATCACTCGTTCGCCCTGTGTCATGCTCAAAGAGGTGCCCAAAGCGCCACCACTAAAAGTGGACACGGATAAATGCAATGGATGCAGCTTGTGTATGCGAATTGGTTGTCCTGCCATTAGTTTACGCGGGGAACGCGTTGAGATTGACAAAACACAGTGTATTGGCTGTCAGGTGTGTATGCAGATGTGCCACCGGGATGCTTTGATTGTTGGATAAGGAGGAAGGGTCTTTTGGAAACGGTAAATATTATGATTGTTGGCGTGGGAGGACAGGGTTCTCTTCTGGCATCCAAGATGCTGGGCCATCTGCTGGTGAATGCGGGCTACGACGTAAAAGTTTCCGAGGTGCATGGCATGAGTCAGCGCGGCGGCAGCGTAGTTACTTATGTTCGCTTCGGTGACAAAGTTTATTCTCCTATTATTGATAAAGGTGAGGCAGACTTTATCGTCTCCTTCGAGTTGCTGGAAGCGGCTCGTTGGATTGAGTACCTCAAGCCAACCGGTCGTGTGGTCACCAACACCCAGCAGATGGAGCCGATGCCCGTCATTGCTGGTTTGGCTGAATACCCGGAAAATCTGGTGGAGAAGATGCGTGCCAAAGGAATTCAGGTGGATGCCATGGACTGTCTGGCGCTGGCAGAAGAAGCTGGTTCTGCCAAGGCAGTGAACATGGTCCTCATGGGGCGTCTGTCCCATTATTTCCCTGACATTGCTCCTGAGGCATGGCAGGCTTCTCTGGAAGCCAATGTCCCCTCTAAGGTTTTGGATCTAAATCGAAAGGCGTTTGCCTTAGGGCAAAAGGGCTAAGAATCCAAATAATATGGTAACACCAAAAAGCGGGAGCAAAGAGAAATGAAATCCCCCCCATCTGTTAGACGGTATGATACTGCTATCTAAATAGATGGGGGATTTTTATGGGATTAAGAGTTGCAAATAAAAGATGTGTATGCTATAATCC
>JAHHRP010000145.1 GCA_020025735.1 Evtepia sp.
ATGGAGAGTTGACCAACTTCCTGGATCGTTGTGCCTTTGTTCCCGACAAGAAGCAATGGAACAACAAGACCAGAAACATTGCGCTGACTGCCCAGGATGAGGTACACATGGGGCAGATGGGCTTTCACACATTTAAGCTTCAAGGACGTCTGGACATTCCCTATGTGTTCTTTTTTGATTTTTTACGATATACGCTGGAAAATGAAGTGGCATTTCCGGCGATGTTCCCCATCTTTGCATTTTATATTCGGGAGCATCTGAAGGAAAAAGAACGCCGCAGAGCAAAGGAACTACGCTGAGAAAAGAAACGGTATTTCTGTTTTCTTCTTGTGAGTAGTATAGAAAGAAAAGGAGGTGGCTTTGATGCCTCTTAGCATTGTCCAAAAAGATATTACGACCTTAAAAGTGGATGCCATTGTCAATGCAGCCAATACGGCCCTTGCTCCCGGGGGCGGTGTGTGTGGGGCAATTTTTTCTGCCGCAGGACAGCGAGCGATGGAACAGGCTTGCCGCAAGCTGGGAGGATGCCCCACAGGAAAAGCTGTGTTTACAGAGGGGTTTGCTTTGCCGGCAAAGTATGTCATCCATACGGCAGGTCCTATCTGGCGGGGTGGGGGAGAGGGAGAAGCAACCTTACTGAAGTGTTGTTATGAGAATGCCTTGCATCTGGCATTAGAGCTTGGATGTCAATCGGCTGCCTTCCCACTGATTTCTGCTGGGATATATGGTTATCCTCTCCAGGAGGCATTGCGCATTGCCCTGTCTGTGATGGAGAGTTTTTTGGCAGAGCATCCCATGGATCTTTTCCTGGCTGTGCTTTCTCCCTCTGTTGCTGCTATGGCAGAAGAATTGCGGACAGACAAAAAGGAGGTGTAACCATCGTGACAGAAGTGGTAGCGGCACTTCTTTGGCAGGGAGACCGATTTTTGATTTGTCAGCGTCCGGCGCATAAGAGCCGTGGTCTGCTGTGGGAGTTTGTGGGAGGAAAAGTAGAGGTAGGTGAGACGAAACAGGAGGCGCTCATCCGAGAATGCCAAGAAGAACTGGGTGTGATGATCTCAGTGGAAGAGGTTTATTTGGAGGTCATACATCCTTATCCTGACCTTACCATTCACCTGACCCTGTTCCAAGGGACGATTCTTCAAGGAACGCCACAGCGTTTGGAACACCAGGATCTTCGCTGGATTACAAGAGCGGAGATTCCCCAATATCCTTTTTGTCCAGCCGATCAAGTAATATTAGAAAAACTGATGGCAGATGGAAAAGAGGAATCCTGAGCAAAGAATGTTGTTTAGAAAGACAACATTGGGTTGGCCCGCTCCGATTGTGAGCGGGCCGTTTTTTAGGATTTATGTTTCTCTTCTGACGGAGTCGGGGTGAACATGGCACTGTCCCGGCATAGTTCATTGAGATAAGTCTCTTTCAGCCAGACGGCCAAGGATTCTTGCTGTCTGGGTGTTAAAACAGAAACGGGAGTCAGTACGCCTTTGACCCAAAGGGCGCTTTCGGTCTGGATAGGTTTCTTCAAGGGGCATCTCCTCCAGGGAAACTCTATGTGGCAGAGGTTGTCCAGTTGCCTGTTTTCTCTTTTTGCCGCATAGGCTGATGGGGAAAGGAGGCATTGCCATGGAACCTGCAACACGGGCTGCCTGCTACATTCGGGTGTCTACCGAGGAACAGACAGAGTATTCTCCAGAGGCGCAGAGACGGGCGTTGGTGGGGTATGCAAGACAGCATCAGATGACCGTTCTGCCAGAACACATGTATCTTGATGCTGGACTTTCTGGCCGCCGGGCAGAGACGCGCCCTGCGTTCATGTCCATGATTGCCGCAGCGAAAGGAAAACCACCTCCTTTTGACTGTATCTTGGTTCACAGATTTGATCGCTTTGCCCGCAGTCGTGAGGACAGTATTGTTTACAAATCTATGCTCCGCCGTCAGTGCGGGATTCAAGTCATCAGCATCACGGAGCATTTGGAGGATGACAAAATGAGCCTCATTCTTGAGGCGATGTTGGAAGCGATGGCAGAGTATTATTCCATCAATTTGGCGGATGAAGTCCGCAAGGGGATGGTGGAGAAGGCTCGCCGGGGAGAGTTACAGACGGCACCTGCTTTTGGTTATCAGGTACAGGAGAACACATTGGTGCCGGTACCTCAGGAGGCACTGATTGTTCAGGAGATCTACCGGCGTTTTTTGGCCGGGGAATCCATGGCTTCTATAGCACGCTGGACCAGCCAGTCAGGGGCACTTACCCACCGGGGCAATCCATTGGACAGCCGGAGGGTGCGGTATATCCTGACAAATCCCGTTTACTTGGGCAAGCTGCGATGGGAGAGCAGAGGGGAGTCTTTTGTAACAGAGAGTAGCCATGTACCTCTGATCGAGGAAGCTGCGTTTCAGGCGGTTCAGGAACGATTGGAGCAGACTGCTGTCTACACACCAAAACATGCACGGCCTGCTGAAGACCGGAAGCATTGGCTGGCTGGCTTGGTGCGGTGTGCTGCCTGCGGCGGTGGCATGATCCTCTCTCAAGGCCGGTATCTCAAGTGTGGCAGGTATGCGAAGGGGAAATGCAGGGTTTCCCAACATGTACCAGCGGAAGAATTGGAGGCAGCTGTCCTTGGTCAACTCCGAGCGGATAGCAGTACAGAGACACCGTTTACCTTTGTATGGACGATCCAGGACAAAGCGCAGGAAAGAAAGGCAGCGGTCCAGGAATTGGCTGTGTTGGAGAAGAAGCTGCACCGCCTACGTGAGGCTTTTTTATGTGGGGCTGACAGTCCGCAGGAATATAAGCGGGAGAAAGAGGCGATGACCAGACAGGCAGACCAGCTGCGCCAACGGGTATCGTCTTTGCAGAGCTACAAAGATAAAGAAAAAGAGGACATGACACTTCAGAAAATTTTTGTAACGCTGCACAATCCACGAGCGAGTACAGAGGAAAAACACCGTGCAGCACAACGAGTTTTGGAGTCTTGTATATGGGATAAGGAGACAGGGATGGTTCGCTTGATTTACCGCCTTCGCTTATGAGAAATGTGAACTGTATCCTGCTGCACTTCGGTGGGCCTGATGGGGAGTTGGGGGCCTCTCTGCGTTATCTTTCGCAGCGGTATGCCATGCCCTATCCTAAAATTCAGGGACTATTGACGGATATTGGTACAGAGGAACTTGGCCATATGGAAATGGTGGCTTCTATCGTTCATCAGTTAACGAGGGATCTTACAGATGAGCAGATTCAGAACAATCCGTCTTTTGCTGCTTATTTTGTGGATCATACCACAGGGGTATATCCTACGGCAGCGTCTGGTTTTCCGTGGTCTGCTAGTAGTATTGGTGTCAAAGGGGACCCAATTTGTGACTTGAGCGAGGACATGGCGGCAGAGCAGAAGGCACGGGTGACGTATGACAATATTCTGCGCCTTGCTAAGGACGATCCTGATGTTACAGATGTTATCCGTTTCCTTCGAGAGCGGGAAATCGTTCATTTTCAACGCTTTGGAGGTGCTTTGCAACAAGTGCGGGACCATCTGGACAAGAAGAATGTATACTATACGAATCC
>JAHHRP010000146.1 GCA_020025735.1 Evtepia sp.
CCCCATCTGCACTGCCTCTGGGTCTAGGAAACTGTCCACACGCGGACTTCCTAGAGAAATAAATCGGGTCCGATGCCGGGGAAAGAATTCCTCCAAAAAATATCCTTGGTCGGCATAGTTCCGAAATGCCCGGGAGAGAGTTTTACATATCACACAATCCACGGCTCCCTCCTTTACCTGCGCGATCATCTTCTGAAACCCCGCCCGGCTGTCATCGGTGCCAGTAAGGCCATCGTCCACAAAAATGCCAGCCAGCGTCCACTGACCCTGAAACTCGTGGGCCAAATAATCCAGCAGAATCTTCCGCTGGTTTGCCACACTCAAACTCTCTTGATGACCATCCTCTCGAGACAGCCGGATATACAGCCCTACCTGCCACACACGACTTGCTCCGTTCCTACTCCGGCCCATGGTCTTCCTCCTCTCTCACCACCTCATGCAAGGTGGTTTCTATGAGGTCAGTCTATGCGCCGCAGAACAGACACTATGCCAGAGGTCATAGACGCCCCTGACGTGACAAGGCCCCTAAGGTTGTCTCTCCCCAGGAATAATTGCTCATATATTCTCCCTGAAAAGCGTTCTCCTCACTGGGATCCCTGGAAAGGAATCGATAGTAATCGCAATCCACCATCTCCGGGTCCACAGCAATCAAGTCCCGCTTTTTAATGATGATCTCGTCTTGCCCCAGCTGATGCAGGGTGGTCCGCAGATCCGTAATGAGACTACGGAGCTGACTGCGGACACTGGGGGTATCCAGCCGCCCCTCCCACAGAATCGAAATTAACTCTCCCATCGTGCTCCCCGCGCCCCGGCGGTCAATGAGGTAGGCAAAGAGTTCCTTCGTCCGGCTGCGGCTAAAGTGGACTGGCTGGCCCTGATAAAAGACCTCAAAGTTCCCAAATGCCTGCACCCGCAGCTGGGCTTTTCCTTCACATTGAGGAGGATAGCGGAGATTCCGCAGTTCCTCTTCTACCGCCCGCACGGTGACAGGCTTCATAATATAGCCACTAGCATGGAGCTGAAATGCCTCTGCCATGTATTGGGAAAAACCTGTTACGAAAATCAGGTTTCCTCTTGGACACAGCCCCTTCAGACGCTGGGCCAAAGAAATCCCACTGATCCCCGGCATCTCAATGTCTAGAAAAGCAGCATCAAACGGCTCTCTCTCCGCCCATTCCAGCAGTCGCCGGGCACTGGAAAATCCATACACTTCCCCTTTTGGACAGGCTTGCCGAATCCGATCGGTGAGCATATCAAGCATCAATGGCTCGTCATCTGCCGCGATAATTCGCATTGTCGTTCTCCTTTCCCTGACCTTTTCCATTTCTCGGAATCCGCACTTGCGCCACGGTCCCTATTCCTGGTTTGCTATGGATGAAGAGACTGCCTCCACATTGCGCTGCCAGGCGGCTGCGGACGTTCTCTATGCCTACATGATATCGACCATCCTCTCGGTCGCTTTGTGGATCAAACCCCACCCCGTCATCCCGAATGGTCACCTGATCGTATAAGGCAGTCTGGCTGGTAGTAACTTGAATGGTCCCTCCTTCCTCTCGCTTTGTCACTCCATGGCGTACTGCGTTTTCCACCAAAGGTTGCAGGCTCAAAGCGGGAAGAAAGAAATCCATCGGCCCTATATCATATTCCACACGCAGCTTGCTGCCAAAGCGGATACGCTCCAGATTCAAATAGCACCGTACATGCTCCAACTCTCGGCTGGCAGGGATGGTCTTTGTACTTTGTAGGCTGTCCATGTTTCCACGAAGGAATCGAGCCAGCTCGTCAGTGGCTTCCTGGGCGCGGGGGGGATCGGTTTCACACAGCCACTCAATGCTTCCTAAGATATTGAAAAGGAAATGAGGCTGAATCTGACTGAGCATGATCGCGATTTTTTTCTCTGCCAATTCCTTATCCTGCTCCCGCAAACGGCGATCCCGATGAAGCTGGATATTGACAAAGACCAGCACCAGAATCAATGTCGTACCCAGCCCCATGAGGATCAACGCATTCCATACCAAATCTGCAAAGAGCAGTGCCACAGGCAGCAGGACATACATCAGCGCCATCCATCGCTCTCTCTGGGAAAACTCCTTCCTGCAAAACAGCACACCTCCCCCCACCAGGGCAAGCGCAGCCAAAGCAATCACATTGGACAGCCAAAAGCCAGATCCTCTCTGACTCCCACCACCAGGCATCGCCATGTAGAACAAGCCTGTCCACTGGGAAAGTATGGTCAATCCTTCCCCAATTCCACATAGGAGCAGGACCACTCGCCGCACCCACCGCCAAGTGCCCCATCGGTCCAATCTGCCCAACAGATACCAACAGTACAAAAACAGCAAGCCATATCCCGTCAGATACTGAAACAACATCCCAATTTGGCTGTAAAAAGCATCTGTTCTTTTATCCCCAAACCAGGAAATCGCATCCGCGCCCAAAAACAAGAGATTGCTCAGCAGCATGCCCAAGAAGATCTGGGTATAGCGGCTGCTCCGGTCTCCATTGAGCAACAGGCTTCCCAATAGAACTACGGTCAAGACCATACAAAAACACATCAGAGCAACGTGACTGTCTACCACCGCTTCCCCTCCGTTCTTGTCTTTTGATCTTATCATAACATCGTACTTCTGTTCTGACAAGGTGGAGGCAAAAAATCCCACAAGCCCGACCAAAAGGCCAGGCTTGTGAGAAGATGTCAGGTATCTAGCTCGTAATAATGCAAGGTTTTATTCTCTGTATCATACAGTGCCACAGTAAAATTGAAGGAACCTCGTTTCAAGACTTGTTCCAGATCTTCCGTCGCTGTTGCCTCTTCATGTCGGTCACGGAAAAAATAGTATCCCTTGGAAATGCGCGGGATTTCCCATATAGCGTAGGGACCTTCTTGTATGCTCGCTGTCCCCTCTGTTTTTGTCTTGCCATATAGCAAGATCTCCAATGATTCTGGAAGCGGAAACTTCTGCCACGCTTCCTCCTCTTCCAGGACTTGGGACAGATCGTTATTTGCAAAGGAAAGTGTCACCCACCGTTCACCATCTCCATGAAATCCTCCGTGGCTATCTTGTGTTTCCACAAGCTTTCCTTGGGAAAGGTCCACTCCTAACGTCTGTGACAGCTCCATCTGAACAGAGGAAGAACTTATACCACAACCTGTCAATCCAAGCATTATCACACTGACCAACAAAAAAGAATATCGTCGTATCATTGGAACCTCCTATCAACTATACTACTACATAAGGCATCACCGAAATCAAAGGTTCTTTTTTTTAGAATATCTTTTCTTTTTGACAATGATATGTCGAAACTCTTAATTTTTAATAAAAAAGTTCAGACCATGTGGTCTGAACCTTTTCTTTGTTCTTTATTGCAGCCAAGCAGAGTTCGTATCTGTCACAAGGCTGTCCATCCCATAGAGATAGAGAATTTTATCCACAGGATGTTCCATGA
>JAHHRP010000147.1 GCA_020025735.1 Evtepia sp.
GTGTTATCGTTTTTATTTTTAAATCGGAGGAAAAGATATGACGACCCTATACCTCATTCGACACGCCGAGGCGGAAGGTAACTTGTACCGCCGTATCCACGGCCAATATAACAGCCTCATCACGGACAATGGGTATCGACAGATCCAGGCGCTAAAAGACCGCTTCGCCGATGTCCCTATTGACGCAGTATATTCCAGTGATCTTTTCCGCACTATGACCACCGCCCGGGCCATCTATGTTCCCAAGGGTCTTCCCCTGCACACTCGTACCGATCTGCGGGAACTGGGGATGGGCCAGTGGGAGGACCGATCCTGGGCCGGAATAGACCGTCTGAACCACACCATGATGAATCTTTTCTCTGCTACCTCTCCAGACTTCCGAGCACCAGGTGGTGAAAGTTTTCCCGAAGTCCGCCAGCGTGGTGTTGCTGCCATCTTAGACATCGCTGCTACGCATCCTGATCAGACTGTGGCCGTCTTTGCCCACGGCACTTTTATTCGCAATACCGTTGCAGAGTTTCTAGGGATCGGCCCCCACGACATGAAAAAAATGGGACATAGTGACAATACCGCTGTAACCCTGTTGGAAATCGATCATGGAAAAGTGAATGTGGTCTATATGGATGACAACAGTCATCTTACCCCTGAGATCTCTACCCTAGCACAACAGAACTGGTGGAAAAAAGGAGATCGGCAGGCTGATGTAAACCTCTGGTTTGCCCCCTGTGATCTGTCGCAAGAGGAGGACCGCCATTTTTATCTGTCCAGCCGAGAGGATGCCTGGGCATCCCTTTATGGTAATTTGGAACACTGTGATGGGGAGGGTTTTCTATCTGATGCCTGTAAAAGCTGGCAGGAGGATCCGCAGAGTTTATCCATCGCCATGGCGGGAAACAGCCGCGCAGGAATCCTCCAACTAGACCTTAAACGGTGTTCCCAGGAGAAGAAAGGGTATGTCTCCTTCCTTTACCTGACGCCTGAACAACGGCACAAAGGAGTAGGTGTTCAGCTGATTGGCAAATCCGTCAGTCTCTACCGTCCCCTTGGCAGAGACCGTTTGCAGCTGACTTGTTCTGAAACCAATACATCTGCCCTGTCCTTTTACGAAAAATATGGTTTTCGCCGTACCGGTTCCACCGATGGCGTGCATGGTGCCTTGTATGAAATGGAAAAATACATCGGCTATGAACCCCAGGGAGAGCTGTTTTGAAAAATGACCACGATTTTCTCCCCATCTCCCTGGATGACCTTCATCAGCGAGGCTGGTACTACTATGATTTCCTGCTCATTACCGGGGATGCCTATGTAGACCACCCCTCTTTTGGCACGGCTATCATCAGTCGGGTCTTAGAAAACGAAGGATATCGAGTGGCCATCTTGGCCCAGCCAGACTGGAAGAACCTAGAATCCTTCACGGCACTAGGCCGTCCACGCTATGGGGTTTTGATTAATGGCGGCAATATCGATTCTATGGTAGCACACTACACAGCCGCTCGAAAACGCCGCCACGATGACGCTTATTCCCCTGGCAACCGAGCTGGTCTGCGACCAGATCGCGCTACCATCGTCTACGCCAATAAAGTGCGGGAAGCTTTTGGGGATATTCCCATCATCATTGGTGGCCTAGAGGCTTCTCTGCGTCGCTTCGCACACTATGACTACTGGGATGACAAAGTCCGCCGCTCCATCCTTCTGGATTCTCAGGCCGATTTGCTTACCTATGGGATGGGAGAACGAGCTACCCGACAAATTGCTGCTCTATTGGCTGCTGGTACCCCTGTGAAAGAAATCACCAGTGTCAAAGGCACTTGTTTTTTGTCCAAAGACCCTAATCTTTGCCCCTTTCCTGCCATAACCGTTTCCTCCTACGAAGAGGTTTGTCGAAATAAAAAAGCCTATGCTGCTGCGAACCTGGTTGAATACGATGAACATGATCCCATTCGCGGGCGGGCAGTGATTCAGCCACACGCAGACCGCTATCTCATTGCCAATCCCCCTGCAATGCCTCTCAATACCCAAGAAATGGATGCTGTTGCCGAGCTGCCTTATATGCGAGAGCCACACCCTATCTACGATGCCATAGGAGGTGTGCCAGCCATTGAGGAAGTTCGTTTTTCTGTCACCCACAACCGGGGTTGCTTTGGTGCCTGCAAGTTCTGCTCCTTGGCATTCCACCAAGGACGAATGATTACGTCCCGCAGCCACGAAAGTATCATCCGAGAAGTCACAGCCCTAACCAAGCACCCAGGGTTTAAGGGGTATATTCACGATGTTGGCGGTCCCACTGCCAACTTCCGGCGCCCCTCCTGTAAAAAGCAACTGAAGCATGGTCTGTGCAAGAACCGAGATTGTCTAGCCCCTACTCCCTGCCCCAATCTAGACGCTGACCACACTGATTATTTACAGTTGCTGCGAAAGTTACGCCAGATCCCTGGTATTAAAAAAATCTTCATCCGCTCAGGAATCCGATTCGATTATCTGCTTGAGGATAAGAATGGAGAATTTTTCGCTGACTTGGTCAAACACCATATCAGCGGCCAATTAAAAGTAGCCCCTGAGCATTGCGTGGGGCATGTGCTGGATGCCATGGGAAAACCCCACATTCAAACCTATGAAAAATTTCGGGAGAAGTACCAGCGTCTGAATCAGAAATACGGTAAGAACCAGTACCTAGTGCCCTATCTCATGTCCTCTCACCCAGGCTGTACCCTGTCTGATGCCATCGCAATGGCTCAATGGATCAACAAAACTGGCCGCCAACCTGAGCAAGTCCAGGACTTCTATCCAACCCCAGGAACATTGTCCACTTGTATGTACTACACAGGTCTGGACCCCAGAACGATGGAGCCAGTCCATATCCCCAAATCGCCCCACGAGAAAGAACTGCAGCGGGCTTTGCTCCAGTGGAAACGTCCAGAGAAACGTCGTCTCATTATGGAAGCTCTCCACAAAGCAGGGCGGGAGGATCTCATCGGATATGGTCCCAACTGTCTTCTTCGTCCCAGCCGCCCATCCAAGGCCACTGCTGCAACAAAATCTTCCTCTGATAAACACCACAGTACCACCTCTCGTTCAGGAACCTCTGCCCACAGAAAAAGCCCTTCACCTCCCCGACAAGGCAAGGGTTCTCCCAAAAAGCGCAGATAAAACCTGCCCTTGCTGGATGGTGAACTACCCTAGATTATACGGACAGCACAAAAAAGCCTCCCCGATAGGGTAAGCTAAAGTTTTAAACGGAGTGGCGCAGCGTCAGCGGCGCCACTCCGATACTGGCCAGAGGAGCATCCTTTCTTGGCCGACCTCGGCGCTCAGGAGGCAAGCCAACTGCCTGGCGAGCCTGTTTGTGGTTATAGGTTATAGAGGGTAATCTAACTTTTGATCTGGCTTTCCACGACGCT
>JAHHRP010000148.1 GCA_020025735.1 Evtepia sp.
GACCATGACTGACAGCATCACAGCAACACAGAGCACCAGGCTCAGAACCTTCTTCAGGTTTCTCATAAGGGTTTCCTCCTTATAAAATATTTTTGAACGCCTCCATCCCTTGGCCATGTCCGGCACACATACTGTGGCATGCCGTTGCGGTATCTGCGCCGGGCGCAGTTTCAGGAAGGATTTGTCCTACGCATACTATACGAAAACTTTCGCCCCTTGTAAAGACTCTCAGCCGTTTTGTAACACAACGGTAATCTGGTTACAAAATGTTACTATTTAACGTTCTTTTGTCTGCTACATATTGTTTTCCCAAATATGACGGCACAAAATATAGGACCCTCTGCGAAAACATTTCTTCGGCGCTTTCCCCTTTGTAACAAACACGATCGGCGGTGACAAGTATTTTCCCTTGTCGCAAAAATCCACCATTGCACCTATCAGAATGCAAAAAAGCACCCGCTCTTGACAAGAGCGGGCGCCAAGGCTATACTTTGACCAGAGGGCTGGCATTGTGGTTGGCCCGGTCAGTTAACCGTCAGGAGCCTACCCTGGCGGTTACTTCTTTATGACCTGGATGACCAGACCAACGATCGAGACGATAACAAGAACGCACGTGAAAAGCCCTTCATATGGAACCATCTGCCCCGCCATCCCACGGAAAGGTCGGGGGCAAAGAATGTCTGCCCCCACAAACGGGGACCAACCGCCAGCACCTGACAAAATCTGCCATAATGCCTGTCATCAGTATAGCATACGAGGGAAAAGGACGCAAGCTGTCAAGCCCGCGTCCTTTTTTGTGCCATTTTATACTATTATATAATGTATCGCTTACTGGTGGTCCACCTTGTACATATACTCCAGCAGATCCACCGTTTTGGCCGAATAGCCGATCTCATTGTCGTACCACGCCACCACCTTCACAAAGTGGTCATTGAGGGCAATGCCTGCCTTGGCATCGAAAATGGCAATGTGTCGATCCCCCAAAAAGTCGCTGGAGACAACCGCATCATCCGTGTAATCCAAGATCCCCTTCATGGGTCCTTCCGCAGCTGCTTTCATCGCCGCGCAGATCTGGTCATAGGTGGCCGGGGAGGCCAGCTCTGCGGTCAGATCCACCACAGAAACATCCAGCGTGGGGACCCGCAGGGACATCCCCGTGAGTTTCCCGGACAGCGCTGGGATGACCTTTCCCACAGCCTTGGCTGCCCCAGTGGTGGAGGGAATGATGTTCCCGGAGGCCGCCCGACCGCCACGCCAATCCTTTTTGGAGGTGCCGTCCACCGTTTTCTGGCTGCCGGTGATGGAGTGGACGGTGGTCATAAGGCCCTCTTTGATGCCAAACACATCATTCAGGACCTTGGCCACTGGTGCCAGACAGTTGGTGGTACAGGAGGCATTGGAAACGAAGTCCATGCTCTTGTCATAGGATGTGTTGTTCACGCCCATGACGAACATGGGGGTGTCATCTTTCGAGGGCGCGGTAAGCAGAACTTTTTTTGCCCCGCTGGCAAGATGGCCCTTCATTTTCTCTGCGGTGGTAAACTTGCCTGTGCTTTCGATGATATATTCCGCCCCCACGGAAGACCAGGGGATTTCGTGGGGTTCCTCACAGTGGAAGACGCGGATGCGGCGGCCATGAACAATCAGGTCGTCACCCTCCCAGGTCACATCCCCCTGATACCGACCGTGGACACTGTCATACTTGAGCAAGTATGCCATGTAATCTGGGGTCTGGCTGTGGCTGTTGATGCCCACGAACTCAATATCTGGCCGCTCCATGCCAAGACGGAGGACTAAACGGCCGATTCTGCCAAATCCGTTGATCCCAACTTTCATACCCATTTTACCAAAATCCTTTCTGCAATTCCGATCTCTTTTTTCTGAAAAGTTCAGCATAGATAGGTTACATTATACTCCATATTTGTTCCAGATGGAAGGGTTGTTTTTTCAGCATTTCAACCATTTCGTGTTGTTTGTCTTCATTTTTCGACAAACTTCTTGTCTTCCTTTCTGGAATTTGCTACACTGACCTTATAAAATTCACGCCCATACAGGGCATCCTAATTCCATTTTCCAAGGAGTTGACGCTATGGACCCTATCACTTCTCACCTGGACCGACAATTCGGCAGTTTTCCCGAGCCTGTAATCTTCTTAGCCGACGGTCAGGCTGTATATTCTAATGAACCGGGGCAGCTGCTGCTCCAGACAGCCGGGATTCCCATGGATCTCTTGTTGGCTTTGGCAGAGCATCCCGGCGATGCCATGGAGGCTACACTGGGTGATGCCATTTATCGGGTAACCGTATCCCCCATGGATGGTGGGGACCTACTGGTTCTTCGGCCATTGCCCGCAGCGATGGAAAAGAAGCATCCCTTTTCCAATGCCGTCTACCGGATGCGAGAATGTTTATCCAACTTTACTGCTGTTCAGTGGCGGATGAAGCGGGTGTTGGAAGAAAACCATCTTCTGGATGGCTTTACCCAAGATCTGGCCAGCCAAAGCCGATTGATCTTTCAGATGATTCGTCTAACCCGTCAGGCCGAACTGACCCAGGAACTCAACGACAAGGTGTTCCCCCGGGAGGAAGGATTTGACCTGGCCATGGTCTGCCAGGGGATGGCCGACGAAGCCATTTGGTTGGCAGATCTGGCTGGCGTCCGTTTCACCTATGCCAGCAATGTGGATCACCTGGCGTTCCAGGGCAGCAAGTCTCTGTTGACCCAAATGTTATTGGCCTTAGTCTCCAACGCTGTTCGAGCTGCTGGGAAGGACGGTGAGGTCGAGATGAAGCTCCATGTGGAGAACGGCCGCTGTGTGGTTTCGCTCCGAGACAGTGGCGTAGGGATTTCCGAAGATCGACTGGCCACACTATTTTCTGGAGATGCCCCGGAGGAAGTGCCCCGTCCTGGAGAAGGGTCCGGCTTGGGGCTGTACAATGCCCAGCGAATTGTTGCGCTTCATGGTGGTGTCCTGGTGGCTCAAAGCGGTCAGGATGGCGGCACTTGTTTGGTCGCATCACTGCCCATCGTTCCTCCGGCCAGTGTACCAGCCCGGAACAATCCCGGATATGATAACTTAGGTGGTTTCTCTCCGGTGCTTATTGAGCTGAGTGATGTGTTGCCTTGGCAGGCATTTGTCACTGGAAAAAGCGAAGAATAACAGAAGAACAGCTCTGAGAGCGTCCGTCGGAGACGGACGCTCTTTTTGTTTATGTAGAAGTTGATGTCCGTGGGGGCTGGATAGAAAATCTGTGGGAAACAGGTGGGAAAACTGTGGAAATATGTCGAAAGAATCCTTGAAAAATAAGAGCTGCGGCCAGAAGAAGGTTCTGAGCCTGGTGCTCTGTGTTGCTGTGATGCTGTCAGTCAT
>JAHHRP010000149.1 GCA_020025735.1 Evtepia sp.
CAGCAGACCTTGGCTGCCTTAAAAAGCTACCACCTGCCGGAGCTGGACTACTTCCTGGCAGAATTCCTCCCCGCTTTCCCCCTCACTTTGGACGAACTTCAGGCCCAGGCCCCGCAAGTCTGACCGAGGTTTTATCTCCCCCAACCACCAATAAAATGTAATGATTATAAATAAATAAAAGAGAGGTATCACAACTATGCGCGCAGTCATCACCGTTGCCGGCAAGGACCGTGTGGGCATCATTGCCAACGTCACCCAGGCCCTGGCCCAGCACAACGTCAATGTGTTGGACATTACCCAAACCATTCTGCCCCCGGACTTTTTCACCATGGTCATGCTGGTGGATGCCACCCAGTCCACCGTTCCCTTTGGAGACCTGGCTGACCTCATGGCCGAACTGGGGCAAGAAATGGGCATGGATATCCGTGCCCAACGGGAGGACACCTTCCAAGCCATGCATCGGATCTGAAAAAGGAGGCTTTTTTATCATGATAAACTCCTCAGAAATTTTGCAGACCATCCGCATGTTTGACCAGCAGCACCTGGATATCCGCACCATTACCATGGGCATTTCCCTGCTGGATTGTGCCCATCCCGACCCCCAGACTGCCTGCCAGAAGATTTATGATAAAATCTGCCAGCGAGCGGAACACCTGGTCTCCACCGGCCAGACCATTGAAAAGGAATTCGGCATCCCTATCGTGAACAAACGGGTGTCCGTGACGCCCATCTCTCTGGTTGCCTCCGCCAGCAACACAGCAAACTACGCCCCCTTTGCCACCACTCTGGATAAGGCTGCCAAAACCGTCGGCATCGACTTCATCGGCGGTTTCTCTGCCTTGGTGCAGAAAGGATTCACCCAGTCAGACCATAAGCTCATTGCCTCAATCCCCGAGGCCCTGGCCACCACCGATCTGGTCTGTTCCTCTGTCAATGTTGGCTCCACCAAGGCCGGCATCAACATGGACGCTGTGGCAGAAATGGGGCGGGTCATCAAAAAAACCGCAGACTTGACTGCCGCTGCCGGTGGCTTCGGCTGCGCCAAGCTGGTGGTCTTTTCCAACGCCGTAGAGGATAATCCCTTCATGGCCGGTGCCTTCCACGGGGTGGGGGAACCGGAATGTGTCATTAACGTGGGCATCTCCGGCCCTGGCGTAGTCCACCACGCCCTGGAACAGGTCAAAGGCCAGCCCTTTGATGTGGTGGCCGAGACCATCAAAAAGACGGCCTTCCGCATCACCCGGATGGGCCAGCTGGTGGCCCGTGAGGCCTCTTCTCGCTTGGACGTCCCCTTCGGCATTGTGGATCTGTCCCTAGCCCCCACCCCCGCCGTCGGTGACTCTGTTGCCCGCATCCTGGAGGAGATGGGCTTAGAGGTCTGCGGCACCCACGGCACAACGGCAGCCCTTGCCATGCTCAATGACGCAGTGAAAAAAGGCGGCGTCATGGCCTCCAACCACGTAGGCGGTCTGTCCGGTGCCTTTATCCCCGTCAGCGAGGACGAGGGAATGATCGCCGCTGCCACCCAGGGCGCCCTGGGGCTGGACAAACTAGAGGCCATGACCTGTGTCTGCTCTGTGGGCCTTGACATGATCGCTGTGCCTGGGGACACCTCTGCCGAGACCCTCTCGGCCATCATCGCCGACGAAGCTGCCATCGGGATGGTCAACTCCAAGACCACTGCCGTGCGTCTCATCCCTGCCCCAGGCAAAAAGGTGGGCGACACCTTGGAGTTTGGCGGTCTGCTGGGTTCTGCGCCGGTGATCCCCGTCCATCCCTTCTCCAGTGCAGCCTTTATTCGTCGGGGGGGCCGGATTCCCGCCCCCATGCAAAGTCTGAAAAACTGATGCACGCATCTTTTTGAGGAGGGATCTTTGCTTTGCTGCAATTTGATGTGACCCACGCCCTGCCCTTCCTGCCCAAGAACTGGCTCTCCTCCAGGCTAGACGGTCTGACGGAGGCGCAAAACCTACTTGAGCGGGGCAACGGTCTGGGAGGAGAATTCACTGGTTGGGTCGATCTGCCATCCAATATTGATTCACGGGAGGTCCAGCGGCTGCTTCACACGGCTCGGATCATTCAAAGCCAATCCCAAGTGTTGGTGGTCATCGGCATCGGCGGCTCTTATCTGGGGGCCCGCGCCATGCTGGAACTGCTCACCTCCCCCAACTATAACCTAATGTGTACCAAAACCCCCCAGGTGTTCTTCACCGGCAACACCCTCTCCCCTGACGCCATGACAGAACTGCTGGACTATGTGCGGAGACGGGATTTCTCGGTGAATGTGGTTTCTAAGTCGGGCAACACCACAGAGTCTTCCATTGCCTTCCTTCTCTTCCGCCAGCTGCTGGAGGAGAAGTATGGCCGGGAGGGGGCCAGAGATCGCATCTTTGTCACCACCGACCGGCAGGAGGGCACCCTTCGGGCGCTGGCAAACCAAGAGGGATATGCCACCTTCTCGGTGCCCAGTTCCATTGGGGGCCGCTACTCCGCTCTTACTGCCGCTGGCCTTCTGCCCCTGGCCGTGGCCGGGCTGGACATCCAAGAAATGCTGGCTGGAGCTGCTGACGTTAGAGCGGTCTTATCTCAACCCGGTCAGAACAACCCCGCCTGGCAATATGCCGCAGCTCGAAACGCATTGTATGCGCTGGGCAAAAACATTGAGCTGCTGGCCTGTTATGAGCCACATTTGCGCTCCTTCGGGGAGTGGTGGAAGCAGCTGTTCGGTGAGAGCGAGGGCAAGGACGGCCAAGGGGTCTTCCCTGCCTGCGTAGAGTTCACCACCGATCTGCACTCCATGGGCCAGTACATCCAGGAGGGCACCCGAGATCTGTTTGAAACCGTCGTACGCTTTACCTATCCCCAGTCCTCCTGCCTGCTGGACCCTGTCCCTGGGGATGGCTCCGGTTTGGAGTATCTGCGCGGAAAGGATCTGCGCTATGTCAATGAACAGGCCCGGCGCGGAACGGTTCTGGCCCATGTGTCCGGCGGGGTCCCCAACCTGCTGCTCACCGTCCGGGAGCGCACCGCTTACTGGGCCGGTCAGCTGATCTATTTCTTTGAATACGCCTGCGGTCTGTCTGGGTATCTGTCAGGGCTTAACCCCTTCAACCAGCCGGGGGTGGAAGCCTACAAAGCCAATATGTTCGCTCTGCTGGGCAAACCCGGCCACGAGGACCGTCGTCAGGCCCTGGCCGATCAAGGCTTGCTGTGATCCTGGGTTTTCCGT
>JAHHRP010000015.1 GCA_020025735.1 Evtepia sp.
CCCATAGGCTGACTTAACTGGCTTTGACGCTTGCTATTTTGCACTACCGAGGTGAACGCAATATGACTGACATGAATAACAACATTGACCGCGCCCAAAGTAAGGACATGGATACCCTCTCCCCAGACCAAATGGAGAACCTCTTTCATAGCCCCGCCCTGCGGCATCTATTCCAGGAAAAAGCCTCCAACGAGTATGCGCTGATCTGGCTTTTGTCCAAGCACACCAAAGATTCTGGCAGTGAAAAGATCTATCTCAAGGACATGGTCCGGGAATTGGGTCTGCCTTTGCCCAAAGTCTCTGCCATCGTCCGCTCTCTGGATAACAAAGGACTGGTCCGGTGGACCCACGACGGCAGCGGCGAAGAAGGGACTTATATCCTGCTCACCGACACGGCCATCGCCTCCGTTCAGACCAAGCGGCAAACGATGCGAGCCTACCACCAGCGCGTCGTGGCCGCCTATGGTGAAGAGAAATTCCTCCATCTTCTGGGAGAGATCACCCAACTGGAGGAAATCATGCGGCAAGAGGCCAAGAAAGTCGGGGAGGTACAGGATGACAAAGCATAACGTAGAAGAATACGCCGCAGCGAAGACCCCGCTGTGTGTACAAAATGACGCCATCTCTGACTCTCTGTTTCAGGAGTATGGTGTCAATCGCGGCCTGCGTGATGTCAATGGCGTAGGTGTTTTGACGGGTCTGACCAACATCTCAAAGATCGTCTCCTTTCAAAACGTAGGAGGAAAGCGGGAGCCTTGTGAAGGGCGGCTTTGGTATCGAGGCTATGATATCAAATCCCTCATTGGCGGCCTCGGCCCAGAGGAAATGGGGTTTGAAAAAATTGCCTATCTTCTGCTCTTTGGAGACCTGCCCAGCCAAGAGGAGCTGGCAGAGTTTTCCGGCGTCCTCAGCGACTGCCGCACCCTGCCCACCAACTTCACCAGAGATGTCATCATGAAGGCCCCTTCCCAGGATATCATGAACTCCATGACCCGGAGCGTACTTACCCTGGCCAGCTATGATAACCAGGTCAATGGTGACTTAGGCAACTCCATCCGTCAGTGTATCCGGCTGATCTCAGAGTTCCCCATGCTGGCTGTGTATGGCTACCATGCCTACAACCACTACGAGAATGACGAAAGTATGTATATTCACCGCCCTGACCCCAATTTGTCTACGGCAGAGAATATTTTGCGGATGCTTCGCCATGACCGCTCCTACACCAAGCTGGAGGCCAAAGCACTGGACATTGCCCTCATCCTGCACATGGAACATGGCGGCGGCAACAACTCCACCTTTACCACACGTGTGGTAACCTCCTCTGGCTCAGACACCTATTCCACCATAGCCGCTGCCTTGTCCTCCCTGAAAGGCCCCCGTCACGGCGGTGCCAATATCAAGGTCATGGAGATGATCCAAGACCTCAAGGGCAATCTCAGCGACTGGACCGATCCCGGCCAGACCAGCGACTACCTGCGAAAGATCCTCCGCAAAGAGGCTTTCGACCACAGCGGCCTGATCTATGGTATGGGACATGCAGTCTACTCCATCTCTGATCCCAGAGAGCAGATCCTTCGCTCTTTCGTCAATCAGCTTGCCATGGAGAAAGGTCGGCAGGATGACCTGACCCTGTACCGGAACATTGAGGAGGAAGCCCCCAAGCTCATCTCCAAGAATCGTCCCATTTATAAGGGCGTCAGTGCCAACATTGACTTGTACAGCGGTTTCCTCTACGACTTATTGGAAATCCCCATGGAGCTCTACACCCCCCTGTTTGCCATCGCCCGGATCGTCGGCTGGAGTGCCCACCGGATTGAAGAACTGGTTGGCATGAATAAAATTATCCGTCCTGCGTACATGAGCGTCATGCGGGAACGGGACCTGTAAAACCCTATTTCATCGAAAGCATCGTATAAAAACACCAGGTAGACCCTCTTTCTTTTGGGGGATACCTGGTGTTTTCTCTATGCTGGTGAGACACCAGCATTCCTGGCAGATTGATTCGATCCTCTCTACTCTTTCACAAGGCTGTGTTCCATCCATTTTCCGCTGCGGTAATAAAGCAGCATCACGATGCTGCATACCACCCATCCTACCGGATAGCCCAACGCCACTGGCAAAAGGGTTCCAGCCACCTTGTAAGTAACAAACAGATAAATTTGACGGAACACTACAAACGAGCCAAGCATGATATACATGGGAATCTTGGCATCTCCTGCCCCTCGCAAGGCACCAGCGTAAATCTGATTGAAGTTGGCAATCAGATAAAAGGGAGAAATGAGACGGATAAAGTACACACCATAGTGCAGGACCTCTGGCTCTTGATTGAACAGGGAACACAGTGGTCTGGCAAAGATCATCAGGGGCACCAAAACCACCACGGTCACCACCGTCGCCACGCCCAAGGCACACCGAATCCCCTGTTTCGCCCGCGTCCAGTTTCCTGCCCCCACATTCTGGCCCACAAACGTAGTAGCTGACACAGAGAGGGTGGTCAGAGGCAGGATCGCAAAGGCATCAATTTTCTGATACGCCGCCCACCCGGCCATACAGGAGGACGCAAAGCGGTTGACATAGGACTGGACAAAGACGTTGGAAAAAGAGGTAATCCCCAACTGAAGGGCTGAGGGTACCCCTACCACAAAGATGTTGCGTAAAATTCCCCGCTGCATCCGCATCCCCCGCCATCGAATCTGATAGCAGCCGCTGCTCCTAGTCAATACCGCCAGCACCAGCACTGCTGACAGACTCTGGGCCACTACTGTGGCAACTGCTGCCCCAGCGATCCCCCAGTGAAAAACTGCCACGAACAGGAGATCCAAGCCCGTATTCAGCACCGCCGAAAAAATCAAAAAATACAGTGGTCGCCGGGAATCTCCCACTGCGCGAAGGATTCCTGAACCCAAGTTATACAACATAAGCCCCGACACGCCGGCAAAATAAATCTGCAAATAGAGTTTGGCCTGGGAAAAGACATCTGCCGGCGTGGCCATGAGCCGCAGCATGAAAGGCACCATAACAACGCCCACCACGGTGAACACGCCGCACAAGATCAGCACCAGCAGCACGCTGGTCTGGACCGCCTGCCCTACTTTCTGCTCCTCCTCTGCCCCGTAAAACTGAGAAATGACCACCCCGATCCCCGCTGACAGCCCAAGGAAGAGGCCAATGAGGGTATTGATGATGGGGGCAGTCGTTCCTACCGCTGCCAAGGCTGCCTTCCCCACAAAGTTGCCCAAAACGATACTATCTACGGTGTTGTAGCACTGCTGAAAGAAATTCCCCGCCAGCAACGGCAGAGAATATAGAAGCAGCTGCTGGAAGATATTACCCTGGGTCATGTTATGGTCATTCTGTCTCTTCTGGTGCATCTTCTGCCTCCTCTGCCAAAGGCCATGGTATTTTATTTTTATTCTATACCATGCTCATGATCCCTGTCAACCTGCCCTCTGCGCTTCTCTGCTGACAGCAGTCCCAAGGACAGAACAGCCGCCCATGTGCTTGCTGTTTTTGCTTTTTTATAGATTATTCGACATTTGTTGAATTACATTCTGCAACGGTGTATAATGAAAAAAACTTTTACTCAAATGCCCCCTTCAAGCACACAAAAAACGGAATGGTTCTGGAAAGGCAACGAGGGTCCTGTCCCATGAAAACAACACGTGATTTCCCTTTGGATTTTATTCGCGCCGCCGCAGCGGTCTCTGTCATCGCTGTCCACTTTTTCCTCAACAGCGGCTTTTATGATGTCCCTGCCAACAGCCTGCCCAGGGCAGGCATCTTCCTGCGGACCCAATTTATGGTCTGCGTTCCCCTTTTTTTGCTCCTGACGGGATATCTCCAGCGGAGCAAAACTTGGAACCGCTCCTATTACCGCGGGCTTGGCTCCCTGCTTCTCACCTATGTCCTGGCCTCTGTCCTTTGTGGTGTGTTCCGCGCTGCTTTCCTTGGCGGAACTTGGTCCCCGGTGCAATGGCTTCAGGAGATTCTCTCTTTCAGTCTGGCACCCTATGGCTGGTACATTGAGTTGTACATCGGTCTATTCTTGCTGGTCCCGTTCCTGAACACCGCCTGGAACGCCCTGCCCAGCCGACGTGTTAAGCTGCTTCTGGTCCTGACCACGGTCTTTCTCTCCATCTTCCCCAGCCTGAACACGATCTCTCTGTATTTTGGCTGGCAAGCAATTCCAGAGCGCTGGGCCGCCCTCTATCCTGTGGCTTACTATTTCACGGGCTGTTACCTTCGGGAATCTCTCCCCAAAATCCGTTGGCCGCTGCTGCTTTTGGTCGATGTCCTTGCTGTTCTGGCAGGCGGCAGCCTCCACATCATCCAGGCCGGAGAAGAACCTTTTGGCTTCTTCCCCATCACCTATTGGAACGGCATTCTCACCTATTGCGCTACCCTCTGTGTGTTCCTCCTCCTGAAAAAAGGGACCTTTTCCCACTTCCCCCACCTCCTAAAAAAAGGGGTCTCCCTGATCGCCTCCCTCTCTCTGCCCATCTTCCTGCTTTCCTGGATTCCAGATCAGATCGCTTACACCACCTTGGGCAGCGCGATCCCCCAGGTGGCTGACCGCCTGCCTTGGATCTGCGTCACAGTGCCGTTCGTTCTGGTCTGTTCTGTGGTCATGGCATGGCTTCTCAACAAGGTTCAAACATTGCTCCGTGCTACGTTCCAGAAATGGCTGCCGAAGAAACCATCGCTAGAAGGGCACGCACGAAACGATAGGCAATCCTAAAACGACATCTCGACGATTCCCTCCTCTTGTGGTATACTGACGAAAGTCATTGTTCCATGAGAGGAGGCTTTTTTATGGGCACACAGCCAGAAGAACGAATCGCAGAAAAGCGCATTTGTGTTGGTCTTATGGCCCACGTAGACGCGGGTAAGACCACCCTCTCCGAGGCCCTGCTTTACACCGCCGGGGCAATTCAAACCTTGGGTCGCGTAGACCACCGAAACGCCTATCTGGATACCCACCAGTTAGAACGGGCACGTGGGATCACGATTTTCTCCAAACAGGCTCTCTTCCAGACACCAGAAGGACCCGTAACCCTTCTGGATACCCCAGGCCATGTGGATTTCTCCACAGAAATGGAGCGCACACTCCAGGTGCTGGACTATGCCATTCTGGTCATCAGTGCCACCGACGGGGTGCAGGCACACACGGAGACCTTGTGGCGGCTGCTTCGGCGGCGGCAGATCCCCACCTTTCTTTTTGTGACGAAAATGGACCTGCCCAATCCGGGACGACAGGCGCTGATGGCTGATCTGCGCCGCCAACTGGATGAAGGCTGTATCGACTTCACCCAGCAGGACGAGAGCTGGGCTGAGGCAGTGGCTCTGCGGGAGGAATCCTTGTTGGACCGCTATCTGGAAGTTGGTCAGGTGACAGCGCGGGACGTATCGGGGCTGATCCGGTTGGGAAAGCTTTTCCCTTGTTTCTTTGGTTCTGCCCTGCGTCTGGAGGGCGTATCAGAATTTCTGCAAGGTTTGACCGCCTTTACCGAAGCCCCTGTTTATCCCGCCGACTTTGCCGCCCGTGTCTATCAGATTGCCCGAGACCCTCAGGGAAACCGACTGACCTTCGTCAAGGTCATTGGTGGGACGCTTTCTGTCCGCACGCCCCTGGCCTATGCGCCCCTTCGGGGAGAGTCGTTGGTAGAGGAAAAGATCACCCAGCTGCGCCTGTACTCTGGGGCTAAGTTCCAGACCACCGACCAGGTTTCTGCTGGTCAGATCTGTGCCTTGCTGGGGCTGTCTGAGACGTATCCTGGCCAGGGACTGGGGGAGGCTTCCCCTGCTCCGCCGCCGCTGTTGGAGCCTGTGGTCACCTATCGTCTCATCCTGCCCCCGGACTGTCAGGCACAGGTTCTCCTCCCCAAGCTGCGGCAGCTGGAAGAGGAAGATCCTCAGCTCCATTTGACCTGGGAGGAACACAGCCAGCAGATCCATGCCCGCCTCATGGGACAGGTGCAGATCGAGGTATTAAAGAGTCTCATCGCAGATCGCTTTGGTGTGGACGTTCAGGTGGACACTGGTCGAATCCTCTATAAAGAGACCATTGCTGCCCCTGTGGAGGGGGTGGGACACTATGAGCCTCTGCGGCATTACGCGGAAGTCCATCTGCTTCTCACGCCCCTTCCCCGAGGGAGCGGTCTCGTCTTCGAGACCCAATGCAGCGAGGACCTGCTGGACCGCAGCTGGCAGCGACTTGTCCTGACCCATCTGGCAGAACGGACCCACCGAGGCGTTCTGATCGGTGCGCCCATCACGGATTTAAAGATCACACTCCTGTCTGGCCGAGCCCACGTCAAGCACACCGAGGGCGGCGACTTCCGCCAGGCCACTTACCGGGCCATCCGCCAGGGCCTCATGCAGGCAGAGAGTCTCCTGTTGGAACCCTGGTATGCCTTCAAACTGACTCTGCCTGCCGAGCATCTGGGCCGTGCCATCAGCGACTTGCAGACCATGAGCGGCACCTTTTCCTCCCCGGACAGCGATGGCATCTGGGCCACCCTTACGGGAACTGCCCCGGTCTCTGCCATGAAGGATTATCCTTTGGAGGTAGCTTCCTACACCCGAGGCCGTGGGAAATTTACTTGTTCCCTCCACGGCTATGCCCCCTGTCACAATCAGAAGCAGGTGGTAACCGCAGCAGCCTATGATCCAGAAGGGGATCTGGAACACACCCCTGACTCTATCTTTTGCGCTCATGGGGGAGGATTCACCGTCAAGTGGCAGGATGTCCCCCAGTATATGCACCTAGAGAGCTGTCTAACTGCTCCTCGTGGGGAGGATTCCGTTCCGATCCCCCGCGTATACACCAAAAACCTGAACATTGATGAGAAGGAACTGGAAGAAATTTTCTTACGTACCTTTGGTCCCCAGCGCCGCCGGGAGTATCAGTTTTTGGGGCAGCGCACCCCGGCAGCTCCCAAGCGGACCATTGCACCGCCAAAGCAGCAGTATCTCATTGTGGATGGTTACAACATGATCTTCGCCTGGGATGTCCTAAAAGACCTTGCCCGGGAGAATCTAGATGCTGCCCGACAGCGGCTCATGGATATTTTGAGCAATTATTGCGGCTACAAGCAGTGCCGTCTGGTGCTGGTCTTTGACGGCTACAAGGTCAAGGGCGGAGCAGGGACACAGTTCGACTACCACCACATTCAGGTGGTCTACACCAAGCAGGACGAGACAGGTGACATGTTCATTGAGCGTCTGCTCCAGGAGATCGGCAAAAACTACGCTGTCCGGGTGGCCACGTCTGACAACCTCATCCAACTCTCTGCCCTGCGGGCAGGGGTCCTGCGCCTGTCTGCCAGCGAACTGTGGCAGGAAGTGGAATGGGTCGGCCGCCAGATCGACCAGGTCATTCAGGACTTCAATCAGAAAGGTCGTCTGACCCGCCATCCCTGATCCAAGCACCGCCCCAGAAAATCCCATCCTCTCTCTCCTTCCCTTCCTGTGGAAAAGAGGTCCCATTTTCTTTTCTTCCCCGCGCACATTATGGTTTGGTTTACTCTATCTGTTTATTCCTTAGGTTACTATTGGCCCAAATCTGACCCCTCCCCCGGCCAAATCTGGCCCCGGTCTGGCCCAAATCTGACCCCCCTTACTATTTGGCCTGGGTCCGATTTTGGCCCCGGGTGTGGATAACTCCTATTGATACTGGGCGTTGATCCGCTCCAGCTCCGTCAGACAGCGCTCCACCTCCTCCGGTGTAGGGCCGCCCAATGAGGCATCCCAGGTACTCTGCCCACCGCTGCCTGTATAAGACGTGGGCCGAGTTCTTCCATTGTTCTTCCTGTCCGGGTTCACAGTGTACTCCGGCACGCTGAGGTAAATGCGTGAGGCCATCCCAGGAGTGGGAAGGGTGCGCTCAATGAATCCACGCTCCTCCAGCTCTCGCAGCCAGCGCTTGATGGTGGATGCCCCTTTTCCCAGTTCCAGACAGAGTCTGGATATGGGATAGATCACAAAAATCCAGCCATCCTCATCAAACCAGCCTGAGCGCAAGGACAGATTCCCTCGATCCAGCAGCAGGCAGTACACCAAGATAGCCCCAGGACTCAATCCCTGGTGCAGAAGGCCCTTTGGCAAGGGTGCATACGCGCCCAACTTCGTGCGATTGGTATAGGGTATCATCTGCCATGTTTTGTGACTG
Source organism: Evtepia sp. (assembly GCA_020025735.1). Taxonomy (GTDB): domain Bacteria; phylum Bacillota; class Clostridia; order Oscillospirales; family Oscillospiraceae; genus Evtepia. The sequence continues at coordinate 8,171 of JAHHRP010000015.1, forward strand.
GGAACTTCTGCCGTTGTTTTTCTCATTCTGTTCATCTCGAACCTCCTCTCACCCTTCTGAAAAACACCCGGTCTATGGGGACGTTTTCGTACACCTTTTCCCAAAAAAATTGACACAAAAAGGACGCACCCTGCCCCCCTTTCGGGACAGACAGGACGCGTCCTTATTGCATTCTTTATACTTTCTCAATCCAACAGGCCCAGGGCCAGGAGTTTTGCCGCCATCTCTTGGGACCCCATCACCCACAGCAAATCCCCTGCCCGCAGCGCCAAGCTGGGGTCTGGGGTGGGAATGGGCAAATAGTTCCGCTCTAACCCGATGAGAATGGCACTCCAGTCGGTCTTGATGCCGCTGTCCCGGACAGACTTTCCTACCTGCGGCATAGTTTTGTCCAAGCAAATCCCGTAGCAAAGGAGCTGACCGGTCCGCTCACCACTCTCCTGTTCTGACACATATTGGCGCAGGGTGGTCAAGCCGCTGACCTGGACCACGCCATCCTTGGCCTGCTGGCGGCAGAAATTCTCCACCTGCCGGGGGCTGCCCATCACCACCAAGCGGTCCCCACCCTGGACGACCCAGTATCCCTCCGGCACATTCCAGTGGCGGCCTGCCCGCCAGATCTGGATGATCTGAATGTGATCCCGCCGACCCCAGTTCAGTTCCTTTAGGCTCTTGCCCGCCTGCACATAGTCTGTTGGGCAGGCCAGCGTTGCCACATAAAGCTGTTCTGTCAGCCACTGATGGACGTTTCCCTCCTCTTCACGGAAACGCTCAGCCAGCTTCCGCTCGTTGAAGTTGGCCAAAAAGCGAGCCTCCACCTCCAAATAGTGCCCAGCAATCTTATTGGAATGGGTCGCCAGCCATATCACAGGCAGAGCCGCTAGGATCATCCAGAGGGGACTAACCTGGAAGAGAAGGACTGCTGGGGCAGCAGCCAGCACAACCGCAGCTCCCAGCCGCAAGACCATAAGCGCTGAGAGAATCACGCGGCTGGAGACCTTTTGCAGCCACAAAGAGGTAAAGAATCTCCGACGCACCCGAAGCATCGCTGGCAGCAAAAGGGCCAATGCCAGATAGATCCCCAAACAAGTTAGCCCTTGAGGAAGCCAGGACCGATCAGGAAAGGTCTCCAAAAGCAAAGGCAATAGCAGGCGTTTCCCCAATAGGATCACCCCTACCGCCAACACACCATACAAGGCAAAGCTGCGAAAGTATCCCTGCAAAAAGAGGCTCCAGTCTCCTTCCCCTTTCTCCCGGCTGCGCGTCTGGCACCAACGATCCAGCGCTGCCAGCCATGGTTTGGGGAGATGTCCCTCTAAAAACGTCACCAGCGGCCCAGACAGTTTGAGTAAAAAAGGGGTTGTGAAGGTGGTCAGCACAGACACAGCCACGATAATTGGGTAGAGAAAGGCTCCTGTAACACCCAAAGACTGCCCTAAACCAGCAATGATAAAGGAAAACTCTCCCACCTGCGTCTGTGCTGCCGCAGCAGGCAGGGCCATCCGCAACGGTTTTCCTGCCACCAGACCGCCGATGGTCAGGAAGAGGAGTTTGCCCAAAATCGCCGCCGCCGACAGCAGCAGGATAGGCCCAAGATAGTCCCAAATCATGGCGGGCTGAATCATGAAACCCACGGAGACAAAAAAGACTGCGCCGAACAGGTTTTTGCAGGGAGTCACCAACTTCTCCACCTCTTCTGCGTGGAGGGTCCCTGCCAGTAGGGAGCCAGCTAGGAATGCCCCCAATTCCGTTGACAAGCCAATCTCCTTGGCCAAAATGGCCATAAGGAAGCACAGTGCCAGGGAGAACACCAGCAGCACCTCTTCATTCATCAAACCCCGGAGCTTTTTCATCATCGTGGGCACCAGGTAGATGCCCAAAATCAGCCACAGAGCCAGGTAGAGCAGCAGCAGTCCCAAACGCTGGACCAAAGCCCAGCCGCTGATGCTCTGGGAGACTGCGATGGTGGATAGAATCACCATGGCAAAGATGGCCAGGATATCCTCAATGACCAGCGTTCCCAAGGCGAGGTCGGTAAAGGAGGCCTGTTTGAGTCCCATATCCTCCACACTCTTCATGGTAATCATGGTGGAGGACATGGCCAGCATCACGCCTAAAAACAAGCTGTTCATTGGCCCCCAGCCCAGAGCGATCCCCAGCAGAGCACCTACGCCCCCCATTCCCGCCGCCTGGACTCCAGCTGAGAGAAACCCTGGTCCTCCCACCTGGGCCAGTTTGTGCAGGGAAAACTCCAAGCCAAGGCCAAACATGAGAAAGATCACGCCAATGTCTGACCAAACTGCTACGCTGCCCCTATCCTGGATCGTAGGCAGAAAGGCTACCACCGGACCGGTGAGAAAGCCAGCAAGAAGATATCCCAACACAGAAGGAAGATTGATCTTTTTACAGAGCAGTGTTGTCAGCGCAGCGATGGTCAGGATAATGGTCAGATCCGTAATCTGGGCAGGAATCTCATGCACAGCAATGGCCTCCTTTTCCGAAATAACAGCAAAACGATGAGAATCAACAGAGCGGTTCTCAAGAAACGTATTGTTATCATAGCTGTCTTTTTCCCCGCTGTCAACTGGTCCCTCTGCCTCAGTGGCTCCCTTGCGGCACAGTGTCATCTGTGCTATAATAAAACAACTTTGATTCCCTGAAACAAGGAGGGCTTATGGCCAACATCATCCCCATCACCGCGCTCACCGCCCCCCAGCTGGATCTGTTCGCCCGCTTGACCGAGGCACAACTTCGGAACAGACGAGAGCCGGAAAAAGGGATTTTTATTGCGGAAAGTCCCAAAGTGATCTCTCTGGCACTGGATGCAGGTCTGATTCCCAAGGCTCTGCTGATGGAGCAGCGACATCTGACAGGCCAAGGTGCCCCCCTCATCGCCCGGTGCGGCGAGGCCCCCGTCTACACCGCCCCGCAAGAGGTTTTGACCGCGCTTACTGGCTACCCGCTTACCCGCGGGATTCTGTGCGCCTTTGCTCGGCCCCGTCCTGCCGCTGCTGAGGCCGTATGCGCTGGAGCAAGACGGGTGGCCGTGTTGGAAGGGATCGTAGACACCACCAACGTAGGGGCCATCTTCCGTTCAGCGGCAGGACTGCATATCGATGCTCTCCTCCTCTCCCCCACCTGCTGTGATCCCTTAAACCGTCGGGCAGTGCGGGTCAGTATGGGCACGGTCTTTCAGCTGCCTTGGGCCTGGATTGATCTGCCTCCCGCTCAGTGGCCCACCCAGGGGCCGGCATTTCTCCGCCGTCTTGGCTTTGTCACGGCAGCTATGGCTCTCAGCGACAGCGCCCGGCCCATTGACGATCCCCAAGTTATGGCAGAAGACCGTCTTGCCATCCTCCTGGGCACCGAGGGAGACGGCCTTGCCACGGAGACCATCGCCCACTGTGACTACACCCTCTGCATCCCTATGTCTCACGGGGTAGACTCCCTGAATGTCGCGGCAGCCAGTGCGGTTGCGTTTTGGCAGCTCCGCGCCAGGGACTGATCCTACCCCCACTTCTTAAGGAGGCTCTCTATGAACCAGACCCAACTTGATGACCTGCTCACCCAAGCCCTCCCCTTCTGGGGGACGCTGCCACCAGAGGAACAACATCTCCTCCGGGACACCAGCGTCCCCTCCACCATCCCCAAGGGGACCATCACTCACCGGGCCGACCAGGACTGTCGTGGGATCATGCTCATCCTTACCGGTCAGCTGCGGGCTTACATTGTCTCTGAGGAGGGCAGAGAGGTTACGCTCTACCGGGTCCGGGCGGGAGAAACCTGTGTGATGTCCTCCTCCTGCCTCATGGATGCCATCGTCTTTGATGTCCTCATCGAATCCATTGAGGAAACCCAGGTCCTCACACTGCCTGCCACTGCTCTATCTCCCCTGGCCAACCGTCGGCCGGAGATCGAGTTGTTCCTGTACAAAACCGCCAGCGAGCGTTTTTCCGACATTATGTGGACCGTCCAGCAGATCCTCTTCATGGGGATGGATCGGCGCACTGCCATCTTCCTCTGGGACGAATACACCCGTGGCGGAGAGGTCATCTCCATGACCCACGAGGAGGTGGCTCGATACATCGGCAGCGCTCGAGAGGTGGTCACCAAGGTGCTGAAATACTTTGCTCAAGAGGGGATCGTCTCCCTGCGCCGGGGGAAGATCACCATTCTGGACAAGGTCAAGCTGCGGAAGCTGGCCGGATAATCGTAAGTCAATCACATACAAGTCCTCCGCTCTCTGGTATGCTCTAAACTAGAGGGTGGAGGGCTTTTTTCTCTCCATCTAGTTTAGATCCACGAGGAGGTTCCCATGCTGTCAAAACGCTATGCTCAACCAAATGAACACCGCTGTGTCTCCTGCGGTGCCTGCACTAAGGTATGTCCCAGAGATGCCATCCACATCTTTCGTGGCTGTTACGCTCTGGTGGATACCCAAGCCTGTGTTGGCTGTAAGAAATGTACGAAGGTATGTCCCGCGGACTGTATCGCCATCCTGGACCGGGAGGTAAGTGCATGAACCGCAGAAAACATTGGTATGATTATCTATGGATTTGGTCCATTCTCTTCTTTGCCCTGGGTTTTTTCAACATTCTTTTCGCCTGGCTGGGATTGCTGGATCTCTTCCTGCCACTGTTGTTTTCCCTCTTTGGGGGCAACAAATTCTTCTGCAACAACCTCTGCGGCCGGGGTCAGCTCTTCTCTGTATTAGGCGGACGGCTGCACTGCTCCCGTCAAAAGCCCACACCCCGTTGGATGTCCTCTAAGGGATTCCGGTATGGCTTTCTCATTTTCTTCTTTGCCATGTTCGGCAATATGCTCTTCCAAACCTATCTGGTTGGGGCAGGTGCCGGTTCCCTGCGGCAAGCGGTCAAACTTTTCTGGACTTTCCATGTCCCCTGGGGCTGGGCTTACACCGTTGAGACAGTCCCCCATTGGGTGACCCAGTTCAGCTTTGGTTTTTATGGCGTGATGCTTACCTCACTCCTGCTGGGCCTAATCGTCATGCTCCTCTATCGTCCCCGTTCCTGGTGCGCTTTCTGTCCCATCGGCACCATGACCCAGGGGATCTGCAAACTCAAACAGCGGGGCAAATCTTCCGATGTCTGATAAATTCCTTTCCATAAATGATCGCGCAGCCCACCGTAACGATACACGGTGGGCTGCGCGATTTGACAATCAGGCAAAGATTGCGGGGCTGGAGGATCTGAGATCCTCCAGCCCCGCAAATGGAAAATGGATGGAATTCTTTTTTTATGAATTGGAAAGATAAGCGTCAATGCTCACCGCAGCACGCTTGCCAGCGCCCATAGCCAGCACCACAGTCTGAGGACCCGTAACTGCGTCACCACCAGCAAAGACGCCGGGGCGGCTGGTTTTCCCGCTGTCATCGGCAGCAATGCCTCCCCACTTGTCCTTGTCGATGCCGCTGGTGGTATCGACCACGTCCTCACTGTAAGAGGTGCCCGTGGCAATGACCAGGTTATCACAGTCCACATCAAAGTACTCGCCGGTACCCACGGGACGGCGGCGGCCAGACGCATCCGGCTCACCCAGGGTCATCTTTTCACACTTTACTCCAGTAAGGACCCCGTCCTTGCCATAGCACGCTACGGGATTGGTCAGTTCGCGGATCTCAATATCCTCCTCGTAGGTGTGCGCAATCTCATCCCGACGGGCAGGAGCTTCCGCAATGGTGCGGCGATAGACCATGATGGTCTCTGCCCCCAGACGGCGGGCACAGCGGACGGCGTCCACAGCCACGTTCCCGCCGCCCACCACCAGGACACGTTTGGCATCCTTGATGTTAGCAGGCAGGTGGTCGGTGTTCAGGTTCACCTGGGTCAGGTAGTCGTTGGCATTCCACACACCAGTCAGGCTGGTGTCCAAACCTCTAGGCGTCTGGGGCACGTCAGCGCCATTGCCCACAAAGACGGCGTCGTAGCCAACCGCAAAAAGGTCATCCACACGTTTTGCTTTGTCGATGGGGCTGCTGGTGACGATCTCCACACCGTTCGCTGTCAGTTTCTCCAGTTCTCGCTCTACCACAGTGTTGGGCAGAACAAACTGAGGAATGCCATAGGTCAGGATACCACCAGCATAAGAAAGCTTTTCAAACACGGTCACATCATAACCCATGACGGCCAGATCTCCAGCACAGGCAATCCCTGCCGGGCCAGAACCAATTACAGCCACCTTTTTTCCCTTCTTCTCCGTCTGAACGGAGGTCACAGGGTGGCGAGCTGCATACCAGTCAGCCACAAACCGCTCCAGCCGGCCAATGCCCACAGCTTCGCCCCTGACAGCATGGGCACAGTTCTTTTCACACTGCTGCTCCTGGGGACAAACACGGCCACAGATCGAGGGCATGGTGTTTCTAACGGTGATGATGTCATAGGCCCCCTCGAAATCACCCTCTGCCACACGGGCAATGAACTCAGGGATCTGTTGATGGATCGGGCAGCCAGCCACACAGGGTTTTTTTCGGCAATTCAGACAGCGCATGGCCTCTCGAACGGCATCTGCCTCAGTGTAACCCAGGGCGACCTCATTGAAGTTGGTGCAGCGAACCTCACGCGCCTGCTCTGGCATGGGATTTCTTTCTCTTACGTTGTTAATCATTTCGCCAGTCCCTCCTTCGGCTCCAGACTATTCCGTCTCTGGATTAGGCCGTCATAACGGCTCAGGGCGTTCTTCTCAGATTCGGCGAAGAGCTGGGCTGCATGTTCTGGATTCTTCATGCTCAGAGAGGCATAGCGGACCTCGCCTCTCAGGAAGGCCTGGTAATCCTCGTTCGGCTTTGCGCTGTCAATCTGCAAGGGATTTTTACCCTGAGCAGCCAGACGGGGATCAAACCGCAGCAGATTCCAATAACCGGCCCGGACAGCCTTCTTCATCTCGATCATAGAGCGGTTCATCCCCGCTTTCAGACCGTGGTTGATACAGGGCGCATAGGCAATGATGAGAGAGGGACCATCATAGCTCTCAGCCTCTCGCAAGGCACGCAGGGTCTGGGCTGGATTTGCACCGATGGCCACCTGCGCCACATACACATGGCCGCTGGTCATGGCGATCTGTGCCAGATCCTTCTTTCCAGTGGGCTTGCCGCCGGCGGCAAACTGTGCCACAGCACCAGTGGGTGTTGCCTTGGAGGACTGGCCGCCGGTGTTGGAATAAACCTCCGTGTCAAAGACCAACACGTTGAAGTTTTCCTTGGAAGCCAGGATGTGATCCAGGCCGCCGTAACCGATGTCGTAGGCCCAGCCATCGCCGCCGAAGATCCACATGGAAGGACGGCCCAGCAGATCGGCATTCTTGATGACGAACTGTGCATCCTCATTCTCAGGATAGACCTTGCACAATGCCACCAGGGACTCACCCAGATGATTGGAAGCAAACGTATTCATGTTCTTCAGCCAAGCATTGGCAATGCCGCCGAAGGCAGGGTTCTTTGCCAGACGCTCGACCACAGTCTTGATGGCCTCACGGCGGGTACGCATACTCACAGACATACCATAGCCAAACTCGGCGTTGTCCTCAAACAGGGAGTTTGCCCAAGCAGGGCCACGGCCATTTTCATCGATTACATACGGCATACTGGGTACGGAAGCACCCCAGATAGAGGAGCAGCCTGTGGCGTTGGCAATGATGGCATGGTCGCCGAAGAGCTGGGTGACCATCTTGGCATAGGGGGTCTCGCCGCAGCCAGGGCAGGCACCAGAATACTCCAGGTAAGGCCGCAGATACTGGGATTCTCTCACGGTCTTTGCAGAACCCATCGGAATCCCCTTCTTCTTCGCGTACTCGAAGATCTCCTGATCCTGATGCATCCGGTCGGCGGCCCGTTCCATGGAGAGGGCTTTGCCGTGGGCAGGGCACATTTCCACGCAGGAACCGCAGGCGGTGCAGTCCTCGGCAGAGACTGCAATGATGAATTTCTTTCCAGGCTCCATCTTACTGTCCACAGTGGTCAGTCCCTTGGCGTCCTCTGCCTTCAGCACGAAGGGCCGAATGACTGCATGGGGACATACCGTAGCACACCAGTTACACTGGGTACAGTTTTCTGCGTGCCAGACAGGGATATCCACAGCGATGCCGCGCTTTTCAAAGGCTGCGGTCCCAGAGGGCACCTTACCTGTGGCATAGGGCAGGAAGGCAGAGACAGGCAGCCGATCGCCCTCCAAGTTGTTTGTGGGGATGAGAATGTTGCGGACATAGGCATCCTGCTCATCGTTGACGGTGTTGAGCACCAAGGCAGGCTGTTCGCTGTCCTTTGCGTCTGCCCAGCTTGCGGGGACTTCCACCAGCTTGGCGGCAGTCTGACCAGCCATGACAGCAGCTACGTTCATATCCACAATGTTTTGGCCCTTGGTACTATAATCGTTGATGATTCCCTGCTTCATATATTCAATGGCCTTTTCAGCAGGGATCAGGTTCGCCAATTTAAAGTATGCAGACTGAAGGATGGTGTTGATCCGCCCCTTTAGCCCAATGCTGCGTGCAATGTTGACCGCATCGCAGGTGTAGAACCGGATGTTCTTCTGGGCAATGGCACGTTTGATCTCCGCAGGCAGACGTACCTCCAGCTCCTCCCCTTCCCAATCGCAGTTGAGCAGGAAGATGCCGCCGGGTTTCACATCACGAACCATATCATACTTGCCAATATAGGCAGGATTCCCGCAGACAACGCAATCCGCAGCGCCCACATAGTAAGAGGAGCGGATGGGCTTGTCACCAAAGCGCAGGTGGCTGATGGTCAGGCCGCCGGACTTTTTCGAGTCGTACTGGAAATAGGCCTGAACATATTTGTCGGTGTGGTCCCCGATGATCTTGGAGGTGTTCTTGGAAGCACCCACCAGGCCATCCGATCCGATCCCCCAGAACTTGACGGAAGCCTGGGTGGGGTCGTGGGGCATCTCGAAGTGGCACTGCTCGATGGACAGATTGGTCACATCATCCACGATGCTGACAGTGAAGTGATTGTGGCCGCCTTTGGCCAGATGCTGGAAGACAGAGTACATGTCTGCGGGGGTGGTGTCCTTGGAGGACAGGCCATAGCGCCCGCCAATGACTCTCACGTTGTTGCATCCTGCCTCATTCAGCACAGCAACCACATCCAGGTAAAGGGGTTCGCCAAAAGCGCCCGGCTCTTTGGTGCGGTCCAAAACGGCGATACGCTGGACAGACTCAGGCAGTTCAGCCAGCAGATGCTTGGCAGAGAAGGGCCGGAACAGGTGAACCTCCAACACGCCGACCTTCTTGCCCTGGGCCGTCATGACGTCCACGACCTCCTCCAGGGTACCACAGACAGAACCCATGGCAATGATGATATCGGTGGCATCCGGTGCGCCATAGTAGTTGAAGGGTTTGTAGTTTGTGCCAATGGCATCGTTGACCTGATTCATATTCCCCACCACCACATCAATCAGGTTGGTGTAGGCGGTGTTGGAAGCTTCTCTGTGCTGGAAGAAGGTTTCAGGAGGCTCATTGGAGCCGCGGTGATAGGGATGATGAGGCAAGTTTGCCTGCTGATGGAAGCGGTCCAAGGCATCCCAGTCCACCATACCTTTGAGGGTCTCATAGTCCCAGGTCCGCAATTTCTGGATCTCGTGGGAGGTACGGAAGCCGTCAAAGAAGTTAATAAAGCCCATGCTGGCCTGGATGGCAGACAGGTGCGAAACAGGAGCCAGGTCCATGACCTCCTGGGGGGTCCCAGCCACCAGCATTGCCATGCCGGTGCCGCGGCAGGCCATCACGTCCTGGTGGTCACCAAAGATCGACAGGGCATGGGTGGTCAGGGTACGGGCTGCCACGTGGAACACCCCAGGCAGGCCCTCTCCGGCGATCTTATACAGGTTGGGGATCATCAGCAGCAGGCCCTGGGAAGCGGTGAAGGTTGTGGTCAGGGCACCGGTGGACAGAGAGCCATGGACCGCACCGGCAGCACCGGCCTCAGATTCCATCTCGACGATGTTCACACGGTGTCCGAAAATATTTCTGCGGTCCTGGTTTGCCCACTCGTCCACATGCTCCGCCATGGGGGAGGAGGGGGTGATGGGATAAATTGCAGCGACTTCTGTGAAAGCATAGGCGACATGACCGGCGGCGGCATTGGCATCCATGCTCTTAAAGGGTCTTGTATCTTTCATTTCGCTGCACCTCCTTTCTGTGCTGCCATGGCACGCACCTGAACATAAGTGAACTCTGGCATCTCCCGCACGGCGATGACATCATTGGGACAGACATAGGAACAGATGTTGCAGTCAACACAGCGTTCAGGGTCGATAACCGCACGGTCATCTTCCATGTGGATCGCATCCTCTGGGCAGTTTTCTGCACAGTCACCACAGCCGATGCAGCAGACCCAGCACAGTTGTTTCCGCACCTCGGGGGCATCCTTGGAGGCACAGGGCACCATCTTCGCACCTTTATAAGGCACCATCACGGGCAGTTCCTGGGGACAGACATGGACACAAGCCGTGCAGCCCACACACTTATCTGGGTCTACCTTTGCCGTACCCCGAACGATCTCCAGGGCATCAAAGCGGCAGGCTTTCACACAGTCGCCAAAGCCAGCGCAGCCATAGTTGCAGTGGCCGTCCAGAGACATCTTCACTGCCTCACGGCAAGAGGTTGCTCCGGCCTTTTCATAGACTTCGTGGTTGTGCCAGCCACCGCGACATTGGACAAAAGAAACCGCGGATTTCAGCTTGGTCAGGTCGTGGTAGGTATCAACAATAATTTTTTTACGACAAGACACCGTGCAGGCTGCACAGCCCACACACTTGTCGTAGTCGATCACCGCACAGTTATCCACCACAGAGACGGCATGCTCAGGGCAGGCTTCCACGCAGTCACCGCAGCCGATGCAGCTGTAACCGCACATCCGCAGCGCGACCATTTCCTCGTCCTGATTGGAGCAGGGCACAAAGTTGGACGCATCTTCTGGCACCATATGGATCAGATTCTGCACACAAGCGTTGGCGCAGGCACCGCAGCCGTTGCACTTTTCCCGATCCACATGAACATTGCCGTTGGCGATGGAGAGTGCGCCGAACGTACAGGAGGCCACACAGGAGCCGGCACCCACGCATCCGTAGGTACATTCCCCTTTGTGAAACCCGCTCTTGACTGCCTCCTCACAGGAGCTGTACACTTTCAGTCTGGACTTTCCAGCAGCAGAACCGGAACATTTGATAAATGCTGTCTGATGCTTTGCAGGGACGCATTCTCCGCCTGTCAGCGCAACGATAGCGGCGATGTCTTCGTCCGTGCAAGCTGGACATAGGTTTGCCGGACCGCCTTCTGCAATGGCTTGGGCGCATTTGTCACAAGTGGCAAATCCGCATCCGCCACGGCCGGTGCAGTCCCCGCCCGGAAGAAGATTCCGAACGTCTTTTACAAGATTATTTGGCTGCATACGTCATTCACATCCTTAAATCATGCTTTGCAAGTAAAATAAAAATCCATGGACATTATGGCTCTAATGAAACAGAATGTCAACAATATTTCATAGATTTTCTCTAATTTTTTCGCGTTTTTCGCCATATTTTTCTATCTCTTCCTCTTTTATTTTGTTAGCATCCTCTAACTCTTCCTGTCTTTTCACATCTTTTCTGTTCCATTTTGCTGATTTCTCCTCATATTGACATCCCCCATGCCCTGTGTTAGAGTATGTTGCATATAAATTATGGGGAGGGAACCTTGTGCATAAGGTCTTTCTATCTGGCTACGCCAAGCTGCCGGAGAACACCACCGCCCAAAAGCTGTACAGCCACCTGGTCTTGGTGGTCACTGTCCGCCTCCCTGAGGGAACCATCCTGGAGGCAGACTGCACCATGGCTACGGAACTGGGCCGGCAGTTTATCCAGGAACTGCTCTCCGGCTATGATCTCCACCGTGGGCCGGAACCTCTGCTCACCTTGCTCAGCCAGTCCTATTATGGTCATCTGCGGAAAGCCCTGCAAACCTGCATCAAAGGCATTTGTCTTCAGTTCGATCAGTTCAGCCGCGCGCAAGGTATGACCCTCTCCCCTGACCCGGCCCAGCCTGGGACTTGACACCAAAACAAGGAGGGAAATCTATGCTGCTCTCCGGCGAAGAAATTAAGAAGAACTTGGGCGGCAATATCATCATTGACCCCTATCGCCCGTCTCAACTCAATCCCAACAGCTACAATCTGCGTCTGTCCAACGAGCTGTTGGTCTATGACACTGACACCTTAGACATGAAGAAAGAGAATCCCGTCCGCCGTTTAACCATCCCTGAGGAGGGGCTGCTGCTGCAAGCCAACACCCTCTACCTGGGCCGCACGTTGGAATACACCAAGACAGAACAATTCGTCCCCATGTTGGAAGGGCGTTCCTCTGTGGGGCGGCTGGGGCTATTCATTCATGTCACTGCTGGCTTTGGAGACGTAGGCTTTGCTGGCTATTGGACGCTGGAGATGTTCTGCATCCATCCCATCGTCATCTATCCCAACGTAGAGATCTGCCAGATCTATTATCACACAATTCAGGGCGATTATCAGAGCTATGACTCTGGAAAATACCAGAACAATACAGGTGTCCAGCCAAGTCTGCTCTATCAAGACTTCCTGCGGGACCAGCACCAGCCCAAATAATCCCTCCCTCTCTGTCCACCAGAGAGGGAATTTTTCATCTCAAAAGGGGCAAAAAACCCCCCAGGATCTGTGATGTAAACAGGTCCTGGGGGGTTGCATCAGTCGAGAAAACTCGTTCGCGGCAGCAGGAAAGCTGCTTGAGTCATACCGAAAATAATTGGAAAAGGATCACGCTTTCTTGGCCAGCTTGGCCGCCTCTTTGGCATCCAGCTCGTCCAGTTCGGCGCGGGTGTTCTTGAGGTAAATCTCGATTCCCTCTTCCACATTGGCCCGGCGCTCCTTCTTAGACATGCCCAAAATCTCCATGACGATACACAAGGCGATGCCGACGAACAAGCCGTAAGATGGGTTGGGGCAGATGGCAATGGCGCCGGCAGTGATGCCCGCCACACCGCGCTCGACGTTGGTGCGGCACATATTGATGCCCACATAGAACGAGCCGAACGCTTGGATGAGCAGCGTCTGGGCCATGGCCAGGGGCAAGATGGGCCGAATGATTGCCATAAGTGGGCAGATAAGCTGGCAGATCCATTTTGTGGTGTTGAAGGTACAGGCCCCGCCGAAGATGGAGTACATGTTCTCCTTGCCGGTCTTATAGCGCTCGGCAACAGACACAGTCATCGCAGACCACAGGGGACCGGACATGGTGCAAGTGGGGCTGAAGAAGGCCTCAATGAGGTTTCGGAAGCCGCAGCACATATTGGTGCGGTCGGGATCGACGTCAATCAGCTCATCTTCACGATAGCGCTTGGTGTCCTCCATGAAAGCAGTGCCGCCGACGATGTCGCCAAAGGCGATGACATAGCACATGATAGCCATGGGAAGGTCCTTGAGCAGGATCTCCATTGGGGGAAGGCCAATGCCAGTCAAGGAGAAGTTATGCCAGACCCAGTTCAGTCCGGGCAGGGGGTTGAACCAGAAGGATTGAACCGTCGAGAAATCGGGCAGGCTGCACTCACCAATCACCATAGCAATAATACCGGCCACGATGATGGCTGGGACAAAGCCTGCCTTGGTGATCAGTTTAATTATCCGGCTCTTGCTGCCGAATTTCACTTTGCCGAAGCCGTTGGAGAAGAGCAGGAACAGACCCAGGGCGCAGCCAATGGACCAGGAGATGGGATACTTGAAGAATCCCAATCCGCCGTCGTCTACTGATTTGAAACCATAGGGACCACAACAGGCGGCAAAGCCTGAGCCGATTAGGATACCTGCTTTCAAGCTTTGTGGACAAATGTCAATGAGTTTGGTCGCGATACCTGTGGCGCCCAGGATGACGTACATCAGGCCCAGGATGAGTTCCATCCCGACTAAGGCGTACATTCGGTCTTTTCCCTCGAAGTTAAGTAGGAAAGCCGTGATGAGAGGTACAGCGGGGGTGATCCAACCACCGATGAGAGGGTCACCCAAAGTGTTATTGACCATGTACAGCAGTTCATGGACGAACACGATAGACAGGGCTATTTCAAAGGTGAAGCCGAACAAGTTCTCCAAATATGCAGTGGCCGCTGAGCCGGTCATAAAGACGACACAGCCCTGAATCATTTCAGGAATTTCCCATTCATAGTGAATAAAGGGGAGCCGGAGATCAAATTTCCAGATCTTGATGCAGGGCTGCTTCTCACCGTCCTTACGCCGCGCGGTAGGAAGCATAAGATTCATAGGTACAAGTCCCTCCTAACAATAAAGTCTCTTTTCACTGTGCAGTTTTTCCGCCGATAAACTCTGGGAGTTTATCTTTTCCTCTTCGCGTTTTTCCTCGGATGCAATGTACTTATTATAGCACACTTTCCATAGAAATCAATGCATATTCTACCATGATATTCCATAAACGTCATCTTTTTGCATGAAACTCCATCCATTTTCTAGCGCTTTTTATTGATTTCAACTTTGTTTTTGAAGAAGGTGTAACTT
>JAHHRP010000150.1 GCA_020025735.1 Evtepia sp.
GCGTATAGTGCGGTGTTTCTTAGCCCAGCACAGAATTTGGCAGATCGCACTGTCCGTTTGGAAGCGGTGGTGACCCAATGGCCACAGAAGACAGACCATGGGGTACAGATTCCGGTTAACGCTGGGGAGGAAGGAGGACGGAAGGTTTCGGCTCTGTTTTATGGAGACCAGGATTTGGCAGACCTCCGTCCTGGCGATCAGCTGGCTTGTGTAGCACATTGCACCCTTGCAGATCAGATTCAGGGCGAGAGAAGTTTTTACTATGCTGGCCGGGGGATCCTTCTCCGCGCTAAGGGACATGGCGAGGTGATGGTCACTCGAAACCAGAGGATTTCCCTTCGGTATGCTCCGGTCTATTTGGCCAAAGAGATCCGGCAGGTTATTGATCGTCTGTATCCTGAAAAGCAGGCGGGTTTTCTCCATGCCCTGCTTACAGGGGACAAAAGTGGACTGGATGATGTAGACCAGAACAATTTCAACCGGGTGGGACTGGGACATGTTGTGGTAATTTCGGGCCTGCATGTGACTTTTTTGGTGGGTGTCCTTACCTTGTTCCTAAAACCGAACCGCAAACTCTCTTTGATGATTCTTTTGACGGTTCTGATTCTCTTTTGTTTGATGACTGGCAGTGCACCGGGGACGATACGGGCAACCGTTTTGTGTGCATTGACAATGTTGGCCCCTCAGCTGGATAGGGAATACCATCCTGTAACGGGACTGTGTGCGGCATTGCTTCTGCTCTTGCTGGTGAATCCTTATGGGATTGCCAATGTGGGATTACAGTTTTCGTTCCTGTCTACGCTGGGAATTTTACTCTTTGGGCAACGATGGAACCGGTCTTGGGTAGAGAAGGTTCCTCAAAAAATCCGGCCTTTCACTAGCCCTATCTTGGGCGTAATGGCAATTAGCCTGAGTGCGATGGTGTTCACGGTTCCGCTGTCTGGGCTGTACTTTGGACGATTTTCATTGATAGCTCCGATTGCAAACTTGTGTACCAGCTGGGCAGTGACTACTGCTTTTGTGGGTGGGGCGTTGTCAGTGATTGCTGGAGCAGTGTGGCTCCCGTTGGGACAAGGTGTAGCATTTCTAGTAGGATTACCAATCCGTTTTTTCTTGTGGTATGCACAGAAGGTCAGTTGTTTGGGATTGGCTTCGGTAGACCTAGACCGTGGATATTATGCGCTTTGGTCTTTGTTTGTGTATGGGATCTTTTTGCTGTATCTGCTGGTTCCCAGCAAGAGGAAACGGCCTATTCTGCCTGTGTGCGTATGTGTGGTTACGCTGTGTCTGTCAGCGTTGCTTACGGCAAAGACGGTCCAACGGGAGCCTTTGACGCTGACGGTACTGAATGTAGGACAGGGGGAGAGTGTAGCGGTGACCTCTGGCGCAGCTCGTGCCCTGATCGACTGTGGTGGTACTTTAGACCCAGGAGATACTGCGGCTACTTATTTCCAGTCAATCGGTGGGAACTATCTGGATCTGTTGATTCTAACGCATTTCCATGCAGACCATGCCGGAGGTGTGCTGGAACTAATGGATCGAGTAAAAGTCCGGGCAATCGTGGTGCCTGATGTAGATGCGGAGAATCCGATTCGGCAGGCCATTGAGGAGAAAGCCAAGGCGCAGGGGGTGCCCATCCATTTTATCAGAGAAACCAGTCAAGTGTCTTTTGGACAGGCTCAGTTGACGCTGTATGAACCATCTTTAGAAGGCGGTTCCAATGAACGCTGTCTGGCGATTTTATGTGCCCTGAATGGTTGGGAGGCTCTGATTACTGGAGATATGCCGGAGGAAGAGGAAAACCGGCTGGTTGCCCGGGAAGATTTGCCCAACGGGGAACTGTTGGTGGTGGGACACCACGGCTCTAAATATTCCTCAGGGGAGGTCTTATTGAAGAAATTCCAACCGGAGATAGCAGTGATTCCCGTAGGAAAAAATACCTACGGACATCCCGCCCCGGAGACATTGTTCCGGCTGGAAAACTCTGGGGCAAAAGTTTATCGCACTGACTGTCATGGCGGCGTGACAGTGTATGCCCAGAATGGGGAGGAACCATAATGGCAAAACAACGGGAAAACGGAAAAGACAGTACTCAGGCGGCATACCGCCAGCTGAAAAAAGATCTGGCCCAGGGACAGTTGGGGGTCCTCTATCTTTTTCATGGGGAGGAAGTTTATCTGCGGGATTACTATTTGGAGCAGATGCGGGAAAAACTAATTCCTCAAGGGATGGAGGAATTCAACTACCACCAGCTCCAGGGCAAAACCTTGACGGCACAGCGCCTGTCGGAGGTGGTAGATACACTGCCCATGATGAGCCAGCGGACGTTGATTGTGGTTCAGGATTATGACCTCTTTAAAGCATCAGAAGGGGAGCGTAACGCCATGGCACAGATCCTTACGGACTTACCAGACTATTGTTGTCTGGTTTTTATCTATGATATTGTGCCCTATAAAAGCGATGCCCGAATGAAGAAGTTGTCCGGGGCAATTAAAGACCGTGGGCAGATTGTGAAGTTCGCTCGCCAGGGACAGAGTGATTTGGTGGATTGGATCGGACGTCGCTTCCGGGCACTGGACCATGAGATCGACACGGCAGATGCCCAGTATTTGATTTTCCTATGTGGAGACCTGATGAACGGTCTGATTTCTGAGATCGGCAAGATTGGTGCCTATGCCAAGCAGCGCCGAATCACCCGTCAGGACATAGATGCAGTTGCCATTCCGGTCATTGATGCGGTAGTTTTTCAGATGACGGATGCTCTCATGCAGAAGGAGATGGACAAGGCGCTGTCGGTATTGGCAGATTTGCTGCGGCTGCAACAGGCCCCCATTATGATTCTGGCGGTACTAGGAAAGCACTTCCGGCAGCTTTATACAGCTCGCGTGGCTTTGGAGTCGGGGGAAGGAAGCCGCTGGTTGATGGAACTATGGGGGATGCGTTCGATCTATCCGGCAGAGAAATTGATGCAGGGAGCCAGCCGCCATGGCTTGAGATGGTGCTGTCATGCGATGCGCCGATGTGCTGAGACAGATCTGGCCATGAAGTCCGTTGCCGGGGTAGATGCAAAGGAGCTGTTGATGTCGTTGATACTGGAGCTGTCGGCAGGAGGAACATCATGTTGAAAATCAAAGAGGCAATTGTAGTGGAGGTGCGATACGACAAAAACACCTTGTCTCAGATGGTAGATGCGGTGATCTTGGAA
>JAHHRP010000151.1 GCA_020025735.1 Evtepia sp.
CCCCTCAGCCGTGAACCATGGCTGAGGGGAGCGTTTTCTAGTTTATGCATCAAGAAGCTGGGACGAAGAAAGTCAATACGCACATATCGTCATTTTTGGTATATTTGAGGGTGCTGTTGGCAGGCAGAGGAACATTGTGATTCGCCTGACGGAAGATCGAATAAAGTTGTCGTTGTGTCAGCAGCGCATGGCAGGCAGATTGATACGCCTGTTGCGTAAAGCGAATAGAAATTTTAGATGCATTTTCGGAGAGCGCCCGTTGGAAAACAGAAACCAGCGCATCTTGGTCATAAGAAGGAAAGAATAACCCTTGGCGAACAAAGTAGTTGCAGTGATTATCCGTGCAGTCTGGTATGGAGATATCAGTACTGATGGTGTGGGTGCGTTCTAGGTCGGCAGTGGTCAAGCCGAAGTATTCATAGGATGGGCCTTGGCTGTTGTTACCACCAGTAAAGACCGGATCGCCCCAAGTGGGATCGATCCAACAGGGGGTTCCATCCAGCCAAGCAAGATTCCAGGCGTGAGCTTCTCCTCCTGCTTGACCGGTAACATAGGTGACGTCAATGCCTTGCTGGCTGCATAGATATTGGAAGGTTTTGGCATAGCAGCCGCACAGTCCCGCGCCATTTACCATGATATTTATGATGGAGTTGGAAGAGACCACTTGATAGTCTGCGTGGTCAATGAGATATGTGTAGATCCCCAAAGCTTTGTCATAGTCTGTGCCATTTTGGGGCAGGGTGGAAAAGCACTCTTCTGCCCACCGATCAATTTGGGCCTGGGTGGTTTCCCGCTGGCTCTGATCCATGGTGTAGACCGGAAGGTAGGATGCCTTTAAGGGGGTGTCTGCCAAAAGTGTGGTTTCGATTTGCCCTGTGCCAGAGAACCAGAAGAGTTCAGGATAGTCTCGGTCGATGGCATCAATGGCGGCCTGGATCATTTCTGTGTCTGGATAAAGCCCGCCAATCTCTGTCTCGTGGTTTTGCAGCCCGCTTAGAAGCTGGTCATATAGATAACGCTCCTGGCCGCTGAGGGTGGTCTTGGCATAGCGAAAGCCATCCTCTTGTCCGACATAGTCCTCTGGGGGAGGACTTACCGATGCTTTGCTAAGAAGTCCGCCCAGGCTAAACTGGCAGCCAGACAACAATGACAGGGTCAGCATCAGCGTCAGCACACCGGTAAGTAGGCGGGAAAAGGGATGTTTCACAGGAGGCTCACCCCTTCCTGGCCAAGCACCGGTTTGCTGCCTGGAGGATGGCGGCAGCATTTAGGCCATACTTGTCCATGAGGGCTTCTGGCGCACCACTTTCCCCAAAGGTATCTTGTACAGCAACTGCTTCCATTGGAACTGGGCAGGTCCGAGCGAGGACCTCTGACACAGCGCCAAAAAGTCCGCCGGAGCGTTGGTGTTCCTCTGCGGTTACCACTGCACCACAAGTGCGGGCAGCGTCCAGAACTGCGTCCTGGTCCAATGGTTTGATGGTGTGCAGGTCAAGGACCCGCAGGGAAATCCCTTGTGTTGCCAGCCTCTCTGCTGCTACCAGGGCCTCATAGACCATGGCACCACAGGCGACAACAGCACAGTCCGTTCCCTGGCGTGCCAGACGAGCTTTTCCAAGAACAAAGGGCGTGGTTTCATCTGTGATCACAGGTACTGGCTCCCGGCCAAAGCGGAAGTAAACAGGGCCATCCAGATCCGCCGCCGCGATGACAGCCTTGCGGGTTTGCTCACTGTCACAGGGAGCAATGACCGTCATATTGGGCAGCACTCTGGCCAGTGCGATGTCTTCCAGAGCCTGATGGGTGGCACCGTCTGGTCCCACAGAGATCCCTGCATGGGCACCTCCGAAGCGGACCTTCAAGTTGTTGTAACATACGGTGGTACGCATTTGATCAAATGCTCGGCCGGAGAGAAAGACACCATAGGTAGAGACATAAGGAATCATTCCACCTAGAGCGAGTCCCGCAGCGGTTCCTACCATATCCTGCTCACTGATGCCAAGATTGTAAAAATGATGGGGATACTGATCCCTGACCCAGTTGGTGCGGGTAGAGGCAGCGACATCAGCATCCAGTACCACAATGTTTTCCCGGGCTGCACAGAGTGACAGTAAGCCCTGTCCGTAACCATCCCGCTGAGGGATGCGTTTTACAGCATTTAAGTCCATGAAATTCCCTCCTTATAAGGCCACTTCGGCTAAGGCTGCCTCAAGCTCTTGCTGGCTGGGCGCTTTCCCATGCCAAGCAGCTTGGCCCTCCATGAAGGAGACCCCTTTGCCTTTGATCGTGTGGGCGATGAGAACTGTGGGGCGGCCCTGGGTGACGGCAGCCAGCTGAAAAGCCGCAGCCAGAGCGGACAGATCGTGTCCGTTGACCTCAATGGCCTGCCAGCCGAAAGCACGGAACTTGTCTGACAGGGGAGCGACATTCATGATGTCTTGGGTGGCACCATCCAGCTGCACCTTGTTGTCATCTACAATGGCGCAGACGTTGTCCAGGGAAAAGTGAGCGGCAGTCATTGCGGCCTCCCACACCTGCCCCTCTTGAACTTCTCCATCGCCCAGCAGACAGTAGGTGCGGTAGGTTTTCCCCCGCCGTTTGGCGGCCAGAGCGAGGCCATTGGCAACGGACAACCCCTGGCCTAGGGAGCCTGAGGAGCAGTCTAGCCCAGGCAGCCTGTCCTTGTGTGGATGACCCTGTAAGGGAGATCCCAACTGTCGCAGCGTAGGCAGCAGCGCGGGATCAAAAAATCCCCGTCGAGCCAGGACACTATAAAGTAAAGGGGCGGCGTGGCCTTTGGACAAGAGGAACCGATCTCGGTTGGGGTCTTCTGGATGGGCCGGGTCCAGGTGCATTTGGTCGAAGTAGAGGCTGACCAGAATTTCTACCGCCGACAGGGAGCCGCCGGGATGACCGGAGCCTGCGGCGTGGGTCATCTGCAAAATATCTTGCCGGATCTGCCGACAGAGAAGAGAAAGATGATGCGTCATGGGAACACCTCCAAATTGTATAGATGCCAATGAGAAAAAGGTACCATAGCCAACAAAAATTGTCAATCAGAGGTCCTGCTTGACGGCAGTGGTGCTGTCGTATTTTCCATGATATGGAAAATGGTGACAAAAACATAAGAATTAATGAAAAATTTATAGTTTTGTAAACGAAACTTTATGGCATTCTGGTATAC
>JAHHRP010000152.1 GCA_020025735.1 Evtepia sp.
AATCCTGCCACCCCTGTATTGCCCCAGCAAACAGAGAGGAAAATGACACAGAGCAGGACGCCTGTTCCCGCGCCAACCGCCATGGGAGGACCACCACTCCCCTTCTGAATGGCCAAACGTCCAGCAGCAAAGGAAGACAATCCAGCAGCTGCTGTCAGGAGCGGTCCGGTTATGGTTTCCGATACAACGCCTCCCCACACCAAGGCCGCAGCAAGAAGGACAAGCAACAGAAGAAACACCAGACCAACAGCAGTCCCCAACAGGACAGAAAACACGCTTTCGGTCGTTGTATTCTTTTTGGATGTGCGTGTGTCCTCTTTTTTTTCCATAAAAATCCCTCCCCGAAGAGAATCTCTGATGGATTCTATGCGGGGAGGGATTCTACTATGACGATTATTCTTGTTACTGCTGGGTTTGATCTACGGCAACGCCTTTGTTCATAATTGCCCAGTTGGCATATTCTAGACGCACTCGATCTGCTCCGGTCTCGATGACCACTGTCTTCTCTTTCACGGCACAGATGTTGCCGATCATCCCATCGATCATGGTCACAGGGTCCCCAGGAGCCAGCGACCGTTTCATCGCCTCCTGCTCTTTTCTGCGCTGCTTTTCCGGCCGCATTTTCAAGAAGTAGAAAATGGCAATGTAGAACAAAAGCAGGACAATAATCAGAAACGACATATCCAAGGTGATTCCCTCCGCTGTAAAAATAAACTTTCCTTTTATTATAAAAGAGATTTCTGGATTTGACAAGTCCTTTTTTATGCAGCGATTATTTTTCTATTTCTCCTTATAGCTTGTTGCTGAGTTTCTTTGTGTACACTTGGTAAAAATCCTGAAATTGTCCATTGTCCAAAGCCTGACGAATTCTTGTCATAAGGGTATTGTAGAAGTAGAGGTTGTGCAGGACAGCCAAACGCATGGCCAACATCTCCCCTGCCGTAAATAAATGGCGCAGGTACGCCCTAGAGAAAGAACGACACACAGGGCAGGTACAAGCGGCGTCAATGGGACGGGTATCGTTTTTGTATTTTTCGTTCTTGATGTTCAAAGCCCCTTCCCAAGTGTAAAGCTTCCCGTGCCGAGCATTGCGGGCTGGGAGAACACAGTCGAACATATCAATCCCCCGTGCCACACCCTCCAAAATATTCACCGGTGTACCTACCCCCATCAGGTAGCGAGGCTTGTTCTGAGGCATATAGGGTTCTACTGCGTCAATGATCTCGTACATCGTCTCAGTGGGTTCCCCCACAGCCAGCCCGCCGATAGCGTAGCCGTCACAGTCCAACGCAGCGATTTCTTTCATGTGCCAGACCCGCAGTTCCGGCACAGTGCCACCTTGATTGATCCCAAAGAGCATTTGTTGAGGATTGACCGTATCAGACAGGTGATTGAGCCGATCATGTTCCCGCTTGCACCGCTCTAACCAGCGCAAGGTACGCGCACAAGAGTTTTTTACATAATCGTAGGGGGCAGGATTCTCAACACATTCATCAAAAGCCATCGCGATGTCTGAACCGAGGTTGGCCTGAATCTGCATACTCTCCTCTGGTCCCATAAAAATCCGCCGACCATCAATGTGAGAGGCAAAGGTGACGCCCTCCTCCTTGATCTTCCGCATACTAGCCAGAGAAAACACCTGAAACCCACCGCTGTCTGTAAGGATGGGACCTTTCCAATTCATAAATTGATGCAGTCCCCCCATCTCTTTAATCAGCTTGTCCCCTGGTCGCAGGTGGAGATGGTAAGTATTGGATAGTTCAATCTGGCAGCCGATCTCCGCCAGATCTGTGGCAGATAGAGCACCTTTGATAGCCCCTTGGGTCCCGACATTCATAAAGACTGGGGTCTGAGCTGTGCCATGGGCACAGGTGAGGGTACCGCGCCGAGCGCGGCCTTCCGTTTTCAAGAGGGTAAACATCAAAACACCTCCTAATTAGTAAATCAACATGGCATCTCCAAAGGAGAAGAACCGGTATCGTTTTTGAACTGCTTCCTCATAGGCTGCCAGTACATGGTCTCGTCCTGCCAGCGCAGAGACCAGCATGATCAGTGTTGACTCCGGCAAGTGGAAGTTGGTGACCAGTCCATCCAGTACCTTGAACTTGTAACCGGGATAGATAAAGATATTGGTCCAACCAGCGGATTCCTGCAAAATACCGTCCTCCCCTGCCCAGCTCTCAATGGTCCGGCAAGAAGTGGTCCCTACACAGATGACCCGTCCACCTGCTGCTTTGGTGCGGTTGATGGTCTGGGCAGTTTCTTCTGAGATCATACAGTATTCACTGTGCATTTGATGTTCTGTGATCTCTTCCGCTTTGACCGGTCGAAAAGTGCCAAGCCCTACATGGAGGGTTACAGAACAAACCGACACGCCCATCTTTTTGATCTCTTCTAACAGCGCTTTGGTGAAATGGAGGCCAGCCGTAGGAGCAGCAGCAGAACCGATCTCTTTGGAATAAACGGTCTGGTACCGCTCTGCATCCTGAAGTTCCTCCTTGATATAGGGAGGCAGGGGCATCTTTCCCAACTGCTCCAAAATCTCCAAAAAAATCCCCTCATAGGAGAAGCGGATCAAACGATTGCCATTTTCCAACACGTGGATAATCTCTCCTACAAGCTCTCCTTGACCAAAGGAGATGGCTGCGCCTTCCCGTAACTTCTTCCCTGGACGGACGAGACATTCCCACGTGTTCTCTCCCCGGTCAATGAGCAGAACAACCTCGCAAGCTCCGCCTGTTGGCATCCGGCGTCCAATCAACCGTGCTGGCAAGACCCTGGAATCGTTGAGGACCAAGCAATCTCCAGGCTTGAGAAAAGATGGGAGATCGTAGAAATGACAGTGCCCGGTTTCCCCTGTTCTTTTATCCAAGGTCAGCAGACGGGACGCATCTCGTTGTAGGATTGGCGTTTGCGCGATTAGTTCAGGAGGAAGGTCATAAAAAAAATCATGTGTTTTAATAAAAATCAATCCCTGCTATGTATAGATTTCAGGCCAAGTGGCTTGGTCGATGCAAAGAATATATTGTCTGATACAGCACAATATATG
>JAHHRP010000153.1 GCA_020025735.1 Evtepia sp.
GCTTCCGGGGGTTCTTCTTGGTGGGGGCGGGTTTTGGGATGGCGGGGGGTAAAGACTGTGCAGCAGTCCTCATAGGGACGGATGGAGGTGTCAAAGGTGCCGATTTTCCGGGCCACCCGAATGATTTCCTCTTTATCCATCCCTACCACTGGCCGGAAAACAGGCAGGGAACAAACTTGCCCGGTGACAGCCATAGCCTGCATGGTCTGGCTGGCCACTTGGCCTAGGGATTCCCCAGTGACCAGACCGTTGGCGCCCACCCGTTGGGCCACCTGCTCGGCAATGCGCATCATAAACCGACGCATGAGGAGGGTAAAGAGGGACTCAGGGCAGCAACGGCGCAGTTCTTCTTGGATCTGGGTGAAGGGGACCACATGGACCACCAATCTGCCACACCAGGGAGTGAGAAGCTGAGCCAATTCCAGAACTTTCTCTTTGGCTTCTGGGGAGGTGTAGGGATAGCTGAAGAAATGGACCATTTCCAAGGCAACCCCGCGTTTGGCCATCATCCAGGAGGCCACGGGGCTGTCGATACCGCCGGAGAGAAGGGAAACTGCGGTGCCGCCTACGCCCACCGGCAGACCGCCTGCTCCAGGGGTAGGATTGGCATGAATATATGCGGCAAAATCCCGCACCTCCACATGGACAACGACTTCTGGATGGTGCATATCTGCCTGAATGTGCGGAAAGGCTTCGTTGAGTTCTCCCCCCACAAACTGAGACAGCTGGATGGAGGTCATGGGGAATGTTTTGTCGGAACGTTTGGACTCTACTTTAAAGGTGGCGGCGGCCATGAGGTCATCGTGGAGATATCGTTTGGCAGCTTCGAGAATGGCTTCAGGGGTTTTCTCACAGGCCTTGGCGCGGGACAGACCCACCACACCGAAGAGGGTACGCAGGGTCTCGAATGCACCATCCATGTCACAGGTATCTTCTTTTGGCTCGATATAAGTGATGGATTGGCGGGAGTAGATGCGAAACTTGCCATATTTTTGCAGCCGACGGCGGGCATTGCCCATCAGACGTTCTTCAAAAGTGCGGCGATTGAGGCCCTTGAGGACCATCTCACCCATTTTCAGCAAAATAATTTCGTCTCCCACAGGGGGAGTGTTGGGAATGTTGGACATACCATTGGGTTCCTTTCAGGGGTAGATTTTCCCCTCATAGGGGGAAGTAGTCAGACTGACGGTATTGGATGGCCTCAGCCAGGTGGTGAGGGAGGATGGTATCCTCCCCGTCCAGGTCGGCGATGGTCCGTGCCACGCGGAGGATACGGTCATAGCTGCGGGCAGTCAGTCCCATGTGCTCGTAAGCGCCTTTCATGAGATCCTGCCCCTCAGAGTCTAAGGTGCAGAATTGGCGCAGTTCCTTCTGGCCCATGGCTCCGTTGCACAGCGGACCATCCGGGCCATAGCGGGTATGCTGCATGGCTCTGGCGGATAGGACGCGGGTGCGAATGGCAGCAGATGTCTCCCCAGGGGATCGGTCAGAGAGATTCTCGAATTCCAAGGGGGGTACCTCAGCAAACAAGTCGATCCGGTCCAGAAGGGGGCCGGAGAGCTTGCTCAGATACCGCTTCACCTGTCCTGGGGAGCAGCGGCATCGGCCGGAAGGATGACCATACCAACCGCATTTGCAAGGATTCATGGCGCATAGGAGCGTGAAACGGCTGGGATAGGTTTCTGCTGCGGCAGAACGGACCACAGACACCACGCCTTCCTCCATGGGCTGGCGGAGGACTTCGATGACATCTTTGTGGAATTCCGGCAATTCATCCAAAAAGAGCACGCCATTGTGGGCCAGAGAGATTTCTCCTGGCCTGGGATAAGGATTGCCGCCCCCGGCCATTCCTCCTGCGGAGATGGTGTGATGTGGAGAGCGGAAGGGGCGCTGGGTGAGCAAGGGGCGATCCTTGGAGGTCAAACCCATCACGGAGTGGATCTTGCTGGTTTCCAACGCTTCCCGTCGAGTCATGGGAGGAAGGATAGAGGGGAAACGGCGGGCCAGCATACTCTTGCCAGATCCTGGGGAACCTACCATGAGGACGTTGTGTCCTCCGGCTGCTGCGATTTCCAACATCCGCTTTACAGGTTCTTGACCCCGGACTTCGGCGAAGTCTGGCAAAGGAAGTTTTTCCAGACTATCGGTCCAAGGGGGGGCAGGCGCAATGGGGGTCTGACCGGTGAGATGTTCGGCTAACTGAGTCACAGTTTCCACTGGATAGACCGTAAGTCCTTCTGCCAAGGTAGCTTCCGGTGCGCTGTCGGCAGGGACAAAGAGACGTTGGATTCCTGCCTCTCGTGCAGCCAGTGCCATTGGGAGCATCCCTACGACTGGACGCAAGGTTCCTGACAAGGAAAGTTCCCCTACGAAGGCGCAGTCTGGATCGGACCAGGAGAGCAATCCCCCGGCGGCAAGGATTCCCACCAGGATGGGCAGATCGTAGACTGTGCCTGATTTACGCCGATTGGCGGGGGCCAGATTTACGGTGATCCGCCCCACAGGGAAGGAATATCCGCTGTTTTTGATGGCTGAGCGGACTCGTTCCCGGGCCTCTTTGACAGCGGTATCTGGAAGCCCAACAATGTCAAAATTGGGCAGTCCCCCAGATAGGTCACACTCAGCGGTGACTTCATAGCCAGAAATCCCCTGTAAGCCAAGGGAGCGTACTTTATATAGCATGGTCCAGCCTCCTCATCCCACTTTCTTATCTTAACTATGCCACAAAATATCTTTTCTTACAAGGGGTGCGGGAAATTTTCGAGGGCCCTGCTGTTTTTTCGGCTTGCGGTTATGGCTATCGATACAGCGCATCCTGGCTTGCCTGTACTCAGGATAGAGCTTGCTCCGTATAGTTGGAAAACAGAGGGAACGAAAGAAATCCCGTCTGAATCACATTGCTGTGAAACAAACGGGATTTTTCGTATGCATCTGAAACCGATTGATCGAGATTAGCGCTTGCTGAACTGGGGAGCGCGACGTGCAGCCTTGAGGCCGTACTTCTTTCTCTCCTTCATT
>JAHHRP010000154.1 GCA_020025735.1 Evtepia sp.
CTCCCAGACCGTGGACGATAAAGGCGCCTGCTGCCGATAGAACAGCCAATATCCCGTTTTTCACATCTACTGCATGCATCTCTTCTTTCCTCTCCTTTTTTGCAGCAGGACACGTTCTTTCCCATGAGAACGTGTCCTGTGCTGCGTTTTTTTGTTTTACCGCGCCAGGATTGGGGCGGTGAGCTGTCTCTTTGCTGGCAGGGAAGAGACAAAATCTGGTTTTATTGTAGAACGGATGTTCTATTTTGGCAATAAAAATTCCCTGCCGTCCTCCTCTGGCTGTGCCAGATTCAGGACTTCTTACGGCAGGGAAAGAAAATCCGCTCTTTTCCGAAGAGAAGAGCGGATTGGTTACAGTTTTTGATATTGTCGATAGAAAAGGATGGATGTGGTGGTCACAGCCAGGAGATCGGCAATGGGTTCTGCCAGAAACACAGCCATGACTTGATCGGTGAATATGTGGGGTAAGAGATAGATGAGTGGGATTAGGAGAAGCACTTTCCGCAGCAGGGCCAAAAAGACTGAAGTTTTGGCATTGCCCAGCGCGATCAATGTTTGCTGACAGGCGATTTGAATGCCAAAAATAAGGGTGACAGCCATATAGATCCGAATGGCCCAACGGGTGAATGAGATCAAGGCAAGATCATTGGTAAAAATCCCAATAAACACTTGAGGACAGAAGATACAGATCCCCCAAATGACACAGGAAAAGGTGAGACAACAAAAGAGGAGAAGGCGGAAGGTTTCTTTCACCCGCTTGCCGTTTCCTGCGCCATAGTTGAAGCCGACGATAGGCTGTGCGCCTTGCGTGAGTCCTTGCAAAGGGAGCATACAAAATTGCATTACGCTGGATAGAATGGTCATAGCGCCTACGGCGATGTCCCCGCCATAGTGGAGCAAACTGATGTTGAAGCAGATACTCAGAATACTTTCTGTAAACTGCATGATAAAGGGGGCGATTCCCAAGGCAATGCAGGGCAAGATCACCTTTTTTTGCAGACGGATATGGCGCAGCTGTAATCGAAGTGTGGTTTTTTTCCCGCAGAGAAAGGATAAAATCCACACACAGGAAACACCTTGAGAGAGCACGGTGGCCAGTGCAGCGCCTTGCACACCCATGTGGAAAGCGAAGATAAAGAGAGGGTCCAGGAGAATGTTGCACACAGCGCCGATGGTAACACTGAGCATCCCTGTTTTTGCAAAGCCTTGGGCGTTGATAAATGCGTTTAGACCCAGCGAGAGCTGAACAAAGAGCGTGCCCAGGGAATAGAGTTTCATATAGTCCCAGGCGTGGACAATGGTGTTTTCGCTGGCTCCAAAGAGCAAAAGGATCTGGCGTCCAAAGAGCTGTAAGATGACGGTTAGCGTTAGGGCGGTGAGGATCAGCATGGTGGCACAGTTCCCCAAAATTTTCTCTGCTTCTTCTGGGGCACCTTTCCCCATCATGATAGAGGCTCTTGGGGCGCCGCCCATGCTGACCAAAGCAGCGAAAGCGGCGATGGCCATAATAAGTGACATGGTGACGCCAACACCGGTTAAGGCATCGGCCCCCACCTCGGGGATGTGACCGATATACATACGGTCAACCATGTTGTAAAGCAAATTGATCAGCTGGGCCAGAATGGCTGGCAGGGCCAGACGAAACAGGAGAGAATGGATTTTATCCTCCCCTAGATTACTGCCTAAAGTATTTTGCAAAAAAAGACCTCCAATACATAGGAAGAACGAGATGTAAAACAATATAGCACAAAAAGAGAGCGGTGAAAAGTCCTGCTGTGTTTGCATGACGGAGAATGGATAGAAAAGAAAAAAGGTGCCGCCCCTGAGAGGGAATCTCAGGGGCGACAGAAAAGGAAAAAAATATGGATTTCACTCTGAACAACCACTGGCACAGGTGCCAGGTGGTTTGGAGCACAACAGTCCAGCCACTTGCCTCAGGCAAAGTGAGCCATTGTCCCTGGTTGACAACGGAGAAGCGAGACCTCTTAGAGAGAAACGCTGCATCTTTCCCGTCAGATTAAGAGGGGAGAGGAGAGGTTTCTAAAGGAGGGGACTGTGTTTCTCATACGGTACTGCGCTATTACCATAACACAATGCAAGAAAAATTGCAAGAGGTAAGTTAAAAAAATCTTTCACAAAAAATATAAGCTGAAAATGGGGCAGATCAGCAAACGAATGACAGAGTTCCTGCTCATTGCCCAAAAACCACCGCCTGCCGACAGGGTTGGCAGGCGGTGGTTCTTAATAGGGGAACGTATCAGTCGGCAAAATTGCCCTTGCCGCCGTTCCACTGCCAGTCCCGGATCTCGGGCAGGTCCTGGCCGTATTCGGCGATATATTGTCTGTGTTCTACCAGCTTATCCTGGAGCTGCTGGATGAGGAATGCACCACGGGAGCCAAGTTTCTCTGGCAGGAGGTGGATGACATCCATGGTCAGGTGATAACGGTCCAGGTTGTTCAGCACGCGCATATCAAAGGGTGTTGTGATGGTACCTTCTTCAATATAACCGCGGACATGAAGGTTCTTGTTCTTCCGGCGATAGGTCAACTCGTGGATGAGGGAAGGATAGCCATGGAAGGTAAAGAGAATGGGCTTATCCTGGGTAAAGAGCATATCATACTGCTGATCGGACAAGCCGTGAGGATGCTGGGTGTCTGCTTGCAGGCGCATCAGGTCCACTACATTGATGACCCGTACTTTCAGGTCGGGGAAGTAGTGGTGCAGGATGGTCACAGTTGCCAGGGTTTCTAAGGTGGGCGTTTCCCCGCAGCAGGCCAGAATGATGTCTGGCTCATACCCTTGGTCATTGGAAGCCCACTGCCAGATGCCAATGCCCTGCGTGCAGTGCTTAACGGCTTGCTCCATGGTCAGCCACTGGGGACGGGGATGCTTGGAGGTAACCATCACATTCACATAGTTCCGGCTGGCGATGCAATGGTTAAAGCAGGACAGGAGGCAGTTGGCATCGGGGGGAAGGTAGATCCGTACAACATCGGCCTTTTTGTTGACAAGATG
>JAHHRP010000155.1 GCA_020025735.1 Evtepia sp.
TTCCTCTTCCCCCTCATCCAGGCGAGAGAGTTTCATAATATCCTCAATCAGCGCAATAAGCTGGGCACATTCTTTGTAAATGTCCCCGGCAAACTCTCTCATTTTCTCCTCTTCCACCATCCCCTCTTTCATCAGCTCTGCAAAGCCGGAAATAGAAGTCAGCGGCGTTTTCAGTTCATGGGAAACGTTGGCAGAAAACTCCCGCCGCAAACTCTCCCGCGCTTCTCGTTCGGTGACATCTACCATAAGGATCACCGCACCAGTAACCTGCCCATTGGCTGCAACAGGACTGGCCAAAATTTCGAAGATATGGGATTCCTCTTCCATCATCCATCCTGCGTGACGGCCAGCCAGTGCTTTCCCTGCCGCCTCCCAGATCTCCCTACGACAAGTGTCTTGGCGAAGGCTCGTCTGCTGCTCAGTCTGGCTTAACAGGCTGAACGCGCTTTGGTTTCCTGAAAGAATCGTATAATGACTATCGATGAGCAATACACCCTCACTCATGTTTTCAGCCAAGGCAGCAAATTCCCGCTGCTGACGGCTGAGTGCTTCCATCTGCTGACCAATGGTACGGTTTTGTTCCTGCAATCGACGTACCAAGGGAAACAGTTCCTCATAGGTTTCATCCAGTCGAGGATGTTCTAAGTCGATGCTGTTGACAGAGCGAGTGATCTGCCGCGCCAGTCGGGAGGCCATCAGCCCGGACAACACCAGTGCAAGCACTAAAATCCACAGCACAGCTTGCAGCATCTCCAGCGCCATGGACCACACAGCATTCTCCACGCAGGAGATCCGAAGAACTGTGCCATCAGACAAACGAGAAGCATAATAGAGCGTCTTTTCCCGCAGCGTCTTGGAGAGATGTTTGCTCTGCCCAACCCCTTCTTCCTGCGCCTGAAGAATCTCCTCTCGGTCGCCATGGTTTTCCATGGTGGCGGGAGAGACTACGCTATCGTAAAGGACGCTTCCATCCTTCGCCACCCATGTCAGCCTTTGGCGGGGGATAAGACCTGTGAGGTACGCCTTTCCTCCCTGTTCCAGGCCATGCTTAACGTAGAGCAGCTCTTCTTCCAGTTGCTGATAAACTTCCTCTTCATATCGGTTATCTGTCACCAACACAAATAATCCGGCACACAAGATCACCACTGCCAATCCCACCAGAAAGCATCCCCGAAAGATTTTTGCTGTCACGCTGGTCCTCCAATCTTGTATCCCACACCTCGGACGGTTTCAATATATTGCCCGGCAGGGCCTAACTTGGTGCGCAGGGTGCGCACATGGACATCCAGCGTCCGATTCTCCCGGCTGAACGCTTGCCCCCACACCCCATCCATGATGGCATCCCGGGTCATGGCCATGCCTTGATGTTCCAGCAGCAGACACAGCAGCTCAAACTCCTTATTGGTCAGAAGAATTTCTTCCCCATCTACTCGCACCACATGACGCTGGGGGCTGACGAAGAGCTGCCCCACCTGGTAGTTGTCGTTCTCCTGTTGCTGCGCCGTGCGGCGCAGCACCGCCCGCACCCGGGCTACCAGCTCCATCATGCCAAAAGGCTTTGAAATAAAATCATCTGCACCACTGTCCAAGCCTACCACCCGGTCATATTCTGTGTTCTTCGCCGTGAGCATAATCACGGGCAGTTTCTTGGTGGCTGCTGAGGCCCGAAGTTTCTGCAAAACAGACAACCCATCCTCCTCTGGCAGCATGATATCCAATAGAATCAGCGCAGGTCGAGGCCCCTCCATCGCTTTCCAAAATGCGGATGGCCGATCAAAGCCCTTTGCCTCATACCCTTGACTGCCCAGCGCATAAATCACCAGTTTACGAATGCTGTCATCATCTTCCAACAAATAGATCTGTTCCATCCTGTTGGCCTCCTCTTTTTCATCACTTAACCGTTTCTTTTCTTTTTTCCAGTGTACTGGGGAGATGTAAAATTAAAAACCAACCAAATGTTAACTTTTTATAAAATCTCCTCCTTATTATCCACATTACACGGACAAATATCTATTTCTCCGCCTTCTCGAACCAGAATCTCTTCAATTCGAGAAAAAAGAAGCGGCCGGGTGAGGTCCCCGGAGGAACAACCCAGCCAGCCAGCGGTCCTCTGTCGCAGATTGTCCTCCCGAATGGTATGCTTCGTACAGGCAGTCTTGGACTTTCTGCGGTAGGTAGAGCAAGTGTAATAGACAATGCCCCGAGCCGTCTTTCGACTCATCGCACGGCCGCAGTCGGCGCACCGGAGCAGGCCAGCAAAAAGGTGAACCTCTCCTTGCCCCGGTGCCCTTCTGGTTCGCCGCTTTGCCAGTTCTTCCACCCTTCTGAGGATATCAGGTGAGACGATAGCTGGATGGGTCCCCTCCACCACATACCACTCTTCCCGAGGAACTGACATGGTCTGATGGACCTTATAACTGACCACCCGTTGCCTCCCCTGAACGAGGGTCCCACCATAGACAGGATTGGATAAGATCCGCCCCACAGCAGCTGCCGTCCACAGTCCGTCATTGGCTGGACCAGGACGACGATATCGAGTCCCTTGAAGGGACTTATAAGCAGTGGGATTGGGGACCCCCCCCTCGTTGAGCTGCGCAGCAATGGCCCCCTTACCCATACCTTGGAGATACCAGACAAACATATCCTGCACCACCTGTGCAGCTTCAGGATCGGGCAGCAATGCGTTTTTGTTCTCCGGGTCCTTCTGATAGCCATAAGGCGCAAAGGAACCAATGAACTCCCCTCTCTGCCGCTTCATGTCCAGCGTTCGGCGAACATCCGCTGAGGTCCGGGCCGCATATCGGTCGTTGAGGATCCCGTTAATGGGGATCT
>JAHHRP010000156.1 GCA_020025735.1 Evtepia sp.
ATATTACATAAAATAAAGTGTAAGGGTGCTGATGGTTCCAATCAGCACCCTTGTCTTAATCTACATGGAATTTTTAACTTCTTGTCACTCAATGGCTGTCACAGGATAATCCTGTGACTCCACTGCCTTCTTGAGCACGTCATCTGTCACCTCACCCGTGAGGGTGACCACTGCGGTTCCATCTGTGTGGCTGACTTGGGCCGCAGACACAGCGTCCAGTGCCTCCAACGCTTTCTTCACTCTGGCCTCACAGTGGGCACACATCATCCCTTCGATCTTCATTGTCTTTTCCATGGTTTCATTCTCCTTTGCAATCGTGATAGAAATGGATTTCATCGCTTTATCTTTTCCCCCGTCATACATCCGAAATAGATTCAGACGCAAGGCATTCGTGACCACACAGAAACTGGACAGACTCATAGCAGCTGCCCCGAACATCGGGTTCAAAGTCAGCCCCAGAGGAATGAACAGCCCCATGGCCAGGGGGATGCCAATGGTGTTATATAAAAAGGCCCAGAACAGGTTCTGATGAATGTTTCGCAGCGTTTGCCTACTGAGACGAATGGCCGCAGGTACATCACTGAGTCGGCTTTTCATCAGCACCACATCAGCTGCATCAATGGCAACATCTGTTCCTGCGCCAATCGCAATGCCAATGTCTGCTCGAGTAAGCGCTGGAGCATCGTTGATCCCATCCCCTACCATGGCAACACGCCCCTGCTCCTTCAGCTGCCGGATGACCCGCTCTTTCCCATCAGGCAGGACGCCAGCTACCACATGGTCCACACCTGCCTGACGGCCAATCGCTTGGGCAGTACGCTGGTTGTCCCCAGTAAGCATCACCACCTGGATTCCCATGGTACGCAACTCCTGAATGGCTTGTGCGCTATCTTCTTTTAGGACGTCTGCCACAGCAATAATCCCAACCAACGCCTCATCTTGTGCAAAAAACAGGGGGGTCTTTCCGGCTTCGGCCAGTTTCTCCGCCTGCATCTTCAACTCTTCTGGAACTGTCACCCTTCGATGGAGGAAATCATAGTTTCCACCCAGAAGCGTTCTTCCCTGCCAGTTGGCAGTCAGGCCGTTGCCAGGCATCGCCTGAAACTCTGTGACACCTTCAACCTCCAACCCCATCTCTTCTCCGCGACGAAGAATCGCCCTGGCCAACGGATGCTCGCTCTTTTGTTCCAGCGCAAAAGCCATGCGCAGCAGCTCTTCTTCTTTTACCCCATGTGCAGGAAGCAGATCGGTAACTTTTGGCTCCCCTGCCGTAATCGTTCCTGTTTTGTCCAAGACCACAATCTGGGTCTTTCCGGCATTTTCCAGGGACACAGCGTTTTTAAACAAAATTCCGTGCTTTGCGCCCATGCCATTGCCAACCATGATCGCCACTGGCGTAGCCAAGCCAAGAGCACAGGGGCAGGAGATCACCAGAACAGAAATCCCTCGCGCCAGCGCAAACCCAATCTCACGCCCAAGCAGCAGCCATACTACGGTAGTTACAAGAGCAATCCCAATAACCGCAGGAACAAAAACCCCGGAAACACGATCCGCCACTTTTGCGATAGGCGCTTTCGTTGCCGCAGCATCACTGACCATCTGGATGATCTGGGACAGCGTTGTGTCTTCTCCCACTCGAGAGGCCCGACAGGTAAGGAACCCGGACTGATTCAACGTAGCAGCAGAAACTGCATCCCCAGCTTCCTTGTCCACCGGGATACTCTCCCCAGTAAGAGCGGACTCGTTGACTGCACTGGTTCCTTCCAGCACCACACCGTCTACTGGGATATTCTCTCCAGGGCGAACCACAAAGATATCATCCTTATGCACCTCTTCAATGGAAACTGTGACCTCTTTTCCATCACGCAGGAGGGTTGCCGTCTTTGGCGCCAACTTCATAAGCCCTTTCAAAGCGTCAGTTGTCCGTCCCTTAGAACGGGCTTCCAAGAGTTTTCCTACTGTAATAAGGGTAAGAATCATAGCGGCAGACTCAAAGTAAAATTCCATACCATACGTCATTACCCCTGCCATATCCCCCGCTGCTTGGGCAGCGGTCATTGCAAACAGCGCATAGGTGCTGTAAACAAATGCCGCCGTAGAACCCAAGGCAACCAAAGTATCCATGTTGGGTGCCCGATGCCATAGGCTTTGAAACCCGCTTATAAAAAATTTTTGATTGATGACCATAATCGCTGTGGTCAGGAGTAATTGTGTCAATCCAACGGCTACATGATTGCCTTCATAAAAAGCCGGCAAGGGCCACCCCCACATCATGTGTCCCATGGAAAGGTACATGAGTACCACCAAGAATCCCAAAGACCAAATCAACCGTTTTTTCAGCACCGGTGTCTCATGGTCTGCCAGGGCATCCTCCCCTGCCGTACTGGCGGCAGCTGTTTTTC
>JAHHRP010000157.1 GCA_020025735.1 Evtepia sp.
CCAAGCTCAGTGTTCATACCCGGGATATTGGTCTGGCCGGGATTGAAGTCTACGACATTCTCCGAGATGACTATGATATTCAGATCGAGTTTGGTGACATCGGCAATGTTTTGGCCTATCTCTCCATTGGTGATCGTCCCCAGGAGCTGGAGCGGCTGGTCAGTGCATTGGCGGAAATCCGCCGCCGCTTCCAGAGAGATCCCGGTGGACTTCTGAATCAGGAATACATTGATCCAGAAGTGGTGGCCAGTCCCCAGGAGGCGTTCTATGCCCACAAAAAGAGTGTTCCTATTGAGGAAACCGAGGGTATGGTTTGCAGCGAGTTTGTCATGTGCTATCCCCCGGGAATCCCCATTCTGGCCCCTGGCGAGCGGATTACTCGAGACATTCTGGATTATATCCGTTACGCCAAGGAGAAGGGTTGCTCCATGACCGGCCCGGAAGACCCGGACCTTGCGCACCTGAATGTTCTTGCTCAGGAGGATCACTGATGGAATTGTGGTTTAATGAATTTCATACGCCGGATGTCCGACACGGCATCCGGGTGGATCGGCATCTGTTTTCCCAAAAAAGTGACTACCAGCAGATTGACATTTTTGAAACCCCTGAATTTGGCAGAGTTCTGGCACTGGATGGTTCCGTCATGCTGACGGAGCGGGATGAATTTATTTACGATGAGATGATTACCCATGTGCCTATGGCTGTACATCCCAATATTCGGGACATTCTGGTGATCGGTGCCGGTGACGGCGGGGTGGTCAAGGAGCTTACCCGGTATTCTCAGGTAGAACGGATCGACCTGGTAGAAATGGATGCTGAGGTTCTCTCCGCCTGCCAGGCGTATCTACCAGAAAATTCAAGCCGCCTAAATGACAGCCGGGTCCATATTTTCTATGACAACGCACTGCGGTTCATCCGGCGTCGTACCAATCAGTATGATCTGATTATCGTGGATTCAAACGATCCCTTCGGCCCCAGCGAAGGCTACTTTACCCGGGAATTTTACGGAATCTGCTACAATGCTCTGAAGGATGACGGAATTATGGTGAACCAGCAGGGCAGTCCCTTCTTCAGCCACGATGCCGATGCCATGCAGAGAAGTCATCAGCGCATTGTATCCACCTTTCCCATCAGCCGGGTCTATCAGGCACACATCCCCACCTATGCTGCCGGCTACTGGCTCTTTGGCTTTGCCAGTAAAAAATACCACCCCATCGATGATCTGGATGCCGAGCGTTGGCTGGGCTACCATTTCAAAACAGATTACTACACACCCAAGCTCCATGTAGGTGCCTTCTATCTGCCGGCATTTCTGGAGAGGATGCTGCAGGAGGTAGAGTAATGAAGCCCAATGTTGAAACCTTCATCGGCTGCGATGGCAGCTATGAGGAAGCCGAGATCGTTCTGTTTGGCGCCCCCTTCGACTCCACGACCAGCTTTCGCCCCGGAGCCAGATTCGGCTCTGCGGCCATGCGGCATGAGAGCTTTGGGCTGGAAACCTACAGCCCCTATCAGGACATGGATCTGGCCGATTACGCAATCTTCGACAGCGGTGATCTGGAGCTCTGCTTCGGCAGTGCTGAGTCTGCTCTGGCCGATATTGAGTCCCGCACACGGGAGATCCTGAGGGACGGGAAGCTCCCGCTGCTGCTGGGCGGGGAACATCTGGTCACCTTGGGCTCTGTCCGTGCTGTCCTTGAACAATACCCAGATCTGCACATCATACATTTTGATGCCCACGCCGATCTGCGTGAGGATTATTTGGGGGCCCGGCTCAGCCATGCCTGTGTTCTGCGCCGCTGTCACGAGCTGATGGGGGACGGCCGGATTTACCAGTTCTGCATCCGCAGCGGTGACCGGGAGGAATTCCGATTTGCACAGGCCCACACAGATATGCACAAGTTCACCTTCGATGGGCTTGAGGAGGTGGTAGCTTCGCTCAGAAGGAACCACACCCCTGTGTATTTCACGATAGATTTGGATTGCCTGGACTGTTCCGTTTTTCCAGGCACTGGAACACCGGAGGCTGGTGGTATCACCTTTCTACAGCTCATTGAGGCGATTTTTACCGTCTGCAAGGCAAATATTGTGGCAGCGGATGTAACTGAACTGGCTCCCATGCTGGATACCAGTGGAGTATCTACCGCCACCGCCTGCAAAATTCTGCGTGAGCTGATGCTTGCATTGGTCAAGTCTTGATTTTATTGAAAAGGAGAACAAAATATGAGTCGAGTTTTGGTAATCGGATGCGGCGGCGTAGCCAATGTGGCGATCCGCAAGTGCTGCCAGGTCAGCG
>JAHHRP010000158.1 GCA_020025735.1 Evtepia sp.
AGGTTGCAGCGCTGTTGGCACAGTGGCGGATCGCAAACTCATAGCCCAGTTCTTTGACTTGTTGGATAACCTCCAAAAAACGATCAAACTGCCTCATGGTGTACTCCTCGCTTCCATCGGCATCGGAGAAATGTGTAAAAATCCCCTCTGCCTTCAGGCTCGGCAACTGCACAGCTTGAGCAATCTCCTGGGCCGCTTGGGCTATGTTTCTCTCATGACACAGAAATCCCAACCGAGTCATTCCTGTGTCACACTGGATGTGGATTGTGAGGGAGCCACCACTCTTCTGTGCTTCCTCTGAGAGCGCTTTGGCATACTCCAGGTCGTAGCACGCCTGAGAGATCTTGTGCCGGACCAGTTCCTGCACATAAGATATCGGGGTCCATCCCAAGATCAAGATGGGCGTTTTGATCCCCGCCTGACGCAGCTCAACAGCTTCATCCAGACACGCCACGCCAAGATAGTCAGCGCCAAGCTGCTCCAACTTTCTGGCCACCGGAACGGCACCATGTCCATAAGCATCTGCCTTGACCAATCCCATAAACTTGGTCTCCTTTGGAGCCAACGCCCGCAGGGCATGGTAATTATGTGCCAATTTTTCCATGGAAACCTCAGCCCAGGTGCGTTTCATTTGTTCTTGCATTGTATGACACAATCCTTTCTATCTCTCTACTTCTCTCTATCTTTCGTGGGATTTTATCATCACAAAATCAGAAAATTCACAACGAACTACAGTCCTCCCCTCACTGCGAAGTTCCCCTCGCAGGAGCGTCTTCTCTTCTTTGTCGAACCATAGAATTGTTTCGATTCCCTGCCCCACGGGTTTTTCCTGATCCCGGCAGCAAATTCGGAGGGTCTCACGCTCTCCCAAATCCTCGCTGCCTGTCTCCGCCATGCAGCCTGACTGCATGGCAGTGAAAAAGGCCGGCAGGGCATCCAGAGGAGACAGCCCGTCCTTGTTGAGAGGCCCCGTCTCCAGCTGGACCCCGTCAAAGCGCAGAAAGGTATGACCTTCCTCCACCAGTGCCGTAATCCCAGCCACCTCTTCCGGTTCCGTAATCACCATACTCAGCCCCTCTTCTCTCGTGCCAGAAAAGGTCACCGTATAGTCGTAGACTCGCTGGCCATAGTCCACCGTAACAGCCATTGTACCAGCACATCCCTCTCCAGCCAAAAAATCAGACCGAAGCTGAAGCGCAAGATCATTGTCCTCTTGGTCCCCTGTGCATCCACACAGGAGTACAGCCAGTAGCAGCGGTGCACAAAAAGCTTTTATGGACAAAGGAATTTCCTCCTTTTTTGTTAGTCCACCAAATGTGCCATCGTCCGCCGGATGACAGCGGGGATCTGCTGCAACAGGTCACTGGGCGTCATCCCATATTCCCCCAATGCTGCCGCCGCCAAGTCCCCCGCTCTACCGTGGAGCCACACTGCCGCAGGAATTGCCTGCTTTGGTGGAAGCCCCTGGCCAAGCAAAGAGAGGATCATCCCTGCCAACACATCTCCGCTTCCTCCTTTGGCCATGCCTGGGTTTCCAGTGGTGTTGACAAAAGTATCTCCATCGGGAAAGGCCGTAATGGTCCGGTGGCCTTTTAGGACCACTATGCAGCTATGGTCTCGTGCAAAAGCCTGTGCTGCCGCAACACGATCAGAGCCAATGCCCGTCCCTCCGGTCAGCCGGAGAAACTCTCCATCATGGGGCGTCAAAACGGTCAGCCGATCAAATCTGGTGTCCAAAACATCTATATGTTCCGCTGCTGCGTTTATGCCGTCGGCATCCAGCACCAAAGGGACCTGGAGACGCTCTATAAGATGACAAGTTCGCACGTCTGTTTTTCGGCTCCTACCCAGACCTGGACCAATCAAAACACCATCCCCCTGCTCCATTTTCTCCAGCAACGCAGAGAAGGACGGCACAGGAGCAGGCATCGCTGACTGGCACTTCACTGCCAATATCGGCCAGATTTCTTCTGGAACCCACAGATGAACCAACCCAGACCCTGTTCGCACTGCTGCGGCAGAGGCCAGTGCTGG
Organism: Evtepia sp.; assembly: GCA_020025735.1. Classification (GTDB taxonomy): domain Bacteria; phylum Bacillota; class Clostridia; order Oscillospirales; family Oscillospiraceae; genus Evtepia. The sequence goes on from JAHHRP010000158.1 coordinate 2,035, forward strand.
TGCTCCTGTAAAGCCCACGCTGCCTGCTAAAATATGTACCTTTCCAAATGTTCCTTTGTGCCCGTTTTTGTCCCTCACCGGAAGACATCTACGGACAAATGCTTCGGTTACTTCGGTCACACCTTGCGCCTCCTTTGGGGAACTTTTCCTTTGTTCGTTCCTGTCTTTTGGATAGATTATAG
>JAHHRP010000159.1 GCA_020025735.1 Evtepia sp.
CTTATTTATCTATATAATTTATACAAATAATTGGTTTCGGTACCATGCGTCCTCTGCCGTCCATCTGCTGCCTTGCTGAACAGCATCTTGGGCAAAGGTCCGCTGAATGGCATTGAGAACCTGTTTTTTATTGCTGCTCCACAGCGGAGCCAGCAGATCCCGTTTGGCACCATCCCCAGTCAAACGGTGAATCACCATTTCTGGAGGCAATACTGACAAACAGTCTTCTAAAATCAAAACATATTCTTCCAAAGAAAGTGTGGGAACTTTTCCCGCTTGATAGTCTGAGGCGAGATCCGTCCCTTTTAACACATGAAGAAGCTGAAGTTTAATCCCATCAGCGCCACTGCGGCCAACATATCTTGCCGTTGCAACCATGTCTTCCGCACACTCCCCTGGCAGGCCAAGGATGACATGCGTAATGACTTCTATCCCAACTTTTTTCAGCTGCCTAACTGCTTGGTCATATACCGGAAGATCGTAGCCGCGACGAATATAACGGGCGCTTTTTGGATGGATGGTCTGCAACCCCAACTCCACCCACACAGGTTTTTCTCGGTTTAATTCCGCCAGAAGAGAAACCACTTCTGGCCCTAGGCAATCAGGCCGGGTGGCAACAGAAAGGGCCACGATCTCTTCTGGAGCAGTGGCCTGACGGAAAAGGGTCTCCAGATGAGAAATCGGTGCATAGGTATTGGTAAAACTTTGAAAATAAGCAATGTACCGCCCACTCTTTTGTTTCGCTGCCACCCGCGCCTTTGCCTGGGTTAGTTGATGGACCACGCTCTCACAGACTGGCGCAGCAAAACTCCCAGCACCCCGCATATCACAGAAGATACATCCTCGGTCCCCAAGGGTACCATCCCGATTTGGACAGGTCATTCCACCGTCCAGTGCCAGCTTGTATACCTTTGTCCCAAAACGCTCCCGCATGGCTTGGTGAAAGGAACGATACCCCATCACTCCGCTGGGATCTCGTCCTGCCTGCCCACGCAGAACATCGTAAAGGTTCCCTCGCACAACAGCTTCCCTGTGTCATCCAGAACCTCTACCGCCACCACACAGATGGTTTTCCCACGGCTCTTCACCCGGCCCTCAGCAATCAAGCGGTCCCGCTTGGTATTGCGAAAAAAGGAAAAGCTATTGTTCACCGTTACATAACGCATCCCGTTGCTTCGAGCAGCACCTCCAGCAGCACAGTCTGCCATCGCCAGGAACATCCCTCCGTGAACCGCGCCATAGAGGTTCCGATTTATACGGGATAACGGTGCCTCTGCCACCGCGTGATCTCTCTCCATCGTGGTCAAGGTAATGCCAATATGGCGCATAAAAGAGTTTTTTTGGTTGGTAGCGTCGATCATTGCCTGGAAGTCCATTGAGGGCCTCACTTTCTCAGAAAGTTTATCGTTTATTTACAATATAATAAAGGTTACACCATTGTTATGCCGGTCCAAATCTCTGTCCTGACGCAAATCATCGCATCGGATAAACGCCTGACGGGTTGCCTCTTCAAAAATAGAAAAATTCTCTCCTTGAATATAATCCTGAATCTCACCCTTGGTCTTGAGTTTCGTCAGGTATTTTCGGCTCTCAGTACGAATCCGCCCCCCAGTGCCAGAAGAGCCATAGCCGTGGATAATTTTTAACACGGTACAGCCCAATTTTCGGCTATGTTGAATCTCAAGGGTAAGACGTTTGATCGCCTGATCCACAAAAGGTTTCCCTGCCTCCAGGTTGACCTCCCGTAACGGTGAAGTCTTTCTTCCCATATCACAAACCGCAATACTTCCGGCATTGCTCCAGGAAGAAATCAAAAATCTTCTGACCATCTGGGGTACCATTGGCTCCTGTCATCTGTTCTGGGTGGAACTGGACCGTCCAAATCGGCAGGCTCCCATGCTGCATGGCTTCCACCAAACCAACGGCATCCCAAGCAGTTCCATAGAGTCCCTGGCCAAACTTGTAGTTCGCCTGATGATGGGAGCTGTTGACCTCCATCTCCTGGCCATAAAGATCTCCCAGCATGGTCATAATCCCCAAACGGATCGGATGGGTCCGGTTCTCCCCCTCCGACGTCTGAGCATGGATCTGCAACAATTTGGGCGGGAGATCCTGATAGATATTTCCACCCAAAGCAATGTTCACTACTTGATGTCCGCGGCAGATGCCCAGGACCGGTTTGTTCTCATCCAC
>JAHHRP010000016.1 GCA_020025735.1 Evtepia sp.
GCCTGGAATACTTCTCCCAGCTTTTCTGCTGCAATCTTCCCCGCTGTAACTTCAGTAATCCGTGCCCGATAAGCTGGCCAATGCTCCACAGGCAACAGGGCGGGAATACGGACCTGAGCACCATACTCGATGTCTCCTAAAATTCCTTGGGCCGCAGAAATTTCTTGCTTTATCCGCTCTAGCAATGGATAGGGACACTCCACTACTGTCTGTGCCCATTGACGGACCACAGCAATCCCTGCTTCTACTAAGGCATCTTTCGCTGAACGTGTATAGGCCCGGAGCAGGCCGCCGGTTCCTAGGAGTATCCCGCCAAAGTAGCGGGTGACCACGCAGCAAACATTTTCGATTCCTTCCCGACGGAAAACCTCCAGCATCGGCTGGCCGGCAGTGCCCTGAGGTTCTCCATCATCAGAATACCGGGTCACGCCTCCCTCCCGCAGCAGATAGCACCAGCAGTTATGACGAGCATCGTAGTGCTTGGCCTTCGTCTGGGCGATTTTTTCTCTGGCCTCTTCCTCCGTTTCCACTCGCCAAAGATGTCCAATAAACCGGGAGCGTTTCTCTGTAAATTCCGTCTCGCTATCTTGAGCCGGGACATAATATTCTGCCATTCTTTTCAGTCCTCCCAGAATTCCTTGGTGGGCTGCCAACCATCAATGATATAGTCCTTGATCTGACCCACGGTCTTCTCTGCACATACTGCCACCACCTGAATGGTCTGGTCATATTCCACAGACTCCACCTTTGCATCCCGATAGAGCATATCCAGCACCCCTCCTTTGTCATAGGGCAGAGCTAGAGTCACCCGGTGAAATCCTGTGTCCAGGCGCTTGCCAATCATAGACAGGAGCTTGTCCAACCCCTCCCCTGTCTTTGCAGAAATAGAAACGATATCCTCACCATGAGGGCGTATCTCCCCCACATACACGTCAGACTTATTAAACACATCGATACGTGGGGTAGCCTCCGCCCCCAACTGCCGGACAAGACTTTCTACTACCACTGCCTGTTCCCGCCACTCGGGGTTGGATGCGTCAATAACATGAAGGATCAGGTCGGCATAGGCCAGTTCTTCCAGTGTAGCCTTAAATGCCTCCACCAGATGATGGGGCAGTTTTCGGATAAAACCCACTGTATCGGAAATTAGGACTGTACAGGTGTCAGAAATCTCCAACGTGCGAGTCGTCGTATCCAGGGTGTCAAAAAGACGATTCCGGGCAGGGATTCCTGCGTTGGTCAGTGCATTGAGAAGGGTAGACTTCCCTGCATTGGTATAGCCCACAATGGCCACCACAGGGATCTCATTTTTCTCCCGTCGGTCCCGCTGAACTGCCCGAATTCTGCGAACTTCTTCCAAATCTTCCGTAAGTTTGGCAATCTTGCGTCGAATATGGCGCCGGTCCGTTTCCAACTGGGTTTCGCCAGGACCACGGGTCCCGATGGGAGACTTCCCTCCAGAAGCTGTCTGACGAACCAAGTGGCCCCACATCCCTGTCAAGCGGGGCAAAAGGTATTTATACTGCGCCAACTCTACTTGAAGCCGCCCCTCCTTAGTTCTGGCCCGCTGGGCAAAAATATCCAAAATCAGCCCCGCCCGGTCGATTACTTGGGTCCCCACCTCTTCAGTGAGGACCCGTTGCTGAGAGGGGGAAAGTTCATTATCAAATACCACCAGATCCGCTTCCTGGGCACGGACCAATTCAGCCACCTCGGCCACCTTGCCTTCGCCAATAAAGGTCCGTGCCTCAGGGGAATCCCGATTTTGCAGGACAGCACCTACACACTCTCCCCCTGCTGTCTCCAACAGATCCTCCAGCTCCTCCAAACTGGTTTCGCTGGCATTGTCCTCCCTGGGCAGGCTATTGGCACGCAGACCCACCAGGACGGCACGATTTCGTTTCTCTTCAGTTCTATGGTCGGTCATAGGGACCTCCTTTGTGTTTTTCAGGTACGCACCAGCACTTGGGTGATTTCTCCCACATACATTCGGTGATAATCTTTGGCCTGATAATGCTCCAGCGCCTCTCCGTCCATGTGCGTTGGATCTAAATCGCTCCAATAGCGTTTTTTACACACCAGAATTAGATCGGCTTCCTCAATATAGGGTGCCTGGTCCGCCGCAGCCACATGGAAGCCACAGGCAGCGAATTTATCCTCCTCCCGTCCGCTGACCGCACCGCAATGGGCCAGCTGTTTCTTCCATTGTGGAGAGAAGAATGAGAGGGTAAACATTTTATTTTCCTCTAAAAATTTGTAGGTATACCTCTGCGGACGCACATAAATGGTGGCCACCGGTTTCTTCCACAGCACCCCCAGGCCGCCCCAGCTGGCCGTCATAGTGTTGCAGTGGTCAGGAGTACCGGCGGTGATGAGGGTCCACTGGTCATCCAGGAGGGAAAAGATGTTTTCCTTGAGTTGTTTGGGTTCGATGGTGTGAAACATATTACTGCCTCCTATTCATACTGGGATGGAACATGACTCCATCCAGTTTATGCAGCAGTCCTGAGACAAAACCAAGGTTTTTTTCGACAAATACAACGGAAAAACCCGTGCCGGAAAGGGCACGGGTCCAAAGACAAAATCTTTTAGTTTTCCAAACCGAACTTTTTGTTAAAGCGGCTGACGCGTCCGCCAGTATCCACCATCTTCTGCTTGCCGGTGAAGAAGGGGTGACACTTGGAGCAAACTTCTACTCGAATATCCTTCTTCGTAGATCTTGTCTCGATCACGTTGCCACAAGCACAACGAATTGTGGTCTGCTCATAATTGGGATGGATGCCTTCCTTCATGCGTGTTCACCTCTTTCTGATGTCAAAAAATACATACGCTCCCATAAGCGCGTAACATATAATACCACCTTATCAGGAAAAATGCAACTCTTTTTTTCGTATTTATTGGCTTTTTTTCGCTCAAGGAATCTCTACTCCCATTCCCAGGGAAAGAAACCAAAGCATCCGCCGTGCAACTGATTTCCCTGTCACCTGCTCTAGTGCATATCCATAGGCTGCCAGTTGCCCCTGGTAGCGCCGACACCGTTCCTTCAAAGCGTTCGGAGGAAAACGATCGGTTTTAAAATCCACCAGCGTGATCCCTTCCTCCGTTTCAAACCAACAGTCAATGACCCCTTGCAGCAGGACCTTTTCGCCCTCGGGTGCGTAAGGGAAGAAGCGATGTGCTTCCGCCAAAACAGAAAAAGGATACTCTCGGTGCAAACTGCTGCTAATCCGTATTTGCCACCCCAGATCCCCAGTAAAAAAACGGGCAACTGCCACTGGATCTACCGTCTTGGCCTGCTCCTGGGTCAGGTAGTCCTCTGCTATCAGGCGGGCCAACTCTCCCCGTACCTTCTCCACCGAACCAGCATGATCCAAGCGGATGCATTGCATGACAGTGTGTACGGCCGTACCCCGCTGAGCAGAGGTCAAGCCCATGGCCTGCTGGGCAAACTGAGGGCGATAGAATGGGGCCGGTTTTCCTTCTTCCTGCTCCCGCAGCAGAAAAACGCCTGGTTCCTCCACCGCCTGCTCTGCCACCTGGGTTGCTGTCACTTTAGCCGGTGTTGCGGATGCCTGCTGATAGGGATAGTGCCAGCAAAGGCGCGACAACACTTCCGCCGCAGAAAGCGCCCCACTCTCTTGTTGGGACGGACAATCTGTTGGACGGATTACCTCCTGAGACACTGCTCCTCCATGGTAAAATACCTTCCACGGAGGACCGAATTGGCCAACGGGCAACGTCATATCCTCCCGCCCCATAGCCCGCCGCAGCGCCACGCCCTCTGGCCGGGCCAGCGCGGTGAGCAGAAGCCACTGACCCACACTAGTGCATCCTGCCAGCACCCTTGGGTCGGCAGGACAACTCACACTTTCTGCCAGATTTTTCAGGTCAGTTACACCATACGATAAGCTATGAGTAAGAACCAGCTTTTCTTTTGCACGAGTCATCGCGACATAGAGCAGACGCATCTCCTCGGCCAGCAATTCCTTTTTTAGCGCCAGCGATACACCCGTGCGGGCCAAGGTAGGGAAGGCTATCATCGTTTCCCGGTCCAGCCCCTTGGGACCCAGCCCCAACTTAGGATGAAAGAGAACGGGCTTTTGCAGATCCCCATAGTTCAATCGCCGTCCCAATCCACAGAGAAACACCACAGGATACTCCAATCCCTTGGAACGATGGATCGAGAGAATCCTCACCCCTGTCTCCTCTTTGGGCGCACCAGGCACCTGCCGCAGGCCACCGCTCTCCCGCACTCGGTCTAAATGGAGGAGAAACCCAAACAATCCCTTGTGTCCTGTCCCCTCAAAACGGCGGGCCAACTGATAAAAAGCCAACAAATTTTCCCGTCTCTTCTCCCCGCCGGGCATGGCTGTAAAGACCTCCAACATATCCGTATGCCGATAAAGGTCCCAGAGAAGCTGATAACTGCTCTTCTCCCCTGCGTCAAAGCGAAGCGCTGTCAGTTGTTCCAAAAACGCTGTGCAGTCAGACCATCCTTGTTCTTTTGCCGCTTGCAGTGCTGTATAAAAATCTCCTGTCGATAAAGAGCGGATCTCTGCCAAGCGCTCCCCGGAAAACCCCACCAACGGAGAGCGGAGTACCGCCAACAAAGGAATGTCCTGCCTGGGATTGTCAATGATCTGTAACCAAGACAATGCCACAGAAATTTCCGTGGTCTGGAACAGATCCCCTCCCTCCTCTGCTGACCATCCAACCCCTTGCTCCTCCAAAGCCAGGGTGTAATAATGGCGTACTGGACCAGGAGAACGCAGCAAAATGGCCACGTCATCTGGCCGCAAGGGTCGGGTGCCTCCCTGTCCATCAGAAACCGGAAATCCCGCGTGCAGCAGCGCCGCAATCTGACGCGCTACGAACTGAGCTTCCAGATAACTTCTGTTCTGCTTTTCTTCCGTAAGCGCAAGATCTTGTGTAAAATCTAACACATGAAATTCCGTCTCATACCCTTCCCCTTCCGGGAACGTCCCGCCGGGATAAAGCGCCTCTTGGTCCGTATAATCCATCTCACCCAACTGTCGGGACATAATATTGCGAAATAAATCATTGACCGCCTCCAACACCTGGGGCCGAGAGCGGAAATTTTTAGAGAGCGTAATGCGCCTCTCCTGTCCTGATCCTGCCTGATCGTGAGGCAGAAATGTACGATATTTCTCCAAAAAGATGGTAGGATCTGCCAAACGAAAGCGGTAGATAGACTGCTTCACATCCCCCACCATGAACAGATTCTCTCCCTGGCGGGACAGTGCCCGAAAGATGGTGTTCTGCACTTGATTCGTGTCCTGATATTCATCCACCATGATCTCTGCATACTGGCTTCCCCACTGGCGGGCCAGCTGGGTGGGTTCTCCCTCCTGGTCCACCAACAACTGGACAGCAAAATGTTCTAAGTCAGAAAAGTCCAGCAACGCTCGTTTCTTCTTCTCCTCCCCATAGGCTTTAGAGAAATCCTCCACCAGATCCAACAAACCTACCATAGCAGGATAGACCAACGCCATATCCTCCAGCAGAGGACCACTGGGACTGGAAAACTGCTCCATCAGTTCCTCTGCTGCCTTTTTGCACCGGTCGCGGATGGCCTTGATCTGTTCCTGCGCCGCAGGGTCCTCCACCCCCCTAGCGGCTTTTAGTTTCGGAAATGTAATCCTCCTCTCCGCTGCCTCGTCCCAACTCTCGCCTGCTGCCTGTGCAAAAGCCTCCAGATCCCTCTGCGTGGTGCGTAAACTGTCTAAATAGGCCTTTTCCAGTGCCTCGTCACCTTGGGCCAGTTCACAGGAACGAGCCATCTGTCCAGCCCAATAAGATGCCGTCTGACCTGCCTCTTGCAGCAACAGTGCCCCCCACGGAGTCTGTCCTGCGTCAGTACAGCCGGACAGATCCAGCACCTTACGCTGCTGGTCCAACCAAGCCACAGGGTCCTGTGCGCTCTGAATCTTCCCATAGATATCTAGGGTGATGTCCATTAGGCGGCTGTCATCTCGGCCAGAAGTGAGAATGTCCAATACTTTGGCAAAGTTCCCCTCCGGGTCCACCGACTCGTACCGTGTCTCCAGCACCTCGTCCAAAGTCCGGGACATAAGAACCTGCGCTTCCTCGTCCTCACACAGCGCAAAATCCCCAGGCACATCCAGCAAGTGCCCCCATTGACGCAGTAAAACGGTACAAAAGGCGTGAATGGTAGAAATCTGGGTTTGATAGAGACGGACCGTCTGCCGCCGCAGATGGGCATTTTCCGGCTGCTTTGTCAGCGCATCAGAAATCTCCTGCGCGATCCGTCCCCGCAGCTCCTCGGCAGCAGCCCTGGTAAAGGTGATGATGAGAAATTCGTCGATGTTTTTCCCCTCGTTTAGGATATAATCCATCAGCCGCTCCACCAGCACGCGGGTCTTTCCTGACCCAGCTGCAGCAGAAACCAGTAGACCGCCACCGCGATTTTTGACCACTGCTTCCTGTTCAGGTGTCCGTTTCACCGCCATGCGCTTCCTCTCCTTCCTCCCTCTGCTCCAGCCATGCCCAAAACGCGCTGTTCTTCACCGATGGAATCCATCGGCGGTGATCATTGTAGGGTTCAAACTGGCAAGCTCGGAAAAATTCACAGTACTGACACGCGTTTTTCTCCGGTCCCCGCCAGAAGGGATCGGCATCAATATTCCCCGCTGCAATCTCCTGACAGATCTGTGACAAAATTTGCTGGGTGTGTTTTTTCAGCCGTCCAAGCTTTTGGGCACTCACCAGCGCGTCGCCAGTAATCTTCCCTGTTCTGGCACTCACCTTCAAGGGAAGGAAACGCAATCCTCCCTCTCCATGCTCCATAGCTTGGAGAACCTCGTCATCCTCCAGCACCAGTCCCTTCCGCACCAGTTCCTTGTCCAACAGGCGCTGACGGGTATGCTCATCCATGGTCCGGCTGCCAGCGATCATGGCATCTCGAGCTGGCAGATAGAGGACACCGGCCGGTACTGGCGGCATCCCAAAAAGTGTCTCCCCCTTCTCTTCCAAGGCAAAGAGATACAAGAGCATTTGCAGTCCCAAACCATTCCACACCTCTGTCAAGTCAAAAGACTTCCTTCCCGTTTTATAATCCACCACACGCAGATAGATTCGGCCATTTTTTATCCAGCCGTCCACACGGTCTACAAAACCAGACAGACGCAGTGTGATCCCTCCCTCGGTTAGTTCCACAGGAGGCAGCTGCTTTCCTTCCCCAAAGCCAAGCTCAAAGAAGATCGGCTGGAAATCCGATGCCCGCAGCTCTTCGGCCACATTGGCCACTACTGCCCGGATGTTACGCTCTAAGCGGCGGAAGAGATAGTGAAATCGTGGCGTCTGCTGGTCCATTCCCCCCAATTCCTGAAACACATAATCCTCCACTGCCTGGGCGGTCAGATCTTGTAGTTCCTGGTCAGAGACTTGAGCGATCCCACCCTTAGCCCGGACAGCCCGCAGAACGTGTTCCAAAACAAAATGGACAAACGTCCCATACTCTGGGGCGTGGAATCCCGCTGGATGACGATCTTTGGCTTCCAACCCATAGCGGAGAAAGTAAGCAAAATGGCAAGACTTATACTGGTCCATTCGGGAGGCAGACATGGCTACTTTTTCTCCATACAGGGACTTGACTGCTTCTGCTGACAAACGTCCCCTATGCCAACGCGCACCTTGGTCCAGATGCTGAAAAAGTCTCCGACAAACAGCTTCCTCTGTCAGGGCCGCACGGGCCTGGGGCAGCTGAGCTGCCAGCGAACGCAACTGATCAGGCGAAGGCTCCACACTCCCCTTCCCATACGCTTGAGGGAACAGTATCTCCAAACGCTGGACCAGATAGGAAGGACGCTTTTCACCCCCGCTCTCTCCCTGGGCGGGCCAGGAAACATACAGGCACCGACTGGGCTGGGCACAGGTCGTATAAACGATGGTGTTTTCTCGGCTGATTTTCTCCTCCATCTGTGGAGAAAGGGTCAGGCCATATTCCTCCAGCAGCGCCCGGTCCCGGTCCGTAAGCAGTCCCTGTCCTGGTGCCACTTGAGGGATCGCACTCTCATCCGCCCCTAAAAGGAATAGTACTTTACAGGCTCTGCTGCCCAATCGCTGGGCATCTCCCGCAGTCACCCGATCCAAAGAGGCAGGGATGGTCCCCACAGAGTAACGGGAGAGGAGCAGACGCAGCAACCGCGAAAAGTCTCCAAAGTCAGCCTCCATCTCTCCCAACATTGCCTGACACTGTGCGAGTGCTCCACAGAAAATCTCCCAAAGCTGGCTGTACTGCCGGGCAAGCTCTGGTTCCCCCTGTTCTAAAAGGGCAGCACTTCGTGCTTCCAATGCCTCGGGTGCCTGGATCTCCTCCAAGAACCGATACAGGGCCAGCACTTGCGCACCAATGGTGTCACCGGCCTCTTTTCTCAGACGCTCCAACGGCTGGATGACCCGTAAGCGGATTGCATTGAGTGCTTCCAACTGCTCCACATCCTGTGGTGTAAAGCGCTGGTGGTATCCCCCCGGATGGAGTGTCCAACCCTTCGTCGAAGTCCAACGGCTGCCCCGGATATCCCAGGTAAGGACATAGTTTTCCAAACGATCACACTCGTCAAGACGAATCCCTGCCAGACCTGTTTTCAAGTAGCGGAACATATCTTCATAAAGATATCCTCCATTTACGGCATCAAGTGCAGCAGTAATGAGGGTAACGATAGGCTTTTGTAAAATATCCGTCTTATCTGCCTGGAAAAGAGGAATGTCGTACTGGGCAAAGATTCCTTCCAACTGCTCCCAATAAGGATCGATAGAACGAGCTGTCACCACAATATCCCGATAGCGCACCTCACCTCGACGGACCAGTTCCCGAATCTCCCCTGCCGCCCAGGCTACCTCTTCCCGGGGGGAAGAAAGGACCCGGACAACAACACTCTCATCCCACGCTCCCTCATAAGGGACCAATGGATGGACAAATAAACCTTGTTCCAGATGTCGCAAAGGGGGGGTACGCCCATTCTTTTGCATCGGGATATGTTCTTCTGCTACGGGACACCCCACCCGTTGCGCTATCCTTTTTATCCAGGCAATGGTTTTATAGGCAGGGGCAAAAATCCCCTCTTCCTCCTCTTCCCCACAAGTGAGGGTAAGGGTAACGGTATGGGCCTGCCGGAGGAGTTCCTCCAGCACCAGTCCTTGCTGGGGCGTAAAATCGGTAAACCCATCCAGATAAATGTCACGCGCCTGAAAAAATGGCGTCTTTTTTAACTTCTCTGCCAAACGGGTCAGACGATCTCGTGGGTCCAGCGCCCCCCGGGCGGTGATCGCCTCATAGGCTCCAAAGATAAGGCCAAGATCCCGAAGCTTTTCGCCATCTACCCCCTCGGTCTCCTCCCCCACTTGGGCCAGCTGTTCCCCAGTAACACAATAACTTTTCAGCTCATCCATCGTGGTCAGCAGACTAGAAAGAAACTCTGGCTTTTGCGATGGCATAGCATACACGGTCAGGTTGTCCTGCACAGCGTGTAAGGCAGCATACATCACCAGCAGTCGTCCTCCCTCATCCAGCACAGGTCGCGCAGCTCCACCAGTCTGGGTGAGTACCCTGTTTTCCATCCGAGTAAAGGAGAGAACCTCGCCATACGCCCCAGCCTGGTTTCCATTCTCCCGGCAGAGGCGAACTTCCATCTCAAAGGACGCCTGTTCAGGAACCACCAATAGTTGTGGGCGGCAGCCTCCCTCTTGTTTCATCCGCGCCAGGACCCAGGCCGTCTTGCCACTGCCAGCTCGTCCTGTAAGGATCTGAAGCATTGCTCTCCCCCCTTAGAAGCGGGACAGCAGGCCAGACAGACCCTCTTCCCGATAAATCGCTTGGTAGTAGGCCAGTTCTTTTTGAATCAGTCCATCTATGGCCTGTATTCCCAATAGCTCCACAGGGGCCTGATCGTCCGTGAGGATGTGGTCCCCTCCCACATAAGGGGTCACACCCTGCGCCACCCGCGCCATCTGCCCAGTTAGATCCGCAGCAGCAGTTTCTCGATTCTCCGCCAGCCATTGGATAGGATCTCCATCTACGGCAGCAAAGAGTTCCCGATTCGTGGTGTTGGGCACATCCACGGTAGCCACATAGGGAAACACGCTGGCGATGGTATCACACAGGGATTGGTTGATACTCCCCGCCCCATCAGAGTGCATATTTAGGTTGACCACCATCACACCACCCGGCGCAAGATGCTCTCGAACTAATGTGAAAAACTCCACCGTAGACATTTGAAAAGGAATGGTAATATCCTGATAGGCATCCACCTGAATCACATCGTAGCTTCCCTTCCCTGCCTGCAAATAGGCCCGTCCATCGTATGTCGTCACCTCTACTTGATTCGGTAAGTCAAAATAGGTATGGGCCAGTTCCGTGATCTTTTCATCAATCTCTACCCCAGAAATCGTTGCATCCGGAAAATATTGTGTACATTGTCGGGCAAAGGTTCCCGTCCCGTTTCCCAAAATGAGGATTTCCCCTGGCTTTTCTTCATTCAGTCCCGCCATCACAGGAGCTGCCAGCGCATAGTCATAGTACATCCCTGTCAGTCCCTCTTCCTTCATCTTGACCGACTGAACCCCAAACAACACATTGGTAGACAGAATCGTTCGGTCCTCTGTCTCCTTTACTTGAAGATAATTGTACACAGATTCCCCCTCATAGGCCAACTCCTTCTCCCAAAAGGCAAACCCGCCCTGGTTTCCAACGATCGCACACAGCACGAAAAGAAGCCCTGCCACAAAGCAGGTCTTCCAGTGGATCTTGGCACTGAGGAAATAGACCAGTCCAATGACCAGCAGAATGCCGGAAAACAACAGGAACGTCACTGCCGTACCCACCGCTGGAATGGTAATAAAGGTAGGCAGAAATGTACCCAAAATACTGCCGATGGTATTAAACGCACCTAGTGTACCCACTACCTTTCCGCTGTCCTCTAAGCTATCCACAGTGTACTTAACCAGGGATGGTGTCACCGTACCCAAAAGAAAGAGTGGAAAGACAAAGAGGACCATACATGCAAAGAACGCTGCAAGAATCAAAAAATTGGTGTTGATGGTCAGAACCAATGCCCCAGAAATGCCTAATATGATATACTTTCCCAGCGCAGGAATGGCAGCAATCCACACCGCTGCAACGAGTAGCCGCCGATAAAGACGGTCGGTATTTGGATCTTTGTCCGCTGCTCGGCCTCCCCAGAGATTTCCCAGTGCCAAGGCAATCATAATGGTGCCAATGATAATGGTCCAAACGATCTGGGAAGAACTGAAATAAGGGGCCAGCAGTCGGCTGGCCCCCAGCTCCACCGCCATAACGGAGACCCCGGAAAAAAACTCTGTCAGATAAAGATAATACTTGTTTTTCAGAATGGGGCGTTTGATCATATCGTCTCCTTCCTTTTCTGTTAAAAAACGGTACAGCGCAGGCTGTACCGTTTTCTTCTTCCATGGGAACAAGCCATTTCCAATGGCTCATCGTTCACAGCTTGTCGTTACTGCCCAGGACGTTGACAATCTTGTCCTTCACCAGATCCTTCACACACTGGCGGCCTACCTTTAGATACCCCCGAGGATCAAAGTTCGCAGGGTCAGCCATCAGCTGCTGGCGCACACCAGCAGTCATAGCCAGGCGCAAGTCAGAGTCAATGTTAATTTTGCATACAGCCATTCTTGCTGCCTGACGCAGCTGGTCCTCGGGCACACCAATGGCATCCTTTAGCTGGCCGCCATTGTTGTTGATGAGTTCCACATAGTGAGGAATAACGGAAGAGGCCCCATGGAGAACAATGGGGAAGCCAGGCAGACGGCGAGAAACCTCTTCCAGAATATCGAACCGCAGCTGGGGCTTGGTTCCTGGCTTGAACTTGAACGCCCCATGGCTGGTACCAATCGCAATGGCCAGACTGTCTACCCCGGTAGCCCGGACAAACTCTTCTACTTGGTTTGGGTCCGTATAAGAGGAATCTTCCGCTGAAACATTTACGTCATCCTCAATTCCTGCCAAACGGCCCAACTCTCCCTCTACCACCACGCCGCGTTGATGGGCATAGTCCACTACCTGGCGGGTCAGGGCAATGTTGTCCTCAAAAGAATGTTTGGAACCATCAATCATCACGGAGGTAAAGCCTCCATCAATACAAGATTTACAGATCTCAAAATCTTCCCCATGATCTAAGTGCAGAGCAATGGGCAGATTTGTGTCTTCCACGGCAGCCTCTACCAATTTCATCAGATAGCCGTGCTTTGCATACTTCCGGGCTCCAGCAGAAACCTGGAGGATGATGGGAGAGTTGACCTCTCGGGCAGCCTCGGTGATTCCCTGTACGATCTCCATATTGTTCACGTTAAAGGCACCGATGGCATAGCCACCCTCATAGGCCTTGCGAAACATCTCTGTGGTCGTCACTAACGGCATATTACCGCTCCTTTCCAAAGAATTCGGATAAATTATTGTACCAGTATTCAATGATAATTGCAAGAGCGGAAGGGATATGTTATGATAAAAGCGCAAACAACACTGACACCTTTACCAGACTGAATATAGGGAGGTTTCCTGTATGGAACACTTGAAAGGGGCCTGTATCATCGGCCAGTCCGGCGGACCCACCGCCGTCATCAACGCCAGCGCCCAGGGGGTCATCCAGACCGCTCTGGCCTCTCCTCAGATCACCCGTGTCTTGGGGGCTGCCCACGGCATCAAGGGTGTTCTGGCCGACCAGCTCTACGACATGTGCCAGGAAGACCCGGAGGAGTTAGATCTGCTCCAGTTTACCCCCTCTTCCGCTTTGGGTTCCTGCCGGTATAAGCTGGCCGATCCAGACCAGGATGACACTGATTATAAGCGCATCCTGGAGATTTTTCAAAAATATGATGTGCGCTATTTCTTCTACAATGGTGGCAATGACTCCATGGATACCTGCAACAAGATCAGCAAGTATATGCAGCAGGTAGGGTATCCCTGTAACATCATTGGCGTCCCAAAAACCATTGATAACGATTTGTCCGGCACCGATCACTCCCCTGGCTACGGCAGTGCTGCCAAGTACATCGCCACCTCCTGTATGGAACTGTATCAGGACGCCAGGGTCTACGACACAGGCACCGTGGTCATTGTAGAGATCATGGGCCGTCACGCTGGTTGGTTGGCAGGTGCGGCAGCGCTTGCTTCCTGGGCTGGGTCCGGCCCTGATCTGGTTTATTTGCCTGAAGTTGACTTCTCCATGGAAGACTTCCTAGCAGATGTCAAGCGAATCTATCAAAGCACTGGCAACTGCCTTGTGGCCGTCTCAGAGGGCATTCATTACGCCGATGGCACTTTTGTCTCTGAGGCCAAAACCTCTGCCACAGATGGCTTTGGCCATGCCCAACTGGGTGGACTGGCCGCTATGCTGGCAGAGATTGTAAAAGAAAATCTCAACGTGAAAGTCCGAGGCATTGAACTCTCCCTTCTTCAGCGGTGCGGCTCCCATCTGGCCGCTCGAACAGATGTGGAGGAAGCCTATGAAGCAGGTAAAGCTGCGGTGGAAGCTGCCGTATCTGGTCTGACAGACCAAATGGTTGCCTTGGACTGTACCAGAGATGCGGACGGCTACCACTGCCAAACCAAACTTGTCCCCCTTACCCTGGCAGCCAACACGGAACGGAAGGTGCCCAGAGATTGGATCAATGATGCTGGTAATGGCGTCAAGCAGGCGTTTGTGGATTACGCACTGCCCCTCATCCAGGGTGAGGCCCTCCGTCCCTTGGTCAAGGGACTGCCCCGTTTTGCATCCTTGAGAAAAGTCCTTACAACAGCCATCGACTAATCGCGCTTTTCCTCAAAGAAACACAATGATCCTTACAAACTCAAGTGGCCGGAGACGCAGGATAGCGTCTCCGGCCACTCTGTATTTCAGGAAGAAAAGGAGGAGAACAAAGCTGCACCTCCCTAACTCAGCTGCTTTTACGAGGGATAAGAAGCATTTGCCCTGGGAAAATTTCCTCTGAAGTTAATCCGCTTGCCTCCAGGATTTCCTGATCCGTCGTTAAATAAGCCTTGGCCACCGTCCAAAGATCTTCCCCAGGCCGAACTGCCCGGAGTGTCACCGACGGCATGCGCTCCTTCTCCTCCCGTTTTTCTCCCAGCATCACCCGACCAATGACAGGGATTTCCTGCTGTTGCAAAGAGATCCAATGGAAGGCTAGTGGGAAAGACACTTCCACTCCCTCTCCCATAGGTGACGCAGTAGGTTCCCGGAGCAGTTCCGTGGTAAACGTACACGTTCCTGCGCCCTGACCAGACAAACGATGCTGAACTGATGCTCGCTGATGCCCGGCCGCTACACCCTCCGCGGTGTCATATAGAACCACCAGTTCTACTTCTTGGGTCAGGACCCAATCCTCCCCCTCCTGATTCTGACTGGCCCGGCCCAGACGCACCTGCACATCCAGAAGATTCCCTGAAATGGCCTCTGTCTCCATCATCTCCCGGGCATTCTCCTGCTCCTCACCCTGGCCCAACAGATGGAGCACAGGGCAGGTCGTCTCCTCAGGCTGAAGTGTATAGTCGGTACTATACAGGTCCATAAGTATACTCGCCGTTACTTCCCGCCGCAGCACTGCCTGGGCCTGAACAGCCAACTCCACTTGGAAGGTACGCCGATCCTCAGAAGAAGGCGTACATTTTACATCAGTAAAGAGAAGATCCATGTGGCACATGCCTTCTTCGCTGTCCTCTCCCGCATCCATAATTTGAGAATAGGGAAGATGGAATTCTCCTGTAAACAATCCCCCATCCTCTCCCCGACACAGCAGCTGTAGGATTGCCTCTCCCTTAAAAACCAGTTTGCTTCCGATCACACGGGCCTCTGTACAGGTGCAGTGTGCACGGGTACGAAGCAGCTCCGCCGGATCTGGCCGACCAGCAGGCAGAACCACTGCATCCTGATAGGTAAAGGTTTTCTCCTGGACATAAACCGTCTGATAACTCTGAACTTCTCCGATCTTTTGATAAATGCCCCGATCCTCTGCCTCCTCTACTGCCGTGGCGAGACTTTGGGTTTGAGGAGAAAACCCCTCAATGCTCAGACAATAGCCAACCCGCACCAGTACTTTTCGAGGGTTGAGCAGGTGAACATCCACAGACAGTACCCGTGGAATCACATGCAGAATACTCCGACGAGTCAAGCCCTTCAACTCTGGGGAAGCAGAAAAAGGCAAGGTAACTTCCATCGACCGTATCCCCTGCTCTCCTTCTGGCTGGTAGAGGATCGTAGTTTTCAGCAGCCCGGAAAACTCCCCTCGTCCTTCCTGAGGCTCCTTGCGCTGGAGGAAAAGGCGCGCCTCTCCGTCCAGCACTTGCCAGATATCCGGGCAGGCATCGGGCACGATCATTTCCCCACTCTCTTCCTGTTCCAATGCCAAGCGGCAGACCGACTCCCAGCCCCGCACCTTCTCCTGCCGCAGTTCCAATTCCATCACTGTAACCAGTCCTTTCTTTTCTCAAGTAAGTGTCTGCCAAAGCCTATGCGCTCTGGGACACAGATATGACTGGTTCAGATGTGAAAGATTTTTTTCAGCAGCCCTGCCAACGCTTTCGGTGCATTTACTACGACCATTTTCATACGCTCCCCTCCCTTCCGGGGTAAAAAACACCCGTCCGCTCACAGTCTATGCTGCGTGCGGACGGGTGGTGCATCTGGAAATCCCTACGGTTTTTCCCAAGGTTTCTTTTCTTTTGCCAGCTCATATAGCCGGACATAGCTGCGGTGGCGGCTGGGGGAAATTTTCCCCTCAGCCAGAGCCTCCAGCACTGCACAGCCTTTTTCTTTCACATGAGCGCAGCCCACAAAACGGCACTGCCCTAGATAGGGTCGAAACTCCCGGAAGGTCTGAGCCAGGGTTTCCTTGTCCAGGCTCTCCCCTCCCTTTTCCTGATCAAAGGCAGAGAAGCCTGGTGTATCGGCAATGAGTCCACCTGCCACTGGAAAGAGTTCTACATGGCGCGTGGTATGTCGGCCTCGTCCAAGCTTTTGACTAATTTCTCCTGTCGCCAGCTGGAATGTCGGGGCCAGGGTATTCAGGATGCTGGACTTGCCTACACCAGAGTTCCCAGTAAAGGCAGAGATCTTTCCTGCCAGCAGTGCCCGCAGTTCTTCAATCCCCTGTCCAGTAACCGCACTGATCGGCAGAGCAGGAATCCCTGCCAACTGATAAGGTGCCAATAGGTCCCAAGCTGGGACCAGATCCCATTTGTTCACACATAAGATTGGCTGGCACCCCTTGCTTTCGGCCAAGGAGATGATCCGGTCCAGCAAGAATGAATCACTGACAGGAATTGCCCCAGACGCAATTATAATGAGTTGATCAATATTTGCCACCGCCGGTCGCTGAAAGGCGTTGCGGCGGGGCAAAATCTCATCCAAAGCCCCAGTCCCATCAGGCTGGCGGGTAATGGCCACACGATCCCCGACTAAGGGGGTAATTTTTTTATGTCGGAATTTCCCTCTGGCCCGACAAGTCACTTCTTCTCGGCCCACTTGGACATAATAGAATCCGCTCAGGGCCTTACGGATGACCCCTTCTTCTCGTTCGTAGCTCATTCGTCAAAATTCTCGCTGTAACGCTGGGACAACTCGCCATCAAAATAGATGCACACTTCCTTAACTCCAGAACCGGTAATGCTGGTGTAGATGGTTCCTTGCTCTGGGTTGACGTCCTTTTTATAGACTTCTTTTCCATCTACGGTAACTTGCACTGATACACTCTCTCGGCCATCTGTTGGCAAGGTAATCTCAATGGTCTTTGTATGCTCTGTTGGCTCAGGAGGAGGTTCTGGCCCTTTGCTCACCTGCAAGGCAATCGCAGTCCCCTCATCCACCGTAGTATTGGCGGGAACACTCTGATAGACCACCTGGCCCACTGGCTTGCTACTGAAGACCTCTGTAATATTAGAGATCGCCAGCCCTGCACTGCCCGCCATATTTCGGGCGTTTTCCAGACCAGTCCCAGTAAGGGTTGGTACAGTAACCTTCTTGGTTTCTGGCCCAGAGCTAATGACAAGACGAACAACATCCCCGTGGCTCACTCGGTCTCCTGCCTTGGGATCACTGGAAATGACCTTCCCTTCGTCTACTGTATCCGAAGGCTCACGAGAAGGCGTATCCACCTTCAAGTCCAGCTGCTGCAAGCGTGTAACAGCGGTCTCATAAGTGTCTCCCACCACGTTAATCATTTCTACTGTTTCCTTCCCAGCACTGACCACCACATTGATCGTGATTGCTCCTTCATCCTGGGTTACTTCTGTTCCAGAAACAGGGTCTTGGGAGATGATCTCTCCCGCTTCATACTCGTCGCTAGGCTGGCGAGATTTTTCTTTTATTTTAAAGTGTTTGAGGATTTCCTGATCCTTGGACACCTGATCGATCTGCTCTCCCAGCAGATCTGGTACCCGCAAGACATTCTCTTTTTCAAACAAACCGCTGAAAAAGGTCAGCCATAGAAAAATGCCCACACCCACTAGAAAGACTACCACCACAATCGGAATGATTAACGTCCTCTTACGCTCCTGCGTCTCCTCATACTCTTGCTCCGACGGATAATGCCGGGGAGACGGCGCAGGGCGCGGTCGTGCAGGGGGGCGCTGACGACGGCTCAAAGAACTGGTACTGTCCACAGTCTGAGTCGGCTCATCAGGAACAGGCTGATTGCCATGAAAACTGGCTAGGTTATAGTGGAACTCCACCTGGGGATTTTTACGAAACTCCTCCAAATCTCGGAGCATAGCTTCCGCATTCATGTACCGCAGGTCAATCCGGGACGCCATCGCCTTCATGGTGATTTCCTCCAGCCCCGCAGGAATATCAGGAATGATCTCCCGAGGTGACATGGGCTTGGCACTAATATGCTGAATGGCCACAGATACCGGAGAATCTCCATCGAAAGGCAGGCGTCCGGTAAGCATTTCATAAAGGACCACACCAGCTGAATAGATGTCTGCTCGGGCATCGATATGACTGCCTCTAGCCTGCTCAGGAGAAATATAGTGTACAGAGCCCAATGCCTCCTGGGTAAGGGTATTCTGTGCGGCAGACATGATCCGTGCAATGCCGAAGTCGGCCACTTTTACGCTGCCATCCCGCAAGACCATAATATTTTGTGGTTTGATGTCCCGGTGGATGATTCCCCGACCATGGGCATGACCTAAGGCCCGGACAATCTGCGTAATAAAATACAAGGATTCCCGCCAGTTCAAGCGGCCTTCCTTTTTCTGCATGTACTGTTTCAGGGTGATGCCATC
This sequence comes from Evtepia sp., assembly GCA_020025735.1. GTDB lineage: Bacteria > Bacillota > Clostridia > Oscillospirales > Oscillospiraceae > Evtepia. The sequence goes on from JAHHRP010000016.1 coordinate 18,299, forward strand.
GATGAGCTCCATAACAATATAGTCCAAGTCATCTCCCTTGCTCACATCGTATACCGAGACGATATTGGGATGGGAGAGCATGGCTACTGCCTGGGCCTCCTCGTGAAACCGGCGGCGGAATTCTGCATCAGCCGCTAGATCCCGCTTGAGCACCTTAATGGCTACATAGCGGTGCAGCCGATGGCAATACGCCTTATAGACCACTGCCATTCCACCGACCCCGATCACATCCAGGATCTCATATCGGTTGTCGAGCATTTTACCGATGTATTGGTTCATGGTAACACACTCCTCCTCACAAATGGAACAGCACGACGGTAACATTATCCGGCGCGCCGCTGTCCAGGGTGCGGGTCACAAGCCGTTGGCAGACCTCCTGGGGGGTCCCGCCGTCCAGAATCTCCCGGTGGATCTCTTGGTCCGTGACTTCGTTAATTAGACCATCAGAGCATAACAGAATCCAGTCTCCTTCTGCCACTGTTTCGTGGAAAAGATCCGCTTTCACCTTCCGGGAGGTCCCAAGGGCTCTGGTAATTAAGTTCTTCTGGGGATGGCATCTGGCCTGTTCGGGTGTCAGATCCCCCTTTGCCACCAAGTCCTCCACCACAGAGTGATCCCGCGTGATACGCCGAATGGATTCCTTTGTAACGTGATAAGCCCTGCTATCCCCCACATTGACCACCCAGAGGCTGTTTCCTTGCAGGATCAGACCAACCAACGTAGTACCCATGCCCACACAGTCAGCATCTGTCTCGGCCTTGAGGTAAACCACTCGGTTGGCATCCTCTGCTGCAGACAACAGCAGATCAGCCGCAGGGGGAGGGCCTTCCAGATCTTTCAGCTGCTCTAGGTGTGTACAAAAGGTTTCTACCGCCATCTTGCTGGCAATATCACCAGCCTTTGCTCCACCCATGCCATCACATACAACACCCCAAGCAAGGCTCTCCTCTTCTATAAACTCATATGCACAGGAATCCTGGTTTTCCCTTCGTACGATTCCTCTGTCCGTCAGCCCCCACACCGAAACCATGGGAAATCATCTCCTTTCACATCTGCACTCATGTCCGCTCCTCCCGGCTCTTCTGCGCTTTTCGCCGCAACTGGCCACAGGAGGCATCAATATCACTGCCCAGCCGCCGCCGGACAGTAGCAGTAATCCCCCGTTTTTCCAGCTGCCGTTGGAAAGCGGATACATGGGTACTGGGCCTTAAAGGACTCTCCTGCACATGATTGAGCGGAATTAGGTTCACATGTGCTACCGTCCCTTCCAACTGATCGGCCAGCAGAGCAGCTTGTTGCGGCGTATCATTGACTCCCTCAATCATAGCATACTCATAAGAGATCCGACGACCAGTTTTCGCAAAGTATCTACGGCAGGCAGCAAATAACGCCTCCACTCCAATGCCCCGATTGATGGGCATCAACGCACTGCGCGTTGCATCGTCCGGTGCGTGGAGTGAAACTGATAATGTCAGCTGCAAGCCCTCTTCTGCCAACCGATCCATTCCCTTAATCAATCCACAGGTCGATAGGGAAATGTGACGCATCCCAATATTCAGTCCATCAGGGTGATGGACCAAAGTGAGAAAACGCCGCACATTGTCATAGTTATCCAAAGGCTCTCCAATGCCCATGAGGACAATGTTGGAAATGGTCAGGTCAGCATCCTTCTGCGTGAAAATCACCTGATCCAGCAGTTCCCCCGCCGTCAGGTTCCGCACCTTTCCTCCAATGGTGGATGCACAAAAAGCACATCCCATCGCACACCCAACCTGGGAGGAAATGCACACAGAGTTTCCATGATGGTAACGCATGAGAACGGTCTCGATACAGTTGCCGTCAGCAAGCCTCCAAAGATATTTTATGGTGCCATCCAGCTTTGAGACCTGTTTTCTTTCCACAGTAAGGGGGGATATCCCTCCCTCCTGGTCGATTTTTGCCCGCAGCGCTTTCGGCAGATTCGTCATCTCTTCGGTAGAAGTCACACCGCGACTCAACCATTGAAAGAGCTGCTTGGCACGAAAGGCGGGCTGTCCCTGAAGGCGGCACCAAGAAACCAGTTCTTCTGGGGTCATTGATTTCAGATCAGTCATGGGCCTCCTCCTTTCGGAGTTTCGCCAAGAAAAAGCCATCTGTCTCCAGCCGTTGAGGCCAAAGGGTAATCTGTCCCTCTCGGACCTGCCCCACTGGACCTGGCAGCTGGAATATTTCCAAGGAAAACGCACTGTGGCGGGACAAAAATTCCTGGACTACAACCTCATTTTCACAGGGACGCAGAGTGCAGGTAGAGTAGAGCAAAACTCCGCCAGGCTTGACGTATCGGCATACGTTATCCAAAATCGCCCCCTGGACTGCTGGCAAACCTGCCAGCTCCTCCTGCTGCTTATAACGAATCTCCGGCTTTTTCCGAATCACACCCAGACCAGAGCAAGGCACATCAGCCAGCACCGTGTCAAAGGTTTCTTCCCACTCCCTGCGATATTTTTTTGCATCCATCACCTGGGCTGTCAAACTAGTCAATCCCAACCGATTTGCCCCTGCTTGGATCAGCTTCTTTTTGTGGGCATGGATGTCACAGGAGAAAATCTCCCCCTGATCTCCCATCACCATAGCCGCAGCAAAGGATTTCCCTCCTGGTGCTGCACAAGCATCCAGAACTTTGCTGCCAGGGCGCAATCCCGCAGCCAACACCGCCAAACGGGCAGCAGGATCTTGTGGATAAACCATTCCTTCTTCCCAGACCTTGCTCTGGGTCAGGTCTCCAGTACCCGTGAGGATGAGACAATCAGGAAGCCAGTGGTGAGCAGTCACCATGACCCCTTCCTTCTCCAGTTCCTGGATCACCTCCTGGGAAGAAAAGCGGACTGTGTTCACTTGAACAATCACCGGTGGCTCTCCGTTATCCCAGCGCAGCAAGTCTTCCAGCTCCTCCGTTGGCAGACACGCTCCCCACTCGTCCACAAGCCACTTGGGGTGGCTGTAAAGAAGAGAGAGATAGTCCCTCGGATCGCTTTGGTCCAGGACTGGAAGCTGGTCCAGGTGGCGGGCCAGGTTCCGCAAAATTCCATTGACCATACCTCCTGCCCGGGGATTCTTACAGTGCTTTTTGGTCAGCTCCACAGCCTCACTCACAGCAGCGTTGAGAGGGATTTTTGTCAAAAAGAGCATCTGGTACAACCCCAAACGAAGGTTATTGCGCACCTTGCTCTCCATTTTTTCCAATTTCATGGTGGAATACCGCTGGATATAGTAGTCTAGCAGCATCCTATTTTGAAGGACACCGAAACACAGACGCGTCGCCAATGCGGCATCACGTCTGTCTAACGCCTGAGTCTGGATGATTTTCTTTAGATGTCCATTAGACCAGGCTTTTTGACGCTCCATCGCCACCAAGGTCAACAGAGCAGCTTCTCTGGCAGACATTGTTCGGGTCCCTCCTTTCTTGTTTTCTTCCTCAATCTACGGGGATGGTATGGCCCCGCAGATAATCCGCAGCAGCAAGCCGCTTCCCTCCATCTGCCTGGAGGCGATCAATCCGCAGCACACTGCCATCACCGCAAGCCAGCTTCAAACCAGTTTTGTCTGCTGCCACCACACTGCCTGGTGTCTTGCTCGTTGTCTCGTCCAGAACGGTAGTTTCCAAAATCTTGCATCGAACTCCGCCCAGTTCCGTCACTGCGGCGGGCCAGGGAATCAGACCACGGACCTGATCGTGAAGGGCGCGGGCCGAACGAGTGAAGTCCATGGGGGACAAAGCCCGGCTGAGCATCGGTGCCAAAGTAACTTGACTCTCCTCCTGCGGTGTCCGCGTGGCAGTACCGTCAGCCAACTTCTCCACTGTCCTCACCAGCAGGTCAGCGCCCAGGACAGCCAGACGGTCATGCAGATCCTCTACTGTCTCATCAGGGTCAATGGGGGTAGCCAGCTGAGAAATGATATCCCCGGCGTCCAATGCCATGGCCATATGCATAATGGTAACGCCTGTTTCCTGATCCCCGTTGAGAATCGCCCAGTGGATCGGCGCTGCACCACGGTACTTCGGAAGCAAAGACGAATGGACATTGATACAGCCCAGCTTCGGATAGTCCAAAATCTCCTGGGGCAGAATGCGGCCATAAGCCGCTACCACAATCAGATCGGGGGCCAGCTGCTGGATGGTCTCCAAGGCAGTGCCGTCCCGAAGCTTGGCAGGCTGAAAGACTGGAATCTCCAACCGCTGCGCACAAAGTTTCACTGGGGTAGGTTGGAGTTTCATCCCCCGGTTTTTGGGTTTGTCTGGCTGGCTAAACACACCCACCATCTGATGCCCAGCAGCAGACAAGGATTCCAGGGAAGGTACCGCAAAATCTGGTGTGCCCATGAACAGGAT
>JAHHRP010000160.1 GCA_020025735.1 Evtepia sp.
TTTCTACACTTTCGGCAAGCATTTTTGGGTCTTTGCCCCGTTGCACCGCGCCGTCGATGAGGGATTTGAGCTTGTCTGCGGTCATTTGGTCTAGGTCGTCATAAAGATCCTGACCAATATAGGAGAGGAACGAACTGACTTTTTGATCGTAGACAATGCCCACCAGGGGGACGCCTTGGCTGGCAGCAAAGATCAGTCCATGTAGCCGCATGGATACCACCACCTGCATTCGGGAGAGAATCCCGATGGTCTGAGCGGCGGTATAAGCGCGGGTGAGGATATGATAGGGCGCGGTCATATAGTGGATGACTTTTTGGGCGGCAGAAACATCCAGACGAGGTTCGATAGGAAAGAAAACAGGGGTCAGGCCATATTGGGTATAAACGTAGTCTGCGGCAGTGGCGATGTCCTTTGCCCGTCCTTCAAAACCTGGCCAGGGGCGGAGGATGAACGCCACATACTTCCCATTGGTTGGGATTCCAAGACTGTTCAAGATGCCGTCGATGATATCGCTTGCTGCGGTGGGCAGGCCAACAGTAGTGTCAGCAGACAGGGCGATGCTGGGTTCTGTGACTCCCAGCACTTCTAGTTCCTTTAAGGAATCTGGGTCGCGGAGGGTGATGGAATCCACATAGTGATTCATAACCTGGGCGGCTCGTTTTCGATTTATGGGGCTGCGGATGGGGCCGATCCCGCATCCATACATGATGACTGGGCATCCGTGGCGTTTGGCGGCAGCCAATGTCCAGAGATAGAACCAGAGGGAGCGGTAAGAGGTTACATCCTGCATGAGAGAGCCACCGCCATTGATGAAAAATTTAGCGTGTTTGAAATGGTATAAGGCATTCCAGAAATGGAAGGTATAGAAGGCGTTTACGCGGTATGTCCGTCTGGTTTCTTTTGGGTTGCGAGAGAATACTTGAAAGGATAGATCAGGGTTAATGGAACGCAGTTCAGTGAGAATCGCCAATAAAATAGCGTCATCCCCGGCATTGCCCCGGCCATAGGCGCCGCAAATGACCACCTGATCTCGCCCCTCTTTTTCATAGCGAAGGATGGACTTGTAAATGTCTAGCTGCCGCTGGATGGTGGCTTCAATCGAAAACTCCCGTTTGGCTTTGGCATACAATCGCTGTCCCATTGTCTGACGAAGAGCGGGGTTCCGGGCAAGGGTAAGCAGATGCTCCGCCAAGGCCTTACAGTCTCCTGGGGAGAAGAGGAAGCCGGTGGAGCCGTGGTCAATGAGATAGGCTACGCCACCGACATGACTGCTCACCGTGGGTAGTCCAGCCCGGGCACCCTCAGTGAGTGCGTAGGGAAAGGTTTCTGAGATAGAAGTGAGGGTGTTAATATCCAAGGCGTTGTAAAAAGAGTCGGTGTCGGAAATCCATCCGGCAAAGCAAACCTTTTTGGATACCCCCAGTTCTTTGGCCAGTTGTTTGAGGTTTTCCATTTCCTCACCGTCTCCAGCGATCAGCAGCCGCAAGGCAGGGAACTGTTCGTGGGCGATGGCAAAGCCTTTGATGAGAGTGGCAATATCTTTGACAGGATTCAGACGGGCAGCGATGCCAGCCACAACGCAATCGTCATCGGCTTCCAGCCCCACAGAACGGAGGTATTCTGCCCGGCCCATAGCGGGAGTGCGAGGGGTGAAGTCCAGGCCATTGTAAATGGAAAACAGTCGTTCTGGGTCAAAGTTTCGGTCGATGAGCAGGTCCACCATGGCATCTGAGACCCCGATCCGGTAGTCGAGCAGGCGCAGGGCGATGGTGTTGATGGTGCCGTAGGTCAGACGAGATAAGGGTCTGCCGAGATAGTCCAGCCGATAGTCACTATGGACAGTGGAGACGGTGGGCAGCCCGGTGCGTCTGCCCAAAAAGGCGGCCATCATGTTGCCTCTGGCTCCGTGGCTGTGAATGATCTCAAAGCCTTCGGTTTTGACAAGACGTTCTAACTTTTTCAGGTTGGAAAAAAAGTTTCGGCCTGGGAGCACCTGTGTCTCAATGCCTTTTTCCC
>JAHHRP010000161.1 GCA_020025735.1 Evtepia sp.
GATGAGTCGGTTTTTCCAACATGCTGCTCCTTTCCAATGTGTTTCACAGAGAATACAAAATGGTAACAAACTGGTTACAGGAAAGATGATACGAGGAGAGGGGCCATTCGTCAAGGGGTTGAAAAACAGGCATTTTGCCGCCTTTGGCGCTTTGCAGAGGAAGGAAGACGAGGGCGACAATATTCTCTGAAATTTCCAGCAGCCTAAGAGAAAAATTCTCTCACAGAGGACCTTTACAGAGGGTATTTTACAAGGTATAATATTACGAAAAGTTAAAGTCAAGCGGACTGGGTGGAGAGAACAGGAGGGATCGCATGCGTGTAAGATTTGCCCGGATCTTGTCTCAGCTGCGCCACGAAAAGGGCGTCAGCCAACGACAGGCAGCGCAGGCACTGCAGGTCTCCCAGGCATTGCTGTCCCACTACGAAAATGGCATTCGGGAGCCAGGACTGGCTTTTGTAGTCCGGGCCTGTGATTACTATCAGGTCTCGGCAGATTATCTTCTGGGTCGTCGCTTGGAACGGAGTCCAGACTGGCAGAAAGCTGGGGATCAGGAGAGCGATCCGGCCGTGTTGCTGTCTGCGGCAGATTTGCTGACACAGCTGTGTTTGGAGCTTTGCCGCCGGGAACCGACGAGCAGACCATTTCTTCACTGCCTGGCCGAGCAGCTGAAACAGGCGCTGGCAGAAGAGAAGAAGAAAGATACCCAAGCCCCCCTGAGAGGCAAGAAGGAGACGGAGTTATGACAGATCAGAGCAAGATTCGCAACTTTTCTATCATCGCCCATATCGACCACGGCAAATCTACCCTGGCTGATCGGCTACTGGAGCTGTGCCATGCGGTGCCGGAACGGGAGATGGAAAACCAGCTTTTGGACAATATGGATTTAGAGCGGGAGCGAGGCATTACCATTAAAGCTCGTGCTGTGACCATCCAGTATGATGCCCTGGACGGGGAGACCTATACACTGAACTTGATTGACACACCAGGACATGTGGACTTTAACTATGAAGTTTCCCGTTCGTTGGCAGCCTGTGAGGGGGCAATCCTGGTGGTGGATGCCTCTCAGGGCGTAGAGGCCCAGACGTTGGCCAACACCTATCTTGCCATAGAGCATGACTTGGAGATCCGTCCGGTCATCAACAAGATTGACTTGCCTGCGGCAGATCCTGCTCGGGTGAAGGAAGAGGTGGAGAATGTCATCGGCCTGGAGGCTGCGGATGCCCCTGAGATCTCTGCCAAGATGGGCACCAACATCCAGGCAGTGTTGGAGGATGTGGTCCGCCATGTTCCTGCGCCCCAGGGAGATGCCAAAGCACCTTTCAAGGCACTTATCTTTGACAGCCAGTATGACGCATATCGCGGCGTAGTGGTTTATTTTCGGGTGATGGAGGGGACGCTCACGCTGGATCAGACGGTACGGATGATGGCTTCTGGGTCTGAATACAGCTTAGTGGAGATCGGCCGCTTGCTGCCCACCAAGCTGGAACCGTGCAAAAGTCTGTCTGCCGGGGGGGTAGGATATCTCACCGCGTCCATCAAA
>JAHHRP010000017.1 GCA_020025735.1 Evtepia sp.
CCCGCAGTGGAAGAAGCTCCCGCAAAACAGGAACCCTCTCCCGCAGTGGAAGAAGCTCCCGCAAAACAGGAACCCTCTCCCGCAGTGGAAGAAGTTCCCGCAAAACCGGAACCTCCCCCCTCTGCGGACGCGGAAGACCCTCTTCTTGTTCTTCCTGACAATGCCTTATTTCTAAATGTCATGGATCTGCTGGTAGACGAGACTCTTCAGCAGTACGCCAAACCCTCCGGCCTATGCCAGTGCCCCCGCTGTATGGCAGATGCCAAAGCCTTGGCTCTCTCTCGTCTGCCTGCAAAGTACACCGTCATACCCAAACCTGCCATCGCCCCCATGCTCTCTCTCTATCGAGAAGAATTCCGCTCTGATGTTTTGGCACAAGTCCTCCAAGCTTGCAACATTGTGAAAGAAAAACCTCGACATCTAGATCCTCTGGTATAATGTTCATGTGCGGTAAAATAACACACATGAATTTGATCGACAGCTACCTGCTAGTCCATTTTGATTGGTATTTCTATCTGTGTGATATAATCGTCAAGGGTATCAATGACAATCTCATTGATACCCTTTTCGTATGCAAACCCGGTTAATTTCAACTTTCGATTTCTTGCATACGCAAGGATTTCCTGATAGCGGACAGCAAGTTTTTCCCAACTACCCTTACAAAAAGCTCGCAAATAGGTTCCTTTCGGCTGAAGATGCAGTCCGCTTTTCTGGCGCGGGTTGGGCATTTTGGGCATTTGGATATACAAATACGCATATTCGTCCGTTTTTCCTTGATACAGTTTTTCCACTGGCAGCATGGCTCCATAGGACGCATCATGCAGGCGGTGTATCTGATATTTTTTTGTTTGTTGGATCACTTTCTCAATTTCAGTTTCCAAAGGCAGACGTTCTGAAATATCCACCGTTGCAAAGTAGGTTTTTTGTTGTTTTTCAATGATAGAAATATCCATCAAATCCAACCGAAGCATCGCTGATATATCCTGCTGTTTGCTTACTAGAACATCCCTTATATCGGTGAAGTGTGCTATGGCTTGGTCTAGTTTAGATATGTTTTCTATCAGTAAATTTTCTAAAGCTACTGCAGAACGGTCTGCGAAAAACTTCTGTATATCACAGATGGGCACATTCAATTCCCGAAGCATTAGAATCGTTTCCAAAATCGAACTTTGCTCATAGGTATAGCAGCGATACCCGTTTTCCCGAATCACAGCAGGCTTTAATAGTCCGATTTCATCATACCACATCAACGTTTTTTTATTGATTTCATGCAGCTTTGCAAACTGCCCGATAGAAAATAATTTGTTCGTTGAAAAAAACATAAATCCCCCTTGACTGTACAGTTACTGTACGGTTTATTATATTTCTTGCAAGGATAAAAAACAAGATGCATCGGGGGTAAGGTCTATGCGTTGGTGTTTCCTCTTAATCGCTGTGGTCGGGTTAAAGATCCTTTTCTGCAAAGGCGTTTCCTTGGCTATCTTCCTTTTGCTGTTTTGGGTGAAAGGAAAGAAATTAGGATTTAACGGCGACAAATGGGATGATTTCTTTTTGCAACTCTCTCCGCAAGCAGTACAGCGATATGCTATTTCCATTTACTTAACGGCGGCAGTCATTTCCTCTGCGATCAGCTACTTGATCCTGGAAGGGTTTTCTTCTCCATACAGCCTGGCCATCGCTTATTTCCTCTTTGCAGGAGGCGTGGCGATCACCGCTTACAGATGGCATAGAAAAGGAAAATCATATCTCTTGAAACGATATCAAGAAATACCACAAACCATATTATCCAGAAGAAACTAAGAAAAAGTGAACATGAGTGAACAGATTATTTTAAGAGAATTTCAAAAGTCAGACCGCCCGGAACTGGAAAACGTAGTGCGTGAGACGTGGAAGTATGATCGGTTTTGCAGCCCCAAAACCGCCGCAAAAATGGCAAAGGTATACTTGAATAGTTGTCTTACGAACCAGACCTTTACCAGAGTAGCCGAGGTAGACGGTATCCCTGTGGGCATTATCATGGGGAAAGATATTCGGAATCACAAATGTCCGTTTTCCCTGCGCCTTACGTGGCTGCGTTCTGTGATCGGGCTGCTAATCACCAAGGAAGGACGAGAAATTTCCAACATATTTCATTGCGTACAGGGCATTGATAAAGAATTGATTTCACGCTGCAAGAAAACATATCAAGGTGAACTGGCCTTTTTTGCAATCCGTGAGAACTGCCGAGGAAAGGGACTGGGGCGCAAGCTGTTTCAGACCGTTGTGGATTATATGCACACACAACACATTGCGGCGTTTTACTTATTTACGGATACCAGCTGCAACTATCCGTTCTATGAACATTTGGGCATGAAGCGGTGCAGCGAAAAGAAGCAGGTAATACATACCCATGGAGGAGATGGCAGCATGACTTTTTTCATTTATGACTATCAGATTGCACATTGAACTTGGAAAATAGTTCGGCATGATACCATTCGTTGGCTGACTGCCTTTTCCAAGCGCACCGCTGAAATGTAATTGTCTCACAGTTTTCCCCGGCACAATGTGCTAGAATAATCACATCCACTAGAGAGCAGGCCCACTCGGCAGCTGACCAGGATACCTGCGCTCAGATAAAAACGATCTTTGAGGAGGAGTTATCATGCGTACCACTGATTTCGTCGTCACATTGTTCCAGGGTAAATCCAACCCCAACTACCTCACCGTCGGCATGGTCCTGGGGCTTAACGCCCTCAAGCAGGGTCACACCGCCACCATCGCCCTGATGGTCGAGGCCGTTGAGCTGGGCCAGCCCGGTGCCACCAAGGGCATTGATATCGGCGCTCCCTTTGCTGAGGTCAGCGGCCAGTTGGAGGAGTTCCTCAGCCTGGGCGGTCAGGTGTGCATCTGCAACGCCTGTATGATCCACAACGGCTTCTCTGCCGAGGATATGGACCCCCGCTTTGAGCTTATTGACGCACCCAGCGTCGTTACCTTGCTCATGAACGCCAAGAGTTCCATGCAGCTAACCTGATCAGCCAAACCATCAAGCTATAAATAGAGTTTACCTAAAACAAGATGAGAGGGTGACCCATGGGCACGTCTCTCATCTTGTTTTTCCTCCTTCCAACTAAATTTTCTCCCCGCTTGTAACTCTATCACAGATGTTTCCTGCCCAGCCGGGTATAGTATAGACAAAGAAAACAACAGGAGGTGTCCTTCAAGATGAAAGTACTGGACGTAAATAACAGCCAATTTCAGGCACAAATGCAGCAGGAGAAACCCGTATTGGTGGAGTTTTGGGCGCCCTGGTGCGGTTACTGCCGCCGGATCGGCCCAGCCTATGACCAAGTGGCCCAGCAGTACGGCCAAGATGTAATCGTTGCAAAAGTAAACATTGATGACGAACCTGCCTTAGCAGACCGGGAAGGGATCGAAGTTGTGCCCACCCTGGTACTCTACGAAAAGGGACAAGCTGCCGGGTCCGTGGTCGCCCCGGATTCCAAGGCCGCCATCGACACCTTCCTTCAATCCCACCTGACCAAGAAAGGGGAGGACTGATATGGCTTCCCTCTATGACCTTATCATCATCGGCGGTGGACCTGGCGGTTACACCGCCGCCCTCTATGGCGCCAGAAGCGGAATGTCCGTGCTGGTGCTGGAAAAACTCTCTGCCGGAGGCCAAATGGGTCTGACCACACAGATCGACAATTATCCTGGCTTCCCAGAGGGCATCGACGGCTTCTCCCTGGGCCAGCAAATGCAGCAGTCCGCAGAGCGTTTCGGTGCAAAAACCTTGTTGGCAGAGGTCACTGAAGTTTCCCTCCAAACTCCCATAAAAGAGATCACCACCAGCGAGGGCACCTTCCAGGCCCGAGCCGTCATCCTGGCCACCGGTGCTACCCCCCGTATGCTGGGCCTGGAAGGGGAGCAGGCTTTGACAGGCCGAGGGGTCAACTACTGCGCTGCCTGTGACGGGATGTTTTATAAGGGAAAGTCCGTCGCCGTCGTGGGGGGCGGCAACTCTGCCGTAGCCGACGCCCTGCTGCTGTCTCGGGTGGCAGAAAAAGTCACCCTCATCCATCGGCGGGATTCCCTCCGGGCTTCCAAGATCTATGAGCAGCCCCTAAAACAGGCAGATAATCTATCCATCCGTTGGAACACCACCGTCTCTCAGCTGCTTCACGGTGACCGCCTGACAGGGCTGGCCCTCCAGGATGTCCAGACAGGGGAGACCTCTGATCTGACCTGCGACGGTGTGTTTGTCAGCATTGGCCGTTCGCCCGCTTCCTCCCTGTTCCAGGGCCAGGTAACCATAGACCAGGCTGGCTACATTCAGGCCGATGAATCCACCCGCACCAATCTGCCCGGCGTCTTTGCGGTGGGGGATGTCCGTACAAAGCCTCTGCGCCAGATCGTCACCGCCGTGGCTGATGGGGCCGTGGCAGTCCACTATGCAGAAGAGTTCCTGGCCCAATCCCATTGAATCCTTGAATCTTTACGCAAGAAAGACGCCAATCGGAAGTCAAAGCCCTCCGGTTGGCGTCTTTTTTTCCTTTGCATCCAGACTCAGGAAGAACAATCGTTGACGGCTTCCCATTGGGCGTGCTATACTAAACTAATGTATGCCCCTTTGCAAAGAAATTCGTTGTTTCAGGGAGGAACACCATGCGCGCAGTGGTTACAAGAGTGTCCTCGGCCTCCGTCGCCATCGACGGACAGACCGTGGGCCAGATCGGCACCGGCTTCCTGGTGCTGCTGGGCATCGGCCCAAATGACACAGAGGATCAGGCAGAAAAGCTGGCCGACAAAATCTGCGGTCTGCGCGTCTTTGCCGACCAGGAGGGAAAAATGAACCGAAACCTGGCTGCCGCAGAAGGTTCCCTCCTTGTGGTCTCCCAGTTCACCCTCTACGCCGACATCAAAAGCCGCCGCCCCGGTTTTACCAAAGCTGCACCACCAGCGGTGGCCATTCCTCTCTATGAAAAATTCATGGACTTGTGCCAGGCCAGAGGCTTCCGCGTCGAGCACGGGCAGTTCGGTGCAGACATGGCCGTCTCCTCCGTCAACGACGGACCTGTGACCATCTGGATGGACACGGAGACCATGTAATCCCCATCGGCAACCATCTAAAAAACGATCCTCCCGCTCAGCGGGATTTTATGAGGTGACTTATGCTGCAAATCAAACGTATGCCCGTGGGCCAGATCGGCACCAACTGTTACCTGTTGGAGGACCCCGAGGCCAAAACCTGTGTCGTCATTGATCCCGGCGATCAGCCCGACGACATCAATCGGGAGATCCGCAATGCGGGCCTGTCCCTGTCCATGATCCTCATTACACACGGCCATTTTGACCACGTCTTAGGGGTCCCTGGTCTGTTGGAAAAGTGGCCCGGCACCCCTGTTTACGTCCACGAAAAAGAAGTCAACTGGGAGCACAAAGGGGATCAGTACATGCTCCTGGCCCCTGTGGAAGGCATCCACACCGTCAAAGAAGGGGACACCATTCCCTTTGGAGAATATACCATTCAGGTCCTTCACACCCCCGGTCACTCTCCCGGCTCCCTGACCTTCCGGGTCGGCGATGTCCTCTTCTCTGGGGACACCCTCTTTGCAGGCTCCTGCGGCCGCACCGACTTCATCGGCGGCAGCTATGGGGAGATCCTTCGATCTCTGAAACGTCTGGTCAGCCTGGAAGGCAATCTGCGCGTCTGTCCCGGTCACGAGGGCACCTCCTCTCTGGATGCTGAACGGGCCAGCAACCCCTTTGTGCGGGAAGCCTTGCGATGAATCTCTTCTTCTCCGGCCATCAGGAGAAATACGCCGTAGAACAAACCCTGCTGACCCTCTTTCCCCAGGAGCGGCCGGTCTACCCTGACACCCCGCCGGAAGGGGACAACGCGCTGCTGCTCTCCTTTTCCCAAGGAAAGCACTGGGCCACCGCCCGGGCAGAACTCCACCGGGAGGGTAAGATCTACACCCGTCAGTGCCGAGTTGCTATGGCTGACCTCTCCCAAGAGGACCCCGTCGTAACCACCCGACTGACCCGACGTACCCTCCAGCGTGCCTTCTATCTGGCCGCCGTGGACTATCTGGGCACAGAACCTCCTTGGGGGATGCTCTCCGGGGTGCGGCCAGTCAAACTCCCCACCCGAGCCATGGAGAATGGGGCCTCGCCCCAACAGGCAGAGCGGATGCTTTGGAAACAATACCATGTCTCTCCCCTGCGCCGGCAGCTTGCTATGGATTGTGCCCAGGCCAGTTTAACCGTGAAGCAGGCATTAAAACCCCAGGAAATCTCCCTCTATGTAGGGATTCCTTTCTGTCCTACCCGATGCGCTTACTGCTCCTTTATCTCTGCCGCTGGGTCTGCCAATCGACAGATCCCTGACTACCTGACGGCTCTGTTTTCCGAGATTGATGCCGCGGGTGCCGCACTGCGGCAGGCTGGAAAGACAGTGCGTACCGTCTACATCGGCGGCGGGACACCCACTACCTTAGAGGCTCCTCAGCTGGCTGCACTATTGGCCCGTCTGCATGAAGCATTCTCCCTGACCCCCGGCACAGAGTTCACCGTAGAGGCCGGCCGCCCAGACACCATCACCCAAGAAAAACTCCTGGCCCTGCGGGACGGAGGTGCCAATCGCATTTCCGTCAATCCCCAGACCATGTCCGATGCTGTGTTGTCTGCCATCGGCCGCAGCCACCGGGCTGAAGATATTCGGACCGCCTACGCCCTGGCTCGAGAGAGCAATGTAGGCGCCATCAACATGGACCTCATCGCTGGGCTGCCCGCAGACACCCCAGAAGGCTTTGCAAAGACGGTGGAAGAGATCATTGCCATGGACCCAGAAAACATCACCGTCCACACCCTCGCCCTAAAACGCGGCGCCAGACTGCGCCAGGAAGATACCCCTCTCCCAGGGGGAGAAGAAGTCGCTGCCATGCTGGACTTCGCCTGGGCTGCTTTGCGTCAGGCAGGATACCTGCCCTATTATCTCTATCGCCAAAAATTCATGTCCGGTTCCTTTGAAAACGTGGGCTGGTGCAAACCAGGTTGGGCCAGCCAATACAACATCTGCATGATGGAAGAGCTTCACTCCGTCCTCTCCCTGGGAGCAGGAGGCGTGACCAAATTGATCGGGGAGGGGACCGTTCACCGGATCGCCAACCCAAAGTATCCTCAGGAATATCTTCAGACCATCCGGCAGATCCAACAGGGAAAAGCCGCTTTGACCTGGTAACTCATATAAGTCCACAAGGTCAGAAAAGAATCTTTCTCTTTGTGACTTTGTTCCTTGACGTGTCTGGAAGGAGGCATTAAAATGTCCTATCAGTTACAGGAAATCAACCGCCGCATCGATCAGGATGTAAAAGGATTTTTAGAAGAGTGTGATGATCGGTACACCCAAAAGGTACAGCAAGCTGCCGATGCCATCTTGAATAATCTCCCCCTTAGCCCAATTGTCCTGCTCTCCGGCCCCTCTGGGTCAGGAAAAACCACCACCGCTTTGAAAATCGAGGAGGAGCTGGAACGGCGCGGGATCCTCTCCCACACCATCTCCATGGACAACTATTTCAAGACGCTCGATCCCAAAACCGCCCCTCGGACCACAGACGGTCTGCTGGACTTTGAGTCTCCTAAGTGCATGGATATGGACTTGCTCAACTCCCACTTTGCCAAGCTCTCCAAAGGAGAGACCATTGTGGTGCCCAAGTTCGAGTTTGCCCGCCAGATGCGTAACGATCATGTGGGTACCCCGCTGCACCTGGGCAAAAATGAAATTGCCATCTTCGAGGGCATCCACGCCCTCAACGATGACTGCGCTGGACGCAATCCCGCCGCCATGTGTCTGTACATTTCTGCACGCTCCGATGTGTTGGAGGGAGAGGACCTCCGCTTCAAAGGCACTTGGATGCGTCTGGCCCGTCGGGCAGTGCGAGATTATAACTTCCGAGGCACCGGGGTAGAGGAAACCCTAAATATGTGGGCCAATGTCCGCCGGGGTGAAAAACTATATATTTCTCCCTTCAAGCATCGGGCCAACTATCTCTTCGACTCCTCTTTGCCCTATGAGGTCTCGGTGATGAAATACTACGCCATGCCCCTGCTGGAGGCCGTCCCCCAAGAAAATATCCGGCGGCGGGAATTGCTGGATCTTATCCATGGCTTTGAACATTTCCTGCCCATTGATCCCGCCCTGGTGCCCCTGGCCTCCCTGCTGCGGGAGTTCATCGGCGGCGGCATTTATGAATATTCCTAAGTTTGCCCCGGGCGGAAACGCCCGTGACTGTTTTTGCTTCTGTCTTTATCAATCCCACTAAGGAAAGGAAGTCTCATCATGTCTGAAGAATGTACCCATGATTGCAGTACCTGTGGCTCTAGCTGCTCCCACGTGGATGCCAAAGACCTTATTGCTCCCTTGAATAAGGATTCTTCCATCAAGCATGTCTATGCCATCATGTCCGGCAAGGGTGGCGTGGGCAAAAGCTCCACCACCGCCTCTCTGGCTGCCGCCATGGCCAAGAGAGGATTTCAGGTTGGCATTATGGACGCTGACATCACTGGCCCCTCTATCCCTACCGCTTTCGGTCTGGACTCCCGGGCTGTGGGTGATGGCGAGAGCATCTTCCCCGAACTTACGTCGGGCGGTATCAAGGTCATCTCTTTGAACCTGCTGCTGGAGAACAAGGGAGATCCCGTTGTGTGGCGCGGCAGCCTGCTGGGCAACGTCGTCAAGCAGTTCTGGACTGACGTGCGCTGGGGCGAGCTGGACTATCTGTTTATCGACATGCCGCCTGGAACGGGTGATGTCCCCTTGACCGTCTTTCAGTCCATCCCTGTGGATGGGATCGTAGTCGTCACCTCCCCCCAGGACTTGGTTTCTCTCATCGTCACCAAGGCTGTGCGTATGGCCGACATGATGAGCAAACCCATTCTGGGTGTGGTAGAGAATTACAGCTATTTCCAATGTCCGAATTGTGGGGAAAAGCACAACATCTTTGGAAAAAGCAACCTGGATCAGGTAGCTGCCGAAATGAATGTAAAGGTACTGGCCCAAATCCCCATTGATCCCGCTATGGCTGCTGCCATGGATCAAGGTACCGTGGAGAGCATGGAACGCAACTATCTGGACCCTGTGGCAGATGCCATCTTGGCCCACGAAAACGCATAATCTACCATCACCGTGCCGGCGGGCGAGTTTGTTTCCTCGCTCCGCCGGCTTTTATTCGTTTATCAGAAAGAGAGGACCGTTTCTATGAAACTCATTTCCTGGAACGTCAATGGCCTGCGGGCCTGTCTGAAAAAAGACTTCATGGCCTCCTTTCAGGCCCTGGATGCAGACATCTTCTGCTTGCAGGAGACCAAATTGCAGCATCATACAGGACAGCTCGCATTGGACCTGCCAGGCTATCACCAGTTCTGGAACAGCGCTGAAAAGAAGGGCTATTCCGGGGTAGCGGTCTTTACCAAAGCCGCGCCTGTGTCGGTAACTTACGGTCTGGGGATTGAGGAACACGATCATGAAGGGCGGGTCATTACCGCTGAGTTTCCCGCCTTTTATCTGGTCTGCTGCTACACCCCCAACTCCCAGGACGGCTTGAAACGTCTGGACTACCGCATGACTTGGGAGGATGCTTTTCTGGCTCATCTGAAAAAATTGGATGAGAAGAAGCCTGTTGTTCTATGTGGGGACCTGAATGTGGCCCACCAGGAGATTGACCTAAAAAATCCCAAGACCAACCGCCGCAACGCCGGCTTCACCGACGAGGAGCGGGAGAAGATGACCCATCTGCTCTCCACTGGCTTCACAGATACCTTCCGGGCCAAATATCCCGATCTGGAAGGGGCATATTCTTGGTGGAGTTACCGTTTCCACGCCCGGGAGAAGAACGCCGGATGGCGCATTGATTACTTCATCGTCTCTGACCGTCTGATGCCTCAGGTCACGGACGCCGCCATCCACAGCGAGATCTTTGGCAGCGACCACTGCCCAGTGGAGCTGCTGCTGGACCTGTGAGGGATTCATACCTAGAAAAAGGCCAAAGGGGGAAAGATTTCCCCCTTTGGCCTTTTTTCGTTACACAGTAATCTGGAAACAGGTTCTCCGCTGACAGTATGCTCGATTAACCTACTAAGATTCTCTTTGTATCGGCAAAATTCCTTATTCCTCTTCCACCGGCGGCTCTTCCATCCGAGTCACTGCAATGGACAGGTCATCCAACTGCTTGGCATCTACCACGTCCGGGCAGCTCATCATCAGGTCCGATGCATTTTGGACCTTCGGGAACGCAATCACATCCCGAATGGATGTCGCCCCCGTCATGAGCATCACCAACCGATCCAGACCATAGGCCAGGCCCCCGTGGGGTGGGGCACCGTACTGGAACGCATTCACCAAATGCCCAAACCGTTCCTGAATATCCTCATCGGAAATTTCCAACGCCTGGAATGCCTTCGTCTGCATCTCAGGGGTATTGATTCGGATGGACCCACCGCCCAGTTCCGTGCCGTTGAGCACAATGTCATAGGCTCTAGCACGGCAGTTGGCCTTGTCCGTGAGCATCTTATCCTCATCCTCCAGCATAGGCGCGGTGAAGGGATGGTGCATGGCCTGATACCGCTCCTCCTCTTCAGACCACTCGAACATGGGGAACTCTGTGACCCACAGGAACTTGAAGTCGTTGGGGTCCAGAATGCCCAGCTGCTTGGCGCACTCCACACGCAGCGCCCCCAGTGCAGCAAACACCACGTCATCCTTGCCATCGCCCACAATCAGCACCAGATCCCCGTCCTTGGCCCCAGCACGCTCGAGAATGGCCGCATTCTCCTCCTCGGTGAGGAACTTCTGGTAGGAGGACGTCACCTTGCCGTCCAGCATCCTAGCCCAAGCCAGACCTTTGGCTTTATACGTCTTGACAAACTCACCCAACTTGTCGATCTTCTTCCGGGGGAACTCCTTCGCGTGACCGTCCACATTGATCAGCCGGACCGAACCTCCTGCCTTCACTGCATCCGCAAAAACCCCAAAGCCGCAGTCTTTTACAAGGTCGGAAATGTCCTTCAGTTCAAAGCCAAACCGCAGATCAGGTTTGTCCGAACCAAACCGGTCCATCGCTTCTCGCCAGGGCATCCGCAGGAAGGGGGTCTGTACTTCCACATCCAGCACTTCCTTGAACACCCGCTTCAGGAAGCCCTCCTGAATGGTTTGGATCTGCTCCTCGTCCAGGAAGGACATCTCCAAGTCAACTTGGGTAAACTCCGGCTGACGATCTGCTCGCAGATCCTCGTCCCGGAAGCAGCGGGCGATCTGAAAATAGCGGTCGAAGCCCGAAAGCATCAGAAGCTGTTTGTACTGCTGGGGAGACTGGGGCAGCGCATAGAACTTCCCTGGATGTACCCGCGAGGGCACCAAATAATCCCTTGCCCCCTCCGGTGTAGACTTGGTGAGAATCGGTGTCTCAATTTCCAAAAAGCCCTGTTCATCAAAATAATCCCGGCAGATTTTCACAATCTTATGCCGCAGGGCAATCATCCGCTGCATATCTGGACGGCGTAAGTCCAGATAACGGTATTTCAGACGAACGACATCCTTTACATCGGAGTTCTCCACGATCTCAAAGGGAGGCGTCTCTGCCCTGGCCAACAGGCGCAGTTCAGTGACTTTTACCTCAATGTCCCCTGTGGGCAGATCAGGGTTTTTGGACTCCCGCTCCCGGACAGTGCCTGTGGCCGCAATGACATATTCGCCCCGGAGAGACGATGCCTTTTCAAAAAGATCCCGGGGGGTGCTGTCGTCAAAGGAAAGCTGAAGCAGACCCGTGCGGTCCCGCAAGTCCACAAAGATCAAACCGCCCAGGTTCCGCTGCCGCTGGACCCAGCCGCAAACGGAAATCTCCTGACCGATATTCTCCGCGTTAAACGTGCCGCAGTAGTCCGTGCGGCGGAAATTCTGTAATGTATCCATTGTTTCACTCCTAAAAGGGGAAGTATTCTTGTATAGTGTACTCCTGTTGCAGCAGGAAGTCCAGAAGGGATTGCTGAAAACTTTCACCGTCTCGAACCTGACAGGTCAAGGCATGGGTATCCTTATCCCTCTGTTTGCTCCAGCAGGAAATCCAATATCTTCTGCTGGCTCTCCTGACCACCAGAAATCTGATAGCTCTTGCGTGCCCCTGGGACCCCTGCCTCAATCAGTTTCCCGCCCTGGAAGTGATACTCCCAAACCTCTCCCTGGCGGTTAGACAGAGTCAGTGTCACCTGGGTATTCAACGAAGCCTCTTCCTGTTTGGAAAAGGTAAAGGAGTAGGTTGGCGTCTGAAGCAAGGCCAACAAACTAGGGAATGCCTGGTCTGTGGGGAGAATCTCCACCGTGGTCTCTTCTCCTCCCACTGGAACCAGAAGCGCTGTGATCTCCGCCACATCCGTGCTGACAAACCCTTTGCCCAGTGCGCTTTCCAAACTCTTGGGCCGGAAGAAAAGCACTGCCACCACAATCACAATGGCAATGAGCACCAAGCCCACTGCCCCTTCCTTCTTCCTCTTCATCCCAGCACCCTCAGCCCTTTTCCCGGATGGGCTTCCCTTGGGCCCGCTGTGCTATGACCTCCGCAATGGTCTGCACCGCCTGGGTAGGGGAGAAGACCTCCTGCTCTCCTGTCGTCATTTCCTTCACCTTTACAACCCCTTGAGCAATCTCTTCCTCCCCGAGAAAGACCACATAGGGAATGCCCAGTTTATCCGCATAGCTCATCTTTGCCTTGAACTTCTTCTGCTCCCCATAAATCTGCGCCCGGACCCCCGCCTGACGCAGTTGGGTTGCAAAGGCAATGGCTGCCGTCTGATCCTCCGTCATGGGCAGGATGAGTACATCTGCCGGCGCTGTCACCAAGCCTTCGTTGAGATAGCCCTGCTCTCCCAGCACATAGAACAGCCGTGTCAGACCAATGGAAATCCCCACCCCAGGCAGTTTTTTGTCCGTATAATACTCCGCCAGATTGTCATACCGGCCGCCAGAACAAATGGACCCAATCTCCGGGTGGTCCAGCATCACCGTCTCGTAAACCGTGCCGGTGTAGTAGTCCAAGCCCCGTGCAATGGTAAGATCCACGGCAAAGTGATCCTCCGGCACGCCAAAAGCCCCCAGATACTTTACCACCAAGCCAAGTTCCTCCAGACCCTGGTCAAAGATCTCACTGCGGCCGCGATACCCTTCCAGCGCTGCCAAAACCGTCTGGTTGTCCCCTGTAATGGCAATGAAATCCAGAATCTCCTGCGCTGCCTGCGCCGAAACCCCTTGCTCCATCAACAGCGCTTGGACCTTCTTCTCACCAATCTTATCCAGCTTGTCCACGGTTCGCATGATCTCCCCAGCTTGCTGGGCCAACCCCTGCATATCATAAAACCCCGTGAGAATTTTTCGGTTGTTCACCCGGATCTTGAACCGCTCCAGCCCCAGAGAGGTAAAGGCCTGATAAATGATTGCAGGAATCTCTGCCTCATTGGTGATATCCAGTTTCCCATCTCCAATCACGTCAATATCGCACTGGTAAAACTCCCGGAACCGTCCCCGCTGGGCCCGCTCTCCCCGATAAACCTTCCCAATCTGATAGCGGCGGAAGGGGAACGTCAGCTCCCCGTAGTGCAGGGCCACATACTTGGCCAGCGGCACTGTCAGGTCAAAGCGCAGCGCCAGATCGCTGTCCCCTTTGGTGAAGCGGTAAATCTGCTTCTCAGTTTCGCCGCCGCCCTTTGCCAGTAAAATCTCCGCCGATTCGATCACTGGGGTATCCAGCGGGGTAAATCCATAGAGACCATACGTCTCCCGCAGGGCGGATACCATCCGCTCAAACTGCGTTTGTGCTGCGGGAAGCAGCTCCATAAAACCGGACAATGTCCGAGGTTTGATCCGTTCCATCTTCTTTTCCTCACTTTCAAAACAGGTCTTTACAACACTTGCCCGGAGCTGATTCTGCCCCGGGCAGCACCGGCAATCACCGGTATCATACACAAATGGTACTCCATCTACAAAAAGTGCGCCTTCGTCCCTGGGCAAAATGCCGGAACGAGGACGCACTTTTTACGTTTGGGCATTGGAAATGTACCTTAAACTGTAACTGGCTTCAGGGAAGGATTGATGATCTCTCTCCAGTCCAGATCGCCTCGCTCCAGTCCGTGGATCAAGATTTCCGCCGTGGCAGCATTGGTGGCGAAAGGAATATTATACTGGTCGCACATCTGATTGATGTACTTCAGATCAGGGTCCAGGTCACTGGACTGAGGGTCCGAGAAAAACAGGACCATGTCAATCTCATTGTAAGCAATCCGGGCACCGATCTGTTGGCTGCCCCCGTGGGCATGAGAGAGAAACAGACGCACAGGCAGGCCAGTTGCCTCTGCAACAAGGCGGCCAGTGGTGTTGGTAGCGCAAACCGTGTGCTTAGACAACACACCGCAATAAGCGATACAGAACTGCACCATCAGCTCTTTCTTGTGGTCATGACTCATCAACGCGATATTCATTCTTGGATCATCCTTTCGCTGGGTGGAGTACTAAAAGGGAACACTCCACACAAAAAATGGGGGGAGGGGATGGCAGCAGATTCAGTGAATCCGCATCAGCGGGACCTGCTCTCCTGTCAGGCGGCGGGCGATATTCTCATACGCTTTTACAGCACCCCGGTTGGCAAACTTGGCCAGCGGCTGGCCATTGGCGGCCGCCAGAACCACTTTTGCATCCTCAGGCACCAGACCAAGCAGGGGCAATCCTGCCGCGTCCATGGCGTCGTCGATGGTGGCTTTCTGCCGCCGCAACAGACGCGGGCGGACGCGATTGACCACCAGATGCACCGTGGCCAAATCGGCCAACTGAATCACCACTCGCTGCGCATCCCGCAAAGAGGAGGGTTCATTCATTGCCACCACGATAGCCCGATCCGCACCGCAGACCGCCAAACGGAACCCTACCCCTAAACCAGCAGGAGAATCAATGAGGATATAATCATAGACTTGCCGGG
Source organism: Evtepia sp. (assembly GCA_020025735.1). Lineage (GTDB taxonomy): Bacteria > Bacillota > Clostridia > Oscillospirales > Oscillospiraceae > Evtepia. The sequence goes on from JAHHRP010000017.1 coordinate 15,000, forward strand.
CCTGCTCCAACAGATCCCGAAAGCCCGTCTCCCCAGGGAAGTCGTCCGGCAGCGTGATGGGTGCGGTGAGAAGATACACGCCAGAGACAGAAGGATGCGGTGCTACTGCCCGGTCCAACGGACACCGACCTGAAATCACATCACTGAAATCCATCAGCGCTGCATCGGTCATACCCAGGGTAATGTCCAGGTTCCGCAGGCCCACATCACCGTCAATACACAGGACCTGATGCCCTTGGAGCGCCAAAGCGGTGCCTAACCCTGCGGTCAGAGAACTTTTCCCTGTGCCGCCCTTGCCGGACGTGATGACGATTACACTGCTCACTGCCATACCTCCTGAAACTTCTGCTCCATTGTACCATAAAGGCACAGCGCTTGCAACCATTTTTTGTGCAAAGACACTAAAACTTTGTCTCCTTTATTTTCGTCCATTTTCGAGGATATGTCCCAGGGGTGGGACTGGCCTTAAAAATAGTCACCACACGGTGGTAGACCTCGGTTCCAGGCAAGAGATAATCCATAACAAAAGGCGTTTCGCCCCCCATGGCCTGGATGATTGGCTCGGCGGCTTGGATCTCCTCATCCGTTTTGTTGCTCTTCATGGCCAGGAACAGGCCGCCGGGTTTCACATATGGCATACACAACTCTGCCAGCACAGGCATAGCAGCCAGCGCCCGGGACACTGCCACATCATACTTCTCCCGATAACCCTTTCCACGAGAAAGCTCTTCTGCCCGTCCTTTGACCAGTTCCACATCGGGCAAGTCCAGCTCCTGGCACAGCTCCGTCAACCAGTCGATTCGCTTGCCCAGGCTATCCAGCAGGGTCAGATGAATGGTAGGGTCCAGAATCCGCAGCACCAGGCCGGGGAAGCCTCCGCCAGTCCCTACGTCGATCACGTTCCTTCCTCCCAACGCCCGGCTGGGCAGCAGCGCGGCGCTGTCCAGAAAATGGTATGTCACCACATTGGCTGGATCGGTGATGGCTGTCAGATTCATCACCTGGTTCTTCTCCAGCAGGCGGCTGCAATAGAGACGCAGCTTTTCCACCATCTCAGGGGTGTAAGCCACCCCTAACCGATCCAGCCCCTGACACAAGGCTTTTTTTTCCTGCTCTGTCATGGCAGTCACCTCAATATTTTAAGATCACACCGGAGGAAAAGGCGTAGGTATACATTATGACCAAAAACACCATAAAGGCAATTCCTATCCAGGCCAGCAGCCGGGTTTTTTTGCTGTATGGTTCATACGGCTTCTTCTCCGCAGGTTGGGCAGGCTCTTGTGCCGCAGACGATGCGGCACCCTGTTCCTCGTCAGGGGAGGGGAGAGGCTCTTGCGCTCGGTTGTCAGATTCCATGGGAAACCCTCCTTCCAAAGGTGTTTAGGGCTGTACTCACTTCTTGCTGATCATCTCCATACCGCCCATATACTTCTGGAGCACCTCTGGAATCTTGATGCTGCCATCTTTGAGCTGATTCTGCTCCACCATAGCTGGGAAGATTCTGCTGGTAGCCAGGCCAGAGCCGTTAAGCGTATGAAGAAACTCGGGCTTCCCGGTACTCTCCCGACGGAAGCGCATATTGCCCCGACGGGCCTGATAGTCCCGGGCATTGGACACGGAGGAAACCTCCTTATAGCCCTGCATTGAAGGAATCTGGATCTCGATATCGTACGTCCGGGCCATCGAAGCGGAACAGTCTCCGGCGGCCAGTTTCACAGTACGAAAATGGAAGCCTAGCCCTTTGACCAGATTCTCAGCTTTGGCAACCAGCTCATCAAAGGCATCGTTGGAATCTTCTGGACGGGTGAACTGGAACATCTCCACTTTATTAAACTGGTGCCCACGGACCATACCACGTTCCTCTGCCCGGGCCGAACCTGCCTCCCGGCGGAAGCAGGGGGTATAGGCAAAGAATTTTTTGGGCAAATCAGCTTCAGATAGAATCTCGTCCCGGTAAATGCTGGCCAGTGCAGCCTCTGCCGTGGGAAGCATATAGTGCATCCGGTCATCGGTGGGATTTTGAATTTTATAAACTTCATCTGCAAACTTGGGGAACTGTCCAGCAGTCTCTCCACATTGGTACTCCAGCATGTGGGGAGGGAGGATAAACTCATACCCATCGGCCAAATGGCTGTCGATGAAGTAATTCAGCAAAGCCCATTCCAACCGGGCACCCAGGCCAGTATACATCCAGAAACCGGAACCCGCCAGTTTAACGCCTCGGGTATAGTCAATCAGCCCCAAGTCCGTGCACAGATCCACATGGTGCTTTGGCTCAAACTCAAACTGATGCGGCTCTCCGAAATAGCGCAGGGGTTCATTGTTCTCTTTCCCTCCAGCGGCCAAATCATCATCTGGCAGGTTGGGCAGGGAGAACATCAAGACACGGTATTCGCCCTCCACAGTCCGAAGTTTTTCATCATTGGTCGCGATCTGCGCTTTCAGTTCACTCATCCGCTGAAAGACAGGTGTCGTATCTTCTCCAGCCTTTTTCAGCTGAGGAATGGTCTTAGACACCCTGTTCTGCTCGGCTTTCATCTGTTCGGTGGCATAGATAATATCCCGGCGCTCTTTGTCCAGAACCAGGATCCGATCCACTTCCTGGTCGCAGTTGACCTCTTTGGCTCGCAGACCAGCTTTCACTTTTTCAGGATCTTCTTTGATGCGCTTAATGTCCAGCATTGGTATCACCTCATCATTTCTTTGCAATCCATGGCATGTTTCACGTGAAACATCCCCTTTTCTCTCTTAAAACAGCATCGCGTAAATGGTCCGATAACTTTCAGCAGGGGACTTGGTTCCTTCTATCACCGGCTGGTCAGGCAGTGCCTCCTCCAGCCCAGTCTTTTCAAACTCCTTCACCAGCACTTCAGCATCGGTGTAAGAAGTGCGGACCGCTTCCTCGATCTGCCGCAGCCACTCCAAGGCTTTCAGCTGCCGCTCTTGCTCCGCGATCTTTTCTTCCAGCGATTTCTTCTTCTCCACCTCGTACTGGAGCCGTTGATTCTCTACCTGGAGGCTGGCAACCTCCTGCGTATCCAGAATGGCTTCGTTCAAATCTTGTAAGGCCATGTGGTTCCGCTGCTGCATGACAAAAGAAATTACCAGAAGCAGCAGGGCCGCACAGAATAACACCGTAAGATAGACCTTCACCGGTCTGCTCCGGTTCGGGCCACGCTTCGGGGTTGGGATCTCTGGTTGGGGGGGGATGGCTCCCCCCTCAGTTGATGTCTTTGGGGTCTCTTCCTGATTCACAGGGTATCACCCTCCTTTCCATGGGACAGGGCAGAAAGGGCCTGCATCAGCACTTCCAAATCCTCCTGGTCATAGTATTCCAAGGCGATCTTTCCCTTTTTCTTGCCCTGGGTGATGGTCACCCGGCGCCCTAGCCCAGCAGTGAGCTGGCGTTCTGCTTCTTTAAAATACAGGCGCAGGGGAGAAGGTTCCTTTTCTTCCGGGGGGTGGTCTGCCTCTTGCAGACGCTGTCGGATCTTCTCCTCCGTCTCCCGGACAGAGTAATTCTTGGCTCGGATCTCTTCTGCAAACGCGATCTGCGCCTCGGGAGAGGGGAGTGCCAGCAATGCCCGCCCATGGCCCGCTGAAAGGCTTCCCTGTTCGATAAGCCATTGGACCTCCTGCGGCAGTGCCAGCAGACGCATGGCGTTGGCCACCGCTGGCCGGGATTTGCTCACCTGCCGGGCCGCCTCCTCCTGCGTCAATCCATACTCCTGAACAAGGGTCCGGTATCCGGCTGCCTCTTCCATGGGGTTCAAGTCTTCCCGCTGGAGGTTCTCGATCAGTCCCAGTTCCATTACCTTTCGGTCATCTGCCTCAATAATCATCGCGGGAACCTCTGTCAGACCTGCTAAACGGGCCGCGCGCCAACGGCGTTCCCCGGCAACAATCTGGTAGTATCCCGAAGCCAGACGGCGAACCGTCAAGGGCTGCAAAATACCGTGCTGGCGGATCGAAGCGGCCAGATCTGCCAAGGTCTCCTCGTCAAAATGTTTTCTAGGCTGGTTCAGGCCTGGCTCCACTTGGGCAATGGGAAGGCTTACCGAACCTCCGGTCTGGGCCTGAAGGGAGGTGTCTCCCAGCAAGGCATCCAGCCCTCTTCCTAATGCCATGTTATCCTTCCTTTCCAGGCAGAGGATTGCAGGCCAGCAGTTCCTCTGTCAATCGTTTGTACGCCACCGATCCCCGAGAACTGCCATCGTACGCCAAGACCGGTTTCCCATGGCTGGGTGCCTCAGAGAGCCGGACATTGCGGGGGATCACAGTGGCAAAAACCTTACCGGGGAAGTGTCGTTTGACCTCCTCGGCCACCTGAAGGGAAAGGTTTGTCCGCCCATCATACATGGTCAGCAGCAATCCCTCCAGCTCGATGGCAGGGTTGAGTCTGCCCTTCACGATCCGAATGGTGGACAGCAAATCACTCAATCCCTCCAAGGCATAGTATTCACACTGGACGGGCACCAAAACGGTGTCCGCCGCGCACAGGCAGTTGAGGGTCAGCAGTTCCAAGGAAGGGGGGCAGTCAATGAGCAGAAAGTCATAGCGTTCCACCACACCAGACAAGGCTGCCTTCAACAAGTACTCTCGGCGATCCATGGCGATCATCTCCACCGTGGCCCCTGCCAAGGCTTTGTTTGCTGGCAAAATATCCCCATACTTGGTCTGCACAATGGCGTTTTCCACCGGCGCACTGCCGATCAGAACGTCATAAATCGTAGGGAAAACAGCCCCCTTATCCACTCCAAACCCCGAAGTCGCATTGCCCTGGGGATCAAAGTCACACACCAGGACCTTCGCCCCAGCCGCCTGGAGGCAAGCACCCAAATTCACACAGCTGGTGGTTTTTCCCACCCCGCCCTTTTGGTTGACAAAGGCGATGGTTTTCCCCATGGTCCTTCCTCCTTTTCCCGTGCTTTCTATGGTTCTCTGCAAAAGTGACCCATTGTCTGTAATGGGTCCAGACTTAAATTATACCCACATTACCGGGCTTTTGCAAGCCATATTTCCCTCAATTCCCGGTTTTCCCACTGCCATTCCTCCCCAGAGAATGAGAAAAAAGATGGATGTTTCACGTGAAACATCCATCCAAAAGTGAAAGGATCTGCTAGGAAACCCCCCTCAGTTCTGGCCCCCACTGGGAACCTTCGCCTTGGGAATGCGTATGGTCAATAAGATATCGTCTCCTTCCTCCACCCGTTGGCATTTGGCATCCACTCCCGCCGAACGCATGACGGTGAGACTGTGGTCCAATGTGTTCAGGAAAAATCGCACGTCACGGATGAACAGTGGCCGACGGATTTTCCGCCCACGATTCTGGTCCCCAAGGACCTCCTCCACATAGCTCTCCGTGCGGGCCACCGTCCATCCCTCTCGGACCAGACGGATCGCCCCCTCCCGCTGGGCTTCCGGGGTCGGCAGACGCAGCAGCGCCCGGGCATGACGCTCCGTGAAACCGTTCTGCCGCAACAGGTTAAGCACCTCCTGTGGCAGACGCAGAAGGCGGAGCTTATTGGCCACCGAAGATTGAGATTTCCCCACCTTCGTGGCCACCTCCTCCTGGGATAACCCATACACGGTGGTCAGCCGTTCCAGAGCCTTGGCTTCCTCCCAGAAGTCCAGGTCCCGCCGCTGGAGATTCTCAATGAGGGAGAGGAGACAGGAGTTTTCCCGAGAAACCTCCAGCACTAGACACGGTACCTGAGTCAACCCACAGATCACCGCCGCCCGCAGCCGCCGCTCTCCAGCAATCAGCTCATATTTCCCGCCCCCCTTTCGCCGAACGGACAGAGGCTGCAAGATGCCATGAGCCTTGATGCTCTCTGCCAGCTCCTTCAGACCGTCCGGGTCAAAATAGCGCCGTGGCTGATCCGGGTTGGGCGAAATATCTCCCGGCGAGAGCATGGTCACACGGGTGCTTTCCAGCAATCCCCGGCGATATAAAACCGGCATTTCTCTTACCTCCCTTCATAGAACATCCATAGTTTACCATTTTTTGGAAAGGAAATCCTCCGAAGCCTGTCGATATCCTCCAGACCTGGCCAGGAATGGACGGTTTTTTCAGACAGAAAAAATCCCCCCGGACCAAAAAGGCCCAGGGGGATCGCAAAAACAAAAACTTACCGCTTGTTGGAGCGTCTCCAAATGCCCATCTTCTCAGCATCCTTGATGAGTTCATCACGGAACTGGGGATGTGCGATCGAGATGATCTGCTCGGCACGCTGCCAGGTGTTCAGACCCTTGAGGTTAATCATGCCATACTCCGTGACCAGATAATGCACGGTGGAACGGGGATCGGTGCAGATGGAGCCGGGGGTCAGGG
>JAHHRP010000018.1 GCA_020025735.1 Evtepia sp.
TCAGTCGGCAGAGCACCTGCCTTTTAAGCAGGGTGTCCGGGGTTCGAATCCCCGACGGGTCACCAAACACATGATGCAATGGATGCAATATCCGTTGCATCATGTGTTTTTTTGTTTGAGTATATTTGAAACGCCTTTGGACTGGAGTGGTCCAAGGGCGTTTTTACAGAAGAGAAGAAAAGTTGCTTTCAGCGGGAAACCCCCATGGTTTTCCGGGCGCTGATTAGGAACCGCCGGGCAGCAGGGGAGAGGTTCTCAGGGTCTGGCAGGGATGCACCCAACTGCCGATGAGCACGGGGGATCAAGGGACGGACTGTGACGCCTGGATGTTCTTCATGAAGATAGAGGGCAGGCATCAGGGATACGCCCAACTCCAGCCGGACCATGGCCAGAATGGCTAACTCATCCTTTGAGGTCCAGCGGACATTGGGGCGGACGCCTGCTTCACGAATGACGCGAGAGATATCATAGTCATAGGCACGGTCCTCTAGAATGAAGGGTTCATTGGCCAACTGGTCCAGAGAGAGCTCTGGGCAGTCTGCAAGGGGATGATTTTGCGGGACCACAGCCCAGATTTCATCTTCCAGAAAGGGAATCCAGTAGTTTTGGGAGCCTTTGTGATGACTGCAAAAAGCCAAGTCTACGGCACCTTCCCGCAGCCATTCGTCCAACTCTTCCTGGCCACTTTCCCGGATTGAGACAGTAATACCAGGGCATTGTAGAGCAAAGTCTCGCAAGATCTGGGGCAGCCAGAAGCGAGAAATAGAAGGAAAGGTGGCAAGCGACACGGTCCCGACTGCCAAGCCCCGGATGGCAGCTACTTTTTCATCTAGTTGTCGGTTTTTTCGTTCCAGAGCCCGCAGCAGCGGTAGGATACGCTGACAGTCATCCGTAGGCCGAACACCTGCGCGAGAACGGACAAGCAATGGAAAACCTATTTCCGTCTCTAATGTTTTGATGACGTAGCTTAGGCCGGACTGGGTGTAGCCCAGCTGTTCCGCGGCCCGCGTCAGATTCCCCAGATCAATGGCGGTGAGCAGGGCAACGCATTTGTTTTGATCCATAAGTCCTCCTTTCCATCAAAAAAACTGATGGGTGTTCCATGTGTTTCTTTTCCCCAGAAAAACTGATGAAAAGGATGCGTTTTCCTCGTTTTACAAAGAGAGGTGGGTTTAGTATAATGCAAGCAGAAAGAGAAAGCAAGCAGACTGGTCGGAGAAACTTCCTTTTCTTATATGGTTTCATTCTCGAGAAAGGAGAATTATTATGAAAACGAGAAGATCTCATCTTGTGAATTTGTTGCTTTGGTTGGTGATGCTGGCTGCCTATGTGGTTGCCTTGAGTTATCTGCCCCAGGCACCCGGTCTGTTGCTGATCTTGCCAGCTGGTCTGGGTGGCATCGCAGCTGCACAGGAGTGGTCTGATTACCTCTCCATGAAGAAGCGGCACATTTGAGGATACTTTTTTACCAACCCCATTAGAATACTTTTCTCAATTCTAATTCATTGAAAAAGATGCGGACCCACTGGAACGTCCCCTTTGTTCCAGTGGGTCCGCAGTCTGTTTTATGGACAGGTTTTGAGATCCTGTTAGTGCCCACGATGTTTTTCTTTCCAGGATGTGTTTTTATCCTCGCACAGTTATCATAACAGAATCCCTCAAGCGCTGCAAGAGGGAAGGATATTCCGATGGCAGAAAAATGAGTCTTGACGAAGCGTATGGAACGTGCTATCATGAGAAAAATTAAATTAAAAAACCAGTGAGTAAGAAGAGTACCTTTTCATTCAGCCCTTTAGAGAGCTGCGGACGGTGGAAGCGTAGCGGGACAGTGAAGAGAGAATGGCCTTACGAGGGCGGAGCGAACACCCCACAGGGGCAAGTAGTGGCCGACGGGGACCGCACCCGTTATCCGGGCGGCACATATGATGGTATGTGAAAGGAGCGGGCGCAATGCGCCAAGTTGGGTGGTACCGCAGGAGTTATAGTCTTGTCCCATTTCGTTGAAAAACGAGTGGAGCAAGGCTTTTTTTGTTGTCCATCTTTTGGCCAAAGGAGGACCGTGTCCCCATCAAAAGGAAATCAAAAGGAGAGAATTGACATGAAAAATCTGAAAAAACTGTTTTGTGGTGTGCTGTCCTTGGCTATGGTTTTGGGTCTGGCTGCCTGTGGTGGAGGGAATGGTGATCGGGGGAATGCAGCCCAAGGGGAGGGAAAAGTCCCCATTATCGGGGTCAGCCAGTATGGTCAGCACGCCTCTCTGAATAACTGCCGAGAAGGATTTCTGAAAGGTCTGGAAGAGGCTGGCTTGAAGGAAGGTACCGACTACACCATTGATTACCAGAATGCTAGTTTTGATGACAATATGGCCATTCAGATTGCACAGGCATTCTCTGCTGAGGATGCAGCCCTAATGGTAGGAATTGCGACCTCCGCAGCGACTGCCTGCTATGCTGCTGCCGAAGACAAAGATATCCCTGTCATCTTCACTGCGATCACAGACCCGGTGGGGGCCAAACTAGATTCTGGGAATATCACCGGGACATCTGATGTGCTGCCCGTGGAGGGGCAATTGAAACTAATCCGTGCCCTCCAGCCTGAGGCCAAACGCATCGGGATAGTTTATACGACCAGTGAGGCAAACTCTGTTTACTCTCTTGGGGTGTATCAGGAAAAGGCTGCCGCGTATGGTTTTACCATTGAGGCGGTAGGGATTACTGCCCAGGCAGAGGTGACACAGGCGGTAGATTCCCTCATTGCCAAGGGGGTGGATTGCTTTTCTAACCTTACCGACAATAATGTAGTTGGGGTGCTGGGTTCCATTTTGGAAAAGACCAATGAAGCGAAGATTCCCGTTTATGGCTCTGAGATTGAGCAGATGAAGTTAGGCTGTGTGGCCGGTGCGGGGCTGGACTATATTCAGCTGGGCATTCAAACAGGAAAACTGGCGGCAAAGGTACTTACTGGTGAGGCTGTCTGCCAAGATTTGCCCTATGAAGTGATTGAAAACTTTTCCCTCTATACCAACAGCAAGGCGCTGGCCAAGATGGGTCTGACCTTGCCTGATGAAGTGGCGAAGACGGCGCAAGAGGTAGGGGAGACTGCCTAAACCAGAAGGAGGAATTGACAGGATGTCAGACTTGATCGTTTCTACATTAACCCAGGGCTTGATTTATGCGCTGCTGTCTTATGGCGTGTATATCACCTATTCTGTCCTGGATTTTCCCGACTTGACGGTAGACAGCAGTTTTCCCCTGGGTGCGGCGGTGACGGCCATTCTCCTGCTGGGTGGCGTGAACCCTTGGCTCACACTTTTGTGTGCGGCGGGTGCTGGAGCAGTGGCGGGCCTATGCACAGGCTTCATTCATGTGCGACTGGGGGTACGGGATCTGCTGGCTGGCATCATCACCATGACAGCGCTCTCCTCGATTAACCTGGTCATTGCTGGCTCTAATGTGACAGTGGAGCGGGCAATAGACACCATCTTTACCTCCCCCCCTGTCATGGCACTGCTGGGAGATCTGACTTTATCGGGAAGGAAACTGGTGGTTGCGCTGGTGCTGGCAGTGGCTGTTAAGGTTCTGTTGGATCTGTACTTCTGCACCAAGTCAGGATTGCTTCTCCGAGCGGTGGGGGACAACAGCACCTTGGTGACCGCACTGGCAAAAAATAAAGGGAATATGAAGGTTTTAGGGGTAGTTATTGCCAATGCGCTGGTGGCCTTGTGCGGCGGCGTACTGTGCCAGGAACAGAGAAGTTACTCTGCGGTTATGGGCATTGGACAGGTGGTTTTCGGCTTGGCGACGGTCATCATAGGCATTTCCATCATCCGCTTTTTTGCACGGTCCAAGGTTGCCCAGGGGATGCGGAAGGTGAAAGGACTACGCTTCTTAGCGACACCAAAAGGGACCACAGCGGTACTGCTGGGGAGCATCTTGTATAAATTCTGTGTCCAAATTGCGATCAATGCTGGCTTGCCGGCACACATGCTCAAGTTCATCACAGCTGCACTCTTCCTGGTGGTGCTGGTGGTCGCGGGCCGAAGAGGGGAGGAGATCATCCATGCTTGAGCTGCGGGAGATTAGAAAAATCTATAACGCGGGAACGGTAACGGAACTGAAACTGTTTGATGGGTTTCATCTTGTTGTGCCGGATGGTCAGTTTGTTTCTATTGTGGGCAGCAATGGCTCAGGGAAGACCTCGCTGCTGAATTTATTGTGCGGGTCGATTCCTCTGGATGGAGGCGATATACTCATAGATGGCAAAAGTATTCGTAAGCAGAAGGATTACCAGCGGTATGCATCCATTGGCCGAGTATATCAAAATCCGTCTTTGGGCACCTGTCCCAACCTGACCATGTTGGAAAACCTTTCCTTGGCGGATAACAAAGGGAAAACCTTTGGTCTGGGTTTTGGGATTAACCGAAAGCGGATTGCATTTTATCGTGATGAGCTTGCTTCTTTGGGCCTTGGCCTGGAGGATAAGATGGAAGTGAAGATGGGTGCCTTGTCTGGTGGACAGCGTCAAGCTGTGGCTCTGCTCATGGCAACCATGACCCCATTGAAGTTCCTTATTTTGGACGAGCATACAGCAGCCCTGGATCCTAAGACTGCGGAAACCATCATGGTGCTTACCGGTAAAATCGTTCGGGAAAAAGGATTGACGGCCATGATGGTGACCCATCATCTCCGCTATGCAGTGGAGTATGGAGATCGTTTGCTGATGCTCCATCACGGCCAGATTGTTTTAGATCGGGCTGGGCAGGAGAAGCAGGAGACCGCCACGGAGGAACTGCTCCAGATATTCAATCAGTATAGTATTCTTTAAAAAAGACAGCGGCGTGCAGAGAGATCTGCACGCCGCTTTTGTGTTGGATAAAAAACGTAGCCCGAGGAGAACACTCGGGCTACGAAAATAGCGTTATGGTGTTTTGACTCAGGCCAGTTTTGCTTTGGACAGCTCGGTCAGAGCAGTGAAAGCAGCCTTGTCGTTGACGGCCATCTCAGCCAGCATCTTGCGGTTGATCTCTACGCCAGCCAGTTTCAGACCGTGCATGAAGTTGGAATAGTTCATGCCGTTGAGCTTGCAAGCGGCGCTGATCCGGGTGATCCACAGCTGACGGAAATTACGCTTCTTCTGCTTGCGGCCTACATAAGCGTAGGTCAGGGACTTCATAACCTGTTCATTGGCCATCTTGAAGTGCTTAGACTTAGCACCCCAATACCCCTTAGCCATTTTCAGGATCTTATTTCTTCTTTTGCGCGTCATCATTGCGCCTTTGACTCTTGCCATTTTATGTCAGCCTCCTATGTCTTGTGGTAAAAATTATTTATACAGGATCATGCGCTTGATAGCGGCTTCATTGGTTTTGTCCGCATAAGCGCCGGCGCGGAGGCCGCGTTTCCGCTTGGTGGTCTTCTTATTCAGGATGTGGCTTTTATTGGCATGGGCGCGCTTGACTTTGCCACTTTTGGTCAGATTAAAGCGCTTTTTGGCTCCGCTGTGGGTTTTGATCTTCTGTTTAGGCATGGCGGAAAACTCCTTTTTATTTTTTGTTCTCTTTGTTCTGTCGGCAGGACAGGAACATGGTCATGTGACGTCCGTCCAGCTTGGGCTCCTTGTCCATGGTTGCGACCTCAGCGCAATCGGCCGCAAATTTTTCCAACAGACGCTTGCCGATGTCTGTGTGGGCCATTTCCCGTCCGCGAAAACGGACAGCGACCTTGACCCGGTTGCCGTCGGCCAGGAACCGCTGGGCGTTGCGGACCTTGACATTGAAATCATTGACGTCGATCCCCGGGGACATGCGTACCTCTTTGATCTCCACGATCCGCTGGTTTTTCTTTGCCTCCTTGTCCCGCTTTGTTTGCTCAAAGCGGTACTTGCCATAGTCCATGAGCTTGCAGACGGGGGGGACGGCGTTGGGAGAGATCTTCACCAGGTCCAGGTCGGCCTCGTTGGCTTTTGCCATGGCCTCTGCCAGGGACAGGATACCGAGCTGTTCTCCCTGGGCGGAGATCAGGCGCACTTCCTTGTCGTGAATCTCTTCATTGATCTGATGAGCCGTGTGAGCTATGATTGACGCACCTCCAGTTCTAAACCATAAAAAATGGATACCTTACGTAAAAGACGCAAAAAGGTATCCGCACAACAGAAGCCGATGTCTCGAAGAGAGACAGCGACGATACTCTATTGACCTCTGAAGCACAAGCACAGAGGTGAGGCAGGCGGAACCTTCCTACTTTATTTTACGGCAGTTAGTGTACCACGCATCAAGGGAAATGTCAATAGGGAACTTACTGGTTTCAAAAAGGAACAGCCCGAAACCCGACGGAGAGTACCGGAGGGGTTCGGGCAGATTAGATAAAATTGCACAAAGGGAAATGATGGCAGTCCCATTTCTGTGGAGTTATCCTTGGCGGCGCTGAAGTACCAAGCGGTCAGCAATCATGGCGATAAACTCAGAATTTGTGGGTTTTCCTTTGGAATTGCTGACGGTAAATCCGAAGTATTTTTGTAGGGTGTCCAAGTCGCCCCGGTCCCAGGCCACTTCGATGGCGTGACGGATGGCCCGTTCCACGCGGGAGGCGGTAGTGCCGAATTTCCGTGCGACCTCAGGATAGAGGATTTTCGTTACAGCGTTGATGACATCCATATCCTCCACGGTCATAATGATGGCTTCCCGCAGATACTGATAGCCCTTGATGTGGGCGGGCACCCCAATCTCGTGGATGATTGCGGTGACGTTGGCTTCCAGATTTTGTCGGGCGGTGCCGGGGCCAGCGGAATGTTCGTTGTCTTCGGACCAACGGTCAGATGCAAGCAGACGGACGCGCTCGACAACCGAGGCGATACGGCAGGGTTTCATCATGTAGTAATCGCCGCCGCGGGCAGCTACCTGCTCAGCCATGCAGCCCCGGGCAAAGCTGGAGAGGATCAGGGTGCTGACGGGCTTTGTCTTTACTGCGTCCAGTACGTCAAAGCCGTCCATACGGCCTAACACCAAGTCCATGACGAGGATGTCGGGTGCCCGTTCCTGCACCAGTTGGATGGCTTCCTGGCCGTCGCTGGTCTGTCCTATCACTTCCAGGCAGTCCTCAGACTGAAAGGCATCCGTGAGGATGGCGCGAAACTCCTCGCTGGTATCGGCAATGAGAATGGTCTTCTTCGTTTCCATGCGGTTATGTCTCCCCTCATGGGAAAACAGACAGTTTAGTTTTCCCATATATTTCAAGAAGTGTAACAGTTTTCAACTGGTCATCCATAATTTACCACAATAGGACAGAAAACACAAGACAAAAATGGAAAAAATTGGAAAATAGAACCCAAAAAATATCGACATCGTTCGACAAAACAAGAGAAGAAGAGACAATGCTCCCCTTAACATGACAAAACGCATAAAAAATAAAGTCGAAAATAAAATTCTGGACAAAAAAAGGTTTACGGATGATAGAAGGAATGATATGATAAAAAAATGTACTGATTATGCTGCTGAATAGCGAAACATTTCCCGCCCGGGTCCCCCTGGGAGGGGATCCCAGGAAAGGGGTTTTTTTATGAAAAAATTGATGCTGGGAAATGAAGCGGTGGCCCGTGGCCTGTATGAAGGCGGCTGTGGCTTGATTTCCAGTTACCCTGGCACACCTAGCACGGAAATTACCGAACTGGCCGCCAAGTACGACGAGATTTATTGTGAGTGGGCCCCCAACGAAAAAGTGGCCATGGAAGTGGCTTTTGGTGCTGCCTTGGCCGGACAGCGCAGTGCTTGTGTCATGAAACATGTGGGCCTGAATGTGGCTGCGGACCCATTGTTTACGATTTCTTACACGGGGATTAACGCTGGAATGGTCATCTGTGTGGCTGATGACCCAGGGATGCACTCTTCCCAGAACGAACAGGATTCTCGTCATTATGCTGCATCGGCCAAGTTGCCAATGCTGGAGCCAGCAGACTCTGAGGAAGCCCGACAGTTTGCCAAGTACGCCTTTCAGCTTTCAGAGGAGTATGACACGCCAGTTTTCCTCAAACTATGTACCCGCATCTCTCACTCCCAGAGCATTGTTGTGCTGGGCCAGCGGGAAGAAGCGCCTTTGCGTCCCTATGAAAAAGACATCGCCAAGTATGTCATGGTTCCCGGAAACGCGCGGCCCCGCCATCCTATCGTGGAAGCTCGGACCCAGCGGTTGCAGGCATTTGCTGAAACAACTGACCTGAATCGAGAGGAGATGGGGGAGGACACCTCCATCGGTATTATCACATCATCGACATCCTACCAGTATGCTCGGGAGGTTTTTGGCCCAAAAGTATCTGTGCTGAAGCTGGGAATGGTCAACCCATTGCCCCAGCAGAAGATTCTGGACTTTGCGGCTAAGGTAGACAAGGTGATCGTTCTGGAGGAACTGGACCCAGTCATTGAGGACCACTGCCGTGCCCTGGGATTGACTGTGGTGGGGAAGGAGAAGCTTCCTCTAGTAGGGGAGTTTTCCCAGGGCCTTGTGGCCCAAAAGCTGCGGGAAACCTCCAAGCCATGGACCGAGCTGGGAGAGAAGATCCCACCCCGGCCTCCTGTGCTGTGCGCCGGATGTCCTCATCGCGGTCTGTTCTACACCCTGGCAAAACACAAGGCTACGGTTTTGGGAGACATCGGTTGTTATACCCTGGCCGCCTATGAGCCTTTATATGCCATTGAGACCTGTGAATGTATGGGAGCTTCGGTCAGCTCTATCCATGGGTTCAATAAGGCCCGTGGTCAGGAGAGTGAGAGCAAGACTGTGGCGGTATTGGGTGACTCCACGTTTATGCACTCAGGTATGACAGGGCTGGCCAATATCGCCTATAATCAGAGCAACTCTACGGTGGTTATTCTGGATAACTCCACCACTGGTATGACTGGTCACCAGCAGAACCCTACCACAGGCAAAAATTTGCGGGGGGACCCTGCTGGGCAGATCGACTTGGAGACGTTGTGCCGGGCGATGGGGATCCGTCGTGTTCGAGTGGTGGATCCTTATGACTTGAAGGCAACAGATGCAGTGGTTACGGAAGAGCTGGCTGCACCGGAGCCGTCCGTTATTATCACCCGCCGTCCTTGTGTGCTGCTCAAGTCGGTGGAAAAGCATCCGCCCTATCAAGTAGAACCTGACAAGTGCAAGGGCTGTAAGATGTGTATGAGGATTGGCTGTCCGGCCATCTCCTGGAAGGAGAAGGAAAAGAAAGCAGTCATTGATCCGACGCAGTGTGTTGGCTGCGGTGTCTGTGACCAGTTATGCAAGTTTGATGCTTTTCTCCATGAAGGTTGAGATCATACACTTTGACAGGTGATCGTATACTGCTTCCAGGAGCAAACGATGGGGAGCAGGACCCTCTAGTGAGTCCTGCTCCTTTTTTCTATTCAGGTATTTTGGGCTTCATAGGAAAGCATTGAATGGAAAGAGATAACTTGTTAAATGAGGAAGAAACTTGAGCTGCTAGGACAAAATACTTTTGAAAGTATCTTTCTGAGGAGTTCTGGACTGGTAGGATAGAATAATGTTAGAGTAAGAAAATAAGGGAGCCATGCTAGCACCCTTTTCCAGGGGAGGAATCGAGAATGCTCAGTCAGATTCTAGCCGTAGTAATTTTTGTGGCCATGTTTTTAGAGATCGTCCGTGAGAAATTCCCTCGCTACCTAGTAACCCTTGTGGCAGGTGCATTGACTTTGGTGGTGGTTTTTCTCCTGGTTATGGGGAGTGTGCCTGCTGTGCTGGAAGCCCTAAGCCTGCAAAGTATGGCAGACACCTCTTTCTGGTATACGGGTAAGACAATGGTTAACGAAATGAACACTGGCATCAACTGGAGTACGATCATTTTCATCAGTGGCATGATGATCATGGTGGAGGGTATGAGTGAGGCTGGTTTTTTCGACTGGCTTTGTCTGCGTTTGGCCAAGGTGGTCAATTACAGGCCGCTGGCTCTGATGATCTGTTTTATGATCCTTTCGGCGGTGCTGTCTATGTTTATTGACAGTATTACAGTGATCTTGTTTCTTGCTGTGGCGAGTGTTCGTTTGGCACACTTGCTGCATTTTGATCCTATTCCGTTGATTCTCTCTGAGATCTTTACTGCCAACTTGGGGGGGGCGGCAACGATGAGCGGCGATCCTCCTAATATTATCATTGGCACCGCACTTGGATTGACTTTTGAGGATTTTCTCCAAAACACTGGCATGATTGCCTTAGTGAGCATGGTGATCATCGTGCCTTACTTCTACCTCTGTTTCCGAAAGGAGTTGCAGACAGTGGATGAAACTGCACGGCAGAGAGCGATGCTCCTCGATCCTAGAGAGGCCATTGTCAGCAGGACAAAGTTTCTCATTAGTGTGATCATTTTTCTGGTGACGGTGACTTTGCTTATCACCCACGCGATGACAGGACTAACCGTTGCTATGGTAGGGGTCATTGCGGCGATCCTCACATTGGGGGCCAATAAGAACCCTATTCAGTTGATTCAACGGGTGGACTGGCAGACAATTCTCTTTTTTATAGGGCTTTTTGTTACTGTCAGTGGTTTGGAGCAGACCGGCGTGTTGGAGAAGATGGCAAATGGGATTGCCAATATTACTGGCGGAGACTTGAGGGTTATGGTCATCGTTATCATTTGGCTTTCCGCGGTGTCTTCGGCCTTTGTAGACAACATCACCTTTGCTGCGACTATGGTGCCGATTATTAACTCTTTGTCAGCCACCATGGGGATAGAACTGAATATTCTGGCTTGGACGCTGTCTATGGGGACAGATATCGGGGGCAGTGCGACACCTATTGGTGCCTCAGCAAACGTGGCAGGGACTGCTATCGCTGCACGGGAAGGGCATACCATCAGCTGGGGACGGTATTGTAAGTATTCTGTTCCTGCCTCAAT
Organism: Evtepia sp.; assembly: GCA_020025735.1. Taxonomy (GTDB): domain Bacteria; phylum Bacillota; class Clostridia; order Oscillospirales; family Oscillospiraceae; genus Evtepia. Next base: position 10,894 of record JAHHRP010000018.1, read on the forward strand.
TATCGTTGTGGGTGTCAGCATGGTGATAATTCTGCTGCGCTACTGACCCAGCCTTGGACAGCCGACACATAACTTTTTGCATAGAAAGGGAAGAAGATGATTGATTATGATTAGCCGCATCCTGGCCCTACTCATTGTTTTCGTGTTGTTTATAGAAATGATACGAGGGAAACGTCCCCGGTATTTGCTGACGCTATCTGCTGGGGGCGCAATGGTCTTGGTCGTGTTGCTAGGTGCGATGGGGAGTCCTGCGGCGGTGATGGAGGCCCTGAGTGTAGACAGTTTCTTCAAGCCGCAGTTTTGGTATGCCCATGGAGGTGTGACGGAGTTTAATGTAGGCATTAACTGGAGCACAGTTCTTTTCCTAACAGGGATGATGGCTATGGTGGAGGGCATGAGTGAGGCGGGATTTTTTGACTGGATTTGTCTGCGTCTGGCCAAAGGATTAAACTTCCGGCCGATGCCTCTCATGCTCAGTTTCATGTTGTTGGCGGCGTTGCTGTCCATGTTTGTGGACAGCATTACAGTGGTGCTCTTCCTGGTAGTGGCTACAGTGCGTTTGGCTCATTTTCTGAAGTTTGATCCAGTCCCTTTCATCATTGCTGAAATTTTTTCTGCCAACTTAGGAGGTGCAGCCACCATGAGTGGCGATCCTCCTAATATCATCATCGGTACCTCCTTAGGTCTGAGTTTTTGGGATTTTATTCGTAACAATGGGTCCATCTGTCTGGTGGGGGGATGCGTGGTGTTGGTTTACTTCTATTGCTGTTTTTCCAACAAACTCAAAGGAGATCACCCTATGGACCCGGCACTGTGGGAAATCGACCCAAGCGATGCTATCCTCTGCCGCAAGACTTTTTTTGTCAGCGTGGCAGTCTTTGGCGTGGTTATTCTTCTCATTGCAACCCATACTGTAACAGGTCTAACGATGCCTGCCATCGGGGTGATTGCCATGATTGCAGCCCTTGCCAGTGCAAAGTATCCCGTCAGTCTCCTGCGACGGGTGGACTGGAAGACCGTTGGGTTTATCATAGGTCTTTTCCTCACGGTCAGCGGCCTGGAGCAGACGGGACTAATGGATGGGTTGGCACAGTTTCTGGCCTGGTTGGGAGGGGACAGCCCGGAACGGCTGGTTGTTGTCCTTATCTGGTTTACAGCTGTGGTGTCGGCCTTCGTAGACAACATTCCCATGGCTACGGTGATGGTTCCTGTACTGTTGTCCCTTTCCAATACCACAGGGATGGATCTGCAAACCCTTACTTGGAGTGTGTCGAAGGGAACGGATATCGGGGGGATTGCTACCCCGATTGGGGCTTCGGCCAACATAGCGGGTGTGGCCTTGGCAGCGCAGGAAGGCCACTCGATTTCCTGGAAGCGGTACTGCAAATATAGTGTTCCTGCGTCAGTGCTGGTGTTGATAATGAGTATGGTGATGATTTTGATATTCCACTAAAATGAAAAAGACGAGATCTGGCACCTTTTTCAGGGACCAGATCTCGTCTTTTTCATTTACTGGTACAACACCATTTTCCAACGGACGCTTTCTGCTGATAGAGAGGGGATCATGACAAAGCATTGGATAACGTTGGATTTTCTGGCTTGTCTCGAAAAACCAGTTTCAACAAAATAGGAGTGATGATTGTTGTAACAACCACAACGACAACAACAGGGCCAAAAAGTTCGGGGTTGATTAGACCTAGACCTGCGCCTTTGGTGGCAACGATCAGGGCTACCTCACCTCGTGAAATCATACCCACGCCGATCTGTAACGAGGTGGCGTTTGGATAACGGCACAGACGCGCCCCAAGGCCACAACCCAGGATTTTAGAGAGAATGGCAACCACCGTAAGAGCAACAGCAAAGATAAGGATATGCAGATTCATCTTATCCAACTGCACTTGCAAGCCGATGCTGGCGAAAAAGATAGGAGAGAAGTAGAGGAAGGAAACGGATTCAAATTTATCGGACAAATATTTGCCGCGGCTTCCGGTTGTAGAGTTAGACAAGACCAGACCAGCCACAAAGGCACCAGTAATATCTGCCACACCGAAGAATTGCTCGGCTGCGTAGGACATCAGCAAACAGAAAACAAAGGCAACAATGGCGTGCTGAGTACGGTTTTCTTCAGTCTTTTCTGTCCACCAGCGGTAGAAGGCAGAAAAAGCGATGCCTCCGATAATGGAAAAGACAAAGAAAAGGACGATTTTCAGCAGTACCAGTCCTACATGGACAGACTGGTCGGAAAAGCTGGTAACGATAGTCAGAGCTACGATGCCCAGCACGTCATCAATGATAGCGGCAGCCAGGATGACGTTGCCTGCTGTGCTGCGCAGCTTACCAAGTTCTCGCAGAGTTTCTACGGTGATGCTCACCGAGGTGGCAGTAAGGATGATGCCAAGGAAGATGTTCTGAAGAAAAAGGCTGCCCTGAGGGCCGGGGGCATTGTTGACCAGCAGAGTGGGATCGTTGAAGAGGGTTCCTACGGCGAATCCGCCCAGCAAAGGAATGATTACGCCTGCCAAGGCAACGATAAAGGCGCTTTTGCCGCAGTTTTTGAGGTCATTGATGTCAGTTTCCATGCCGGAGGTGAACATGAGCAGGATGACCCCTAGACTGGCTGTGATGTGTAGGAAGTCTGTTTCCTGGATCATCCCAAGCACAGCTGGACCCAACAACAAACCGGCTACCAAGGAGCCTACCACTTGGGGCAAACGAAAGCGCTGAGAGAAAATACCTAAGACCTTGGTGCTTAACAGAATAAGTGCCAGGTCCAAGAGGTAGTCGTATCTCATACAAATACCACCTTTCCTAATGGCAGGTATCGAACAGATACCTGCAATGTGTCCCCAATCATAAGACGATGTTCTCCAAATGTCAACTATTTTTTATGAGAATGCTCCCAGATTTTTCAAATTTTTTCTCATCATAAACGACAAAAAACCGCGCCCGGCAACATTACCGGACGCGGAGGAATAAAGGGACTTATGCTCCGGCATCAGTCATGGTGAGGACTTGGCTGGTGTTGAAGCTATATGTCAGACCGTTGGTGGTTAGGATGATGGTACCGCTTTTTCCGGTGCCATAAACATTGGCACCAAGGTTGAACAGGCGTTGGAGAGTAGCGGCAGCGGGGTGGTGATAGGAATTGTTCAGACCATAGGAGATTACAGCGGCCTCGGGCTTGACCACTGACAAGAACTCGGTGCAGGAGGAGGTAGCGCTGCCATGATGCCCCACCTTTAAGATGTCCACATCTCCAAAGAGGGGAAGAAGCTCCTGCTCTACCCGCTGGGACATGTCACCTGTAAAGAGTACTTGAATATTTCCACAGGTGAGCTGGGCCACAATGCTGCAATCATTTGGAGTATCCCAGTTATCACCGGTCTCGATGATGGACAGCGCGGCGAGAGGACTCAGAGGAATGATACGATCGGCATCATAAGAGATGATACAGCCTTCAGCCTGGACGGCAGCCCAATAGTCTCGATAGGTTTTTGTGTCAGCAGATCGGCCGCTGTCGATGACTTCTTTGATGTCAAAAGCGTTCAGGACGGAGTCCAGTCCTCCCACGTGGTCGGCATCGGGGTGTGTGGCAATGAGGTATTCCAGGGGGCCGTCTACATAAGCATTCAGATAAGAGACAACCTCCTCGCCTGTGTTGTTATTGCCTCCATCAATAAGGACCTCGATTTCTCCGCAGTCAATCAGGATGCTGTCACCTTGGCCTACATCCAAGAAGTGAACGCGCAGGAGGTTGCCGACGGTGTTGATGACCACCAAACGGGAATCAGCATCCCAAGTTACAGAGGCCCCAAAAGCCTCCATCACAGGGCGAATGGGCAGGTAGGTGCGGGAATTGACAACCTGTGCGGTGGTGTCCATCTCGACCTGTTTGCCGTTGACCAGCAGGTACTTCTTGCCGATGGGGACTTCTACGCGGATTCCATCTTTTTCTGCAATGGAGGATCTGGTTTCGTTGTTCCAATCTACGTCACAGCCGAAGGACTCCATGGTCAGCCGGAAGGGGACCTGCGTTCTTCCGGCACTGTCTAAGAAAGGCCGTCCGTATCCATCATCATAGAGTACTGCAGTGCCGTTGATGGTTACTCCGATCTCCCCGGCGGCCCTGGCGGGAAGAACCATCAAGGACAGCAGCAGGGCAAGGGTGAGGGCCAAAGCCCGTTGTTTCTTTCCCAGCATAAGGACACACCTCCAAAATTCTAATATGATATATTTTATAATATATAGAATATAACACGAAAGGATAAGAAAGGTCAAGGAGCCATCCTGGTCTGGTGGCTGAAAAAATCCAGTTCTTGCTTGGGAAAGCGGGATAAGGTGGAGAAAACGATTCTCACAGACGAATCCATCTTCGCCTCTGCCATCCCATTCTGATAGAGGGAGTCTTTGGGCTTCTGAAAAACGACTTCGGATTTCGATGGTTTCTCACGCGGTGCAGAGCCAATATCATGACCAGCAGTACCTTCGGGCCATGGCCTTTACTATGAGAAAAGAGCGCCGCAGAATTTGCATTCTGCAACGCTCCTTTTACCTGAGTCTGTGTTATGATTATAAAATTTCTTTCATGGACCGCATTACCATGGTTGCCACCTGTGCACGGGTGGCAGTCCCTTTTGGATCCAGGCTGTTGCTGCCGGTGCCACTGATGATACCGCGCGCCGCAGCCCATTGCATAGCGTCTTTTGCAAAATCAGCAACCATGGCAGAATCGTCAAATTCCAATGGGGTCTCGACCACAGGGCTTCCTGCATACCGCCACAGCATGACGGCAACCTGTTCACGGCTAACATTGTTGTTTGGTCCAAAACTGCCGTTATCATAGCCAGAGACGAGGCCCTTTTCGGCAGCCCAGAGAACGGATTCACGGTACCAGTCGTTCTCTGTCACGTCTGTGAAATTGCTGTCTGTAAAATGCTTTGGGTTATTCTCCAGATTATGAAGGACCATCGTCAGCATCCCTCGAGTCATCCCGCGCCCGGGGCTAAAGGTTGTCTCGCTGGTGCCACGATACAGTTCGTGACTGCTAACAAAATCAATAGCATCTTTGGCCCAGTGTGTGTTAACGTCTGTGAATGACTTGGCATTGTCCACGATCTTGATTGTTGTGTGATTTCCTACGGAGAAGGTGACACCAGTCTTATCGGCAATAGACTTACGCACCACTTCTTCGGTGCCGTCCTCGTGAACAATAATGGAAACCAAACTGGGGAGAGACTTCTCCACAGGAATGGTCACAGCTGCCTTTTCTTTGGAGCCGGTGTTTACCTTGACCAAAGAGTCTGGTTTCGCTTTCACAGGAGGGACAGGCAATGCTACAGGCCGATTCTCCTTAATGGCCTCCTGGATTGCTTTGTCAGAGAGATTGACCTGAACATCGGTTTTGCCGCTTTTATCCACAGTGGTTATGGCAACGGTACCATCGGCCTTTTTGGTCTCAGTGGTGGAAGAGCCATCTTTCTTAGTCTCAATGGTAGTTTTGTCACCATTGGGGAAAGCGGTGTTTTCTACTTTGCTCCCGTCAGGTTTTGTGACAGTGACGGTGACAGAGCCGTCAGGGTTTTGAGTTGTCTCTGAGTTGTTGGGCGGATTATTGCTCCCCCCGCCATTGCTTCCACCGCCGCTGTTGGGTTTTGTGCTGATCGTTAGGGTACCAGGTACATAGGAAAGATCATAGCAGGCTTCCTTTCCATCAGCAACTGCTGCGCCAGAAATCTGAATGGTGACTGTGCCAGGTTTGCTCATATCTGGGGTGGAGGCGTATTGCAGTTTCGGCTTTGTTTTTAGCGTTTCTCCGTTGCGCAGACCATGAACAATATAGTCGCTGTCCCCCAAAACGGGAACAGAGTCACCTACATAGGCAGTTTTGTTGTTTGCGGTGATTTGAATGGTGCTTTTGTTCACATTGAGTGTGTAGCTGGCGGTCGTTTCCGCGTAATCTGCCGTAGCGGAAGCTGTTGCTGTAACGATAGTAGAACCGACACCTTTGATTGTCACTGTGCCGCTTTTTTTATCCACAACAGCCACGTCTGCTTTGCTGCTTTGGTAGGTCACAGTGCTATCGGTGTTTGCGCCTACTGCAGGGATTGTAAAGTCTGCATCATGATAGCGCTTACTCACAACGGCATTTGGAAACCCAAAATCTGCTTGTGGCAGTTTGTTGTCTACGGTGACAGTGACGGTGATGGTGTAGTCATGATAGTTAGCGGCAGTAACAGGAATGGAAATCTCTGCGGTGCTGCCAATATGGGCACTTGCGTCGTTCTTAAATTGATAGGTCAAGGTTTTTCTATCCGCAGCGATAGAAGGGGTGCCTTCTAAAATTGTCTGCTGATCTGCGGAAACCGTAACGGTACCGATCACTGCACCTGCACAAAGATAGGGAGTCAGATCCAACTGACCTGCAGCCCCAAATTTCGTGCTGCTCTGGGCAGTTTGATTGCCATAGTTGGCCTTATTGATGGCAAAGGTTTTGTCCGCTGTCCCACTAAAATAGCCATTTTCCTTCGCTTGGATGGTAGCGGTGGCAGTTCCTACATTGACATTGTCTCGATAGGAAACGGTATAGTCCCCCTCTTGGAGAGTGCTTGATGGGGTAGGAGAGACAACCGGCTCAATTTTATTGCCTGTGAATGTCTGTGCATCAATATCTGCGAACATACCGTTTTCCAAAGGCTTGGCCAGTATCGTTACAGTGCATGTTGCAGCGTCTGCCTGACCATCATAGGCAGCGGTAATTGTGTTCGCACCAGGCTGTAATTTACGGGTTTGGGTATCATAAGTTAGAGTAGCCTTACCGTTGACTAAGGTCTGTTCTGCCAACTTCTCACCATTACAAGAAATTACGACATTTTTGTTTGAAATACTGGTGTCGGAGCTTGAGAAGGTGAAAGAACTCTGCTCACCGAACGTGTACTGGTTTTTCGTCGGTTCAAGAGTGAAGGTTGCTTCTGTTGGTGGTGTGGGAGGTGGTGTGGTACTATCCACCAACTTTACCTTTAATGTACCACCAGAAACCAGGCTGTCATTGGTGACAGATTCATAAAACTCCTTGAACGTATGACCTTCTGGTATATTGGCAGAAGGCTTAAAGAACAGTAAGGTGTACTCCTCAGCTTGTTTGTGGTCATCTCCAATGAAGAGTCGGAACATATCATCTTTGTTGCTCACCTTTTCCAGAATGATGTCCCCAGCCCAATCAGTACGATCATTGTATTTTCCGCTGTCCTTCTCGTTCCAATAAGTGCTCTTTACAGCGATATAATTACTGAGAAGGAGTTCGTAATTGGACTCATTGGGCTTTATGTAACGGCCTGAGGGATCGGAACAAACAGCTTTGAATTCCTGGGAATCATATCCGCTTTGCAATTCATTTAATTTCACCGTTAAATCAAGGATTTGGTATGTGCCCATCTTAAACATCACTGATCCCAACGTAGGTGCAGAGGATGAGGGATCCTGAACAATCCAGTGAAGTTTGCCATTCTTTTCCTGAGGAACGAGAGTATAGGTACTGTGTGTCATGGTAAAAGCATCTTTGGAAACATCAAGATTTGTTGTAATACGATGCCCAGGTTGTAGGGTTCCAAATTGTGTCAGTGCAGTTTGGCCAGACACAGCACCTTGAATCTCCAGGTGGTCATTTTTGCTATCGAAGTGGACGGTTCCACCACCAACAAAGTCACCTTTGATGATCACAGAGCCAGTCGGTTTTAAGGTTCCGCCAGCATTCAAGGTCAATTTGTTCACAGAGTTATTCACAGAGAAGCTATCGTTTAATGAATAGTTGGCTTTATCACCTATGATGACTTCTCCAACACTTTTCAAAGTAGAACGGGTGTCTAAAGAAACATTTGTAAGGTTAACAGTAGTGTTTTCGGTCCCGTCCAAAGTAAATGCTGGAACGGATGGAGAGGTACCACTTTCGCCAATGAAGTTAATGGTTGCCCTCTCGGTGTTCTGGGCAAAGATACCACTGGGGAAATTGACATTTCCTTTACTGCCATCCATGATTTCTGTTTTTGGTGCAAGGTTTAATGTCACAGGTTTTGTGTAGTTTGTGGCAATGGGAGCATGGACCAGACTCCCAGCAGATAAGGTGTCAGAGTGGTCAAGATAGATTGCTTGGAACCGAGTTTGTCCATCCTTTGCATTTATAACAGTCAGCTGAGCATGATCTCCAATGCTGTAGTTGTTATTAGAGGGGCTTTTATAGCCACCTGCAAAAACTAGGGGGAGGAGATTAGATTCAGAGCCGCCAAAACTTCCCGTTCCAGGGCTTGTCGGATTATTGGTGACAACATTGTCCAGGGTTAGGCTGTAGCCAGCCAGAAAAATTTCCCGGTGGGGGATAGATGACAAACCATCTGAAGATATGAACTTCATAGTGATGTCTTGGAAGGAGACGTTATTACCAGTGAGTTGTATAGGGCTACGAAATGAGAGTGTGGCACCAGGTTCGCCGATGACTTCTGTACCAGCGGCAAAGAGGACTGGTTTCATACGACCCTTCTGCTGACCATTCGGTTCATCAGCGTCACTACCTGAGTTCTGAACAGAAAGGGTTACATTGCCCTTAATTACGATGCGTCGGTTGCCCTCTTTTGCTGCTCGGACAAACTTTTCAGTACTCGAACTCTCGCTGCTGTTGATTTCAACAGTTTGTTTACTAGATGCCATCTGCGTATGGGCAGTTTCTGATGCATAGGCAGGTGCCTGCCAGGTTGCTAGTGCACTTCTAGGGAAGAGTGCAAATAATAGGGAAAGGACGACTAGACTGCTAATCGCTTTTTTTATCTTATTTACCATAAAATCCCACCTTTCTTTGAATCGATCCTTTCTATTTTGTGTTTCCATTATACAGGATAATTCAATAAAACTCAATAATTTTATAGGCAATAATGATTCATTTCTTTACAAAAGAGAATAGAAAATAAGC
>JAHHRP010000019.1 GCA_020025735.1 Evtepia sp.
CTTTTCAGATGCCCCATAGCCAGCGCCCTGGACAGCGTGGATAATTTCCTCCGCAGAGGCAGTTCCTTCTACCCCCATAGAGTTTGTCAGTAAACTAACTGAGCAGGAGGTCACACCTGGCACATTGGATACTGCCTTTTCCACTCTGGCACTACAAGCAGCACAGCTCATACCTGTGACATTATACTGTTCCATTCCATTCTCCCCTTTCCGGTTTACAGCCCCAATTTACTCCACTTATTTCATGAGCTTTTGCAGCGTCAGGACCAGTTCATCAATCACCTCGTCCTTCCCTGCTCGGATATCGTTGACGACACAAGTACGAATATGGCTGGCAAGCAAGTCCCGATTAAAGGCGTTCATAGCAGCAGTGACAGCCGAGGACTGAACCAAAATATCTGTGCAATAGGCATCTTTCTCTACCATGCCACGGATGCCCCGAATCTGTCCCTCAATGCGGCTGAGGCGATTGCACAGTTTTTTTACCTCTTCCTCTGTCCGTTCTTTGGTCTTATGGCAGCAACTGTGTTCTTCCATCTATAACATCTCCTGTCCAGTCAAGCAAATACCCCTATGGGGTATTTTTACAATATACCACAAAAAGATTTTTGTCAAGGCTTTTGTGCGAAACCCACATTTGCAAGTAACTGCTTTGGTCCACCACGGCACTCTTAACATCTTTTGCAGTCCTGCCGATAATTATAATAAGGTTACTCAAAGATTACACCAAGATAGAGAAACCATACGGAGGTATCTACATGGAACTTTTGAAAACCACAAAAAAGACTTCGGCAATCCCTGTCAGCCACCCTGGAGCTGTTTCCGTACAGAAAGGCAAAAAACATCCCCCCTTTCAGCCGTCTTCTCAGCGAGAGATCGACCGGTTGGAGTGGTCCAGATCTGCCCTTGCCAGGCTCCAGCAACCAGAGCAGGAAAAACCATCTTCCTTCCTGGACCTACTCGTCCCAGAGAAGGAAGACAGCAGCCAAGAGATGGACTCTTTAAAAAAAATGATGGAGGTTATGAAACTGTGTGCTGAGATCGCCTCCAGAATCCGACACGGAGACAATGTTCCGCAGAAAGACATGGACTTTTTAATCAACTCAGATCCAGCACAATATCTCATGGCCATACTCATGCGAGAGGCCAAGGAGAATCCAAAGGAATGGGACAGCATCGTTCCAAACGAAGAATCTTCCCAAAGTGCATCTGGCCTGGAACAAGTTGCCGCTATCCAAACCAGCAAAGCTGCCGCCCAAAGCACCCCCATAAGTTCAACCTCTTCAACAAATGGCGGAGAACTGTAAAAGATCGCGCCCACTCAAGACATGGTTTGTGGGATTCCGTTCCGCTTCTTGCAAAATGTTAGCGTTTTTGATATAATGTATCCTTGTAACCTTTTCGTATCCAAAGAAATAAGGAGGATGAACCAATCGCTATGAACCAACGACAGAAAGAGCCTTTGAGCCAGAAGGCAAAACTCTATTGGGCCATCGGCATTATCATTGCCGTTCTGGTCGCCGCGCTCCTAATCTGGCACACGTTCTTCTTTGGCAATCAAAACGCCACTGCCGCAACCATAGGGGACCAGGAGTTTTCTACAACAGAAGTCGCCTACTACTATCACACCGTGGCAAACGGCTACATCTCTCAGGCAAGACAGTATCAGCAGCTTGGTATGAACATGGGATATGATGCCTCGCTGTCCCCCTCTGAACAGTTTTATAATGAAGAAGAAGGCATCACATATGCCGACTACTTTATGGAGCAGGCCCTGGGACAGCTCCAGCAGGTCACTATCCTGTGCAAACAGGCAGAAGACGCCGGATATACCCTCTCTGAGGAAGGCAAGCAAATGCTTGAGAAGAACATGGAGGATCTGTATCTTTACAGTGTCCAGAGTGGCATGGGTTCGGAATCTGCCTACATTAAGGCCAGCTATGGACGGAATATGTCAAAGTCTCTCCTCAAGGATATTCTTACCAAATCCATTCTGGCCAGTGAATATGCCAAAGAAAAGCAAGAGGCTTTTTCCGTCTCTGAGGAAGATCTCAATGCTTACTACAAAGATCATCCTGGTGATTTGGATTCCTACGACTACCGTTACTGCTATATCAATGCAGAGTTCGAGGATACCACCGATGAGAACGGCCAGCCCACAGAACCGACAGAAGAACAGACCAAGGCAGCCATGGACGCAGCCAGCAAAAAGGCCAACAGCATGATCAATAAAGTGAAATCTGGCACCGCCTTCAACGCTGCTGCCAAGGAATACTTGGACGAGGAGTCTGCCGCCTCTTATAGTGACCCGGAATTCAACCACAAAACCAAGGACCTTGGCACCTCCCTCTCCACAACATATAAGGATTGGCTTACAGACAATGCCCGTAAGTCCGGTGATATCACCTCCCTTGAAGTCAAAGGCACCGGGTACTGTGTGATCCAGTTCCTTGGCCGGGAGAAGGATGACAAGAGCTATCAAACCATGACCTACCGTTCCATCCAGCTCTTGGCTGAAACCTCCCCCAACGAGGACGGCACTCCCGCTGTACCCACCAAAGAGCAGCTCGCTGCTGCCAAGGAAAAGGCCCAGTCTCTGTTGGATCAGTGGAAGAAAGGCGATGCCTCAGCCGAGTCCTTTGGTACGCTGGCAAAAGAAAACAGCACCGATGAGACGACCAAAGAAAAAGGCGGCCTGCACGAGGATGCCAACCGAGATACCTTGGAACCCTCTGTCACCGACTGGCTCTTTGCCGATGGTCGGAAAGCAGGAGACACCTCCGTGGTAGAGGTTACCGACGGCTCTGGCAACGCAATCGGCTATCAGATCCTCTATGCCGAGGCCTTTGGACAGATCCGTTGGAAGTATCAAGCTGACAACGCTCTGCGGACTGCGGACTATGACCACTGGTATGGAGAACTCCAAAAATCCTCCCCCTCCCAGCTGACCGATGTGGGCAAAAAGATCCCCAATCTCTAATTTTATTCCCCCGTGGAGGACAGACCTCCACGGGGATTTTTTTAGGAGGCCTTTTATGGACAACGAATCCTTTCTTCGCACAGAAATGCTGCTGGGCGCGGATGCTATGGTGCGGCTGGCAGATGCCCATGTTGCCGTGTTTGGCATTGGCGGAGTAGGAAGCTGGTGTGCCGAGGCTCTTGCACGGGCCGGCGTGGGACAACTTACCCTGGTGGACAACGACATCGTTGGAAACACCAACCTCAATCGTCAAGCAGAAGCCCTTCTCTCTACCATTGGGCTGGAAAAGACAGAGGCCATGGCCCAGCGTATCCGGGACATTCACCCATCGTGTGTCCTCCACCTGATTCCAGAAAAATATGAAGCGGAACACCGAGAACGGTTTTTTCTCCAAACCTATGACTATATTGTTGATGCGATTGACTTGGTATCCTGTAAACTTGACCTCATCGAAACGGCCATGGTTCGGAAAATCCCCATTATTTCTTCCATGGGCACCGGCAACAAACTCGACCCTACCCAATTCCAGATCGCAGACATCTCCAAAACCCATGGCTGTCCTCTGGCTCGCATCCTGCGGAAGGAACTGAAACGGCGAGGCATCCTGCACCACAAGGTGGTCTACTCGCCAGAACTCCCCGTCACGCCCGACCAACGGGAAGCACCGCCCCCTGGTCGCCGGTCTGTCCCTGCCAGCGCCCCTTGGGTGCCACCAGTGGCCGGATTTATTTTGGCGGGAACGGTCATTCAAGATTTGATCCAAGAATAATTCTGCCCTTCCTCGGCAAACTATGGCAGAGGAGGGTGTTACACTGTGAAACAATCTCATTCCTGGCTCCCTGCGGCGGCAGCAGGAGGTGCAGCAGGGCTGGTCAATGGTTTCTTTGGCGGCGGCGGCGGAATGGTCCTGGTTCCTTTGCTGATGGGAAGGTGCGGCCTGGATCGACGACGGGCTTTTGCCAACTCTGTGGCCATTATTCTTCCCCTTTGTATTTTATCCGCAGTAATCTACTATACAAAAGGTCAGTTGGACCCAATGACTGCTATGCCATACTTGGCTGGTGGACTGCTGGGGGGATGGCTTGGGGGAAAGCTATTTCAAAAGGTTCCCGTGGCCTGGCTCAAGCGGATTTTTGCGCTGCTGATCCTCTACGGGGCTTGGACCTCTCTGACCAGATGACCAGTTGGCTGATCCCCTTGCTGGTTGGAACCGCAACAGGCATCCTATCCGCCTTTGGTATTGGCGGCGGCTCCCTGCTGCTGATCTATCTCACCGCCTTTGCCTCCCTAGACCAACACCAAGCACAAGGAATCAATCTGCTCTACTTCCTCCCTGCTGCTGCTGCCGCGCTGCCTGCCCATCATAAAAATGGCTTATTGGAGAAAAAGACCATTCTCCCCGCTGGCCTTGCAGGATTAGCCGCAGCAGGACTGGCCGCTTTGATATCCACTAGACTAGACACAGGTCTGCTCCGAAAACTCTTTGGTCTGTTTCTGCTGTATATTGGACTCACTCAGCTCTTCTGCAAAGACAAACCAACCGACAACACAACGAAAGAGGAACAAGGGACCACCAAGTAATCTCACCAGGTGGTCCTATTTTTATTTTATTGCCACCATAGATCTGTGTTATTCTATCACAAAGCAAATTCCCTCAATATATCCATTGAAGCTCTCACTGACAATGAGTATCCACTTTACTTTCCATTCCTTCTGTGATATAATGCAGAAGTTTCCAACAGAACAAACACAACGGAGGTCACTATGAGTATCATAGATAAAAAAGGAAAGCTCTTTGGAAAGCTGAATATCATCGACCTGATCGCTATTTTGCTGATCTTAGCTGTCCTGGCTTTGATCGGCTATAAGTTCCTGGATGGAAAGCCTAGTGGCCTGGGCGGCAGCGGACAATCCATCGTCTACACTGTCGAGGTAAAAGGTGTAAGACCTGAGGTCTATGAATCCGTGAAGAAGATGCTTCCCAGTCAACTCATGGCCGCAGATGAAATGGTGGATGCTTATGTCACCGATGTGAAGGCAACCCCTGTGGAAAACGATACCTACGAAGTCTCTCGAAACAAAGACACAGGGAAAGAAACCATCTCCCGAATAAATGGAGGTACCTATCATCTTGTGTTCACGATCGAGGGCACCGTCAAGAACACGATGACCAATGAATTGGGTACGCAGGAGATCCGGGTAGGAAAGTCTCATATCGTCAAAACTACTACATTTGAGTTGGAAGGCGGCATCATTACCAGTTGTGAGCGTCAGGATGCCGCGGCTGATCAACAATAACACAACAAGAAGTCTCGAACGTCCCGTGTGGAAATTTTCTGCACGGGGCGATTTCGTCACCATCTCCCGTGACTTAGTCACGGCACCTGGGCACACCATCGGTATAGAATATAAAAAATGACGTATGGAGGCCTTCCTGATGAATGTAAAAATAAATAACCCAGAAAATCTGCCAGAAGAAATTGTGCAAAAAGCCATCAAGATGATGGAGCAGGAAGAAGGCCGTGTGGTGCAGGAACTCTCAATCCGCAGCACAGGACAGCCGGATGAATACGGGATCATCCCCATCTTTGAGCCTGTATCCTTCCAGAGAATTAGAAGAATCACAGGTTATCTGGTGGGAGATCTGTCTCGCTTCAACAATGGTAAACGGGCTGAAGAGAGGGACCGGGTAACGCACGGAATATAAACACCATAAATAAAGGCAGCCTCTCAGGTCTCTCTTCGTGAACCTGAGAGGCTGTTTGTAGTAGTAGATATCCTGGTTTTTTCTCTCCCTTTCTCTTGTATCTTACCTATAAACGCTATTGCCGCAACAAGAGATGCAGATTAGATTGACGGAATGGCTACAGGATGCTATAATTTTCTATCGGCCATGAGGTTCCTGACCTCCATGGTTTTTTGGGAAGCATCCCTTCTCAGAAGAAAAAACATCGCACACTCGTGAGGCGAAAAGGGAGAATGGACATGTGGGCATCAATCAACTGGAAGGATTACGCCCTGCTGGACTGCGGCAGAGGTGAAAAACTGGAGCGTTGGGGAAACTATACTCTGATACGCCCCGATCCCCAGGCTATCTGGAACACACCTCGCCAGCACCCAGGTTGGAAAAAATACCACGCCCGCTACGCCCGCTCCAATACCGGTGGAGGCCAATGGGTGAAAAAGGATCTGCCCCAGCGATGGCAGGTGCAATACCGCAACCTTACCTTCAACATTAAGCCCATGAACTTCAAACACACCGGCCTGTTTCCAGAGCAGGCTGCCAACTGGGACTTTGCCATGGAACAAATTCGACAGGCAGGAAGACCCATCTCTGTGCTGAACCTATTCGCCTATACAGGCGGCGCCACCATTGCCTGCGCTGCTGCCGGTGCCTCCGTCTGCCATGTGGACGCCGCCAAAGGTATGGTCAACTGGGCCAGAGAAAATGCCAAAAGCTCCGGTTTGGAAGATGCCCCCATCCGTTGGATCGTAGATGACTGCGCCAAGTTTGTGGAACGGGAGATCCGACGCGGACGGCGGTATGACGCAGTGATTATGGACCCGCCTTCTTATGGCCGAGGACCATCCGGTGAGATCTGGAAGTTGGAGGAAAACCTTTACCCCTTTGTGGAACTGGTTTCTGGTGTCCTTTCAGACAATCCCCTCTTTTTCCTCATCAACTCATACACCACGGGACTTGCTCCCTCGGTTCTAACCTACCTTTTAGAAACCCTCCTGTCTAAGCGCTATGCTGGAAGCACCGTCAGCGATGAGCTGGGACTGCCAGTGATGCAGACCGGTCTGGTCCTGCCATGCGGCGCCGCCGGACGCTGGACAGCAAAGGGAACATGAGGACATAACTATGAGTACAATCATCAAGGCAGAGCATCTGACCTTTTGCTATCCCGATGAACCAGCAGGGCACCCACCCGTGCTGGATGACATCAATCTGGAGATCGAAGCGGGGTCCTTTGTCGCCATCTTGGGACACAACGGCTCTGGAAAATCTACCCTGGCAAAGCACATCAACGCTCTGCTCACCCCCACAGCCGGAAAGCTTTTCGTGGAAGGATTGGATACCTCTGACCCAGAAAATCTACTGGATATCCGGGGGAAAGTGGGGATGGTCTTTCAAAATCCCGACAACCAAATTGTAGCCAGTGTGGTTGAAGAAGATGTGGCCTTCGGCCCGGAAAACTTAGGGGTCCCTCAGGAAGAGATTCGCCGCCGGGTAGACACCGCCCTGCATATGGTCGGTATGTACCCAATGCGAAAACACGCCCCCCATTTGCTCTCTGGCGGACAAAAACAGCGGGTGGCCATCGCTGGTGTCATCGCTATGATGCCCCAGTGCATTGTCTTGGATGAGTCTACCGCTATGCTTGATCCAGTAGGAAGGCGGGAAACGGTAGACACCATCCGTACCCTCAACGAAACGTATGGCATTACCGTAGTCCTCATCACCCATCACATGGATGAGGCGGCCCAAGCGCAGCGGTTGATCGTCATGGCCAGTGGACACATCATCGACGACGGCCCACCAGCAGAGGTTTTTCAGCATGTAGATACCCTGCGGGGGGCGGGGCTTTCTGTGCCTGAAACAGTCGCTTTGCTATACGACCTGCAAAAAGAAGGGCTTCCGCTCCCTCTGGATGCCATCAGCGATGAGTCCTGTGCCGCCGTGCTGGCTGGACTGCTGAAATAACGCCCCTCTTGCCAAACAAACAGGGAGGAGTAACAAGGTTTGGAACCCATCATCGAACTAAAACATCTGACGCATATTTACAGTCCCAATACCCCCTTCGCACACCGAGCCCTGGACGATGTGTCCCTGACCATCTTCCGGGGAGAATATTTGGGGATCATCGGCCGCACAGGATCAGGAAAGTCCACCCTAATCCAACACCTCAACGGTCTCATTGCCCCTACCCAGGGACAAGTCCTCTTTGAGGGACAGGATATTTGGAGCAGTAAGGCCCTCACTCATAGCATCCGCTTCCAGGTGGGGCTGGTATTTCAGTACCCAGAGTACCAACTATTTGAGGAAACCGTATATAAAGACATTGCCTTCGGTCCCAGAAACATGAACCTGGACGAGCAGGAGATTGACCGCCGTGTGCGTCAGGCTGCCGCCTTTGCAGGTCTGAAAGAAGAAGTACTCAGCCGCTCCCCCTTCGAGCTCTCCGGCGGACAAAAGCGACGGGTCGCCATCGCTGGCGTCATTGCCATGGAACCTAAAGTCCTGGTGCTGGATGAGCCAACGGCTGGTCTTGATCCCGCTGGCGCAGCCAAAATTCTGGCCAACATCGAAGCCTATCGGCAGGCAAACCAGGCTACGGTTATCATCGTGAGCCACTCCATGGAAGATGTAGCCCGTCTCACTGACCGCCTGGTGGTCGTCAGCCAGGGAAAGCTTCCCTATGTTGGGACACCTAGAGAGGTATTTTCTCATGGAACAGATCTGGAGGCCATGGGACTTGGTGTCCCCACCATGACCCGCGTCTTTGCCCGTATGCGGGCCATGGGGGTCGACATTGATCCAGCCGTCTACACTGTGGAGCAGGCCAAGGAAGCATTCCTGTCTGCCCTGAAACAGAAGGAGGGGATGTAAATGGCATTAAAAGACATCACCCTCGGACAATACTTCCCTGGCACCTCTCTCATCCATCGGTTCGATCCCCGCTCTAAAATTCTGTTCACTCTCTTCTTTATTACCGCCATTTTCTTGTGTAAAAATCTGGTCTCCTATGGCCTAACTTTGGTCGTACTGCTGGTGTTTGTCGCCCTATCCCGAATCCAGCCAAAGGTTTTCCTCAAGGGAATGAAGCCGGTGATCTTTATTATCATTTGTACCGCTGTGCTCAATCTGTTCTATACTTCTGGCACCGTCTTGTGGCATTTCGGCTTCTTAAAAATTACCGAGGAAGGTCTTTGGCGGGCTGGCTTTATGGTCCTGCGGATCTTGATGCTCATTGTCTGCACCTTGCTGCTGACCTACACAACCTCTCCTATCCTCCTTACGGACGGCTTGGAGCGGCTCCTGCGTCCTCTGAAAAAGGTGCATTTTCCCGTCCACGAGCTGTCGATGATGATGAGCATTGCCCTGCGCTTTATTCCCACCCTCATTCAGGAAACCGATAAGATCATCTCAGCGCAGAAAGCCCGTGGTGCAGATTTTGACAGCGGAAACCTGATCCAAAAAGCCAAAGCACTGATCCCTATCCTCATTCCCCTTTTCATTTCCTCCTTCCGCAGAGCGGAAGAGCTGGCCATCGCCATGGAGTGCCGCTGTTACCACGGAGACGAAGGACGCACCAGTTTGCGCCAACTGACCATGGCCGGACGAGACTGGGGCCTGTTGCTTTTCAGTGCCGCCCTGTGTGCTGGAGTCGTAGTACTCCGCTTCTTTGGGCTGTGATCCATTCCATTTCGGGAGGTCTCTATGCGAAACATTGCTCTGACCCTTATGTATGATGGCACTGCCTACCACGGCTGGCAGGTCCAAAAAAAGGATGTCACCGTGGCTGAAACCCTAGAGAGAGCTTTATCCCAAGTTGCAGGCCACTCAGTCAAGTGTACCGGAGCAGGCCGCACCGATGCCGGCGTACACGCCGAACGCTATGTAGCAAACTTCCGCACCTCCTCTTCCATCCCCTGTGACCGCTTGCCTCTGGCCGTCAACTCCCGCCTGCCAGGAGACATCGTTGTCACCAAGGCCACAGAAGTGCCAGAGTCCTTTAATGCCATTGGAAGCTGCCTGCGGAAAGAATATACCTACCGGATTTACAACTCCCGCATCCGCAATGCGTTTCTCGTCAATCGGGTGTGGTTCTATCCCAAAAAGCTAGACGAATCTGTGATGCAGCAGGCTGCTGACCACTTCGTTGGTACCCATGACTTCGCCTGTGTCCGCTCGGTGGGCACAGAAACAAAAACCACCGTGCGTACTGTCCACTACTTCAACATTACTCGTCAGGATGACATGATCTCCTGTCAAGTTTGTGCCGACGGTTTCTTGTACAATATGGTCCGGGCTATGGTTGGTACCTGCGTCTATGCCTCAGAGGGAAAGCTATCCCCCTTGGAAATTCCCTCCCTCCTTGCTGGCAGAAATCGCACCGATGCCGGTCCAACCGCTCCCCCACAGGGGTTGTACATGACAAACCTATGGTACCCTATTCCCGGTCTGCCCTGACCCCATTTTGTACCCCACCATGGAGGTCGTGCTATGAAAATACCCAACAAGCTGCAAACGTTTCAGGATTCCCTGACCAAAAAGCAACGGATGATCCTGCTGGCTGTGATCGCGGTGGCTGTGCTTGGCCTTCTCACCATTACGGTCTTTCGCAGCAATATCACCAGTATACTGCGCTGGATGACTTACTCACAATCCAACGATAACTTCGCCCATAATGCACAATCCAATAGTCTCTTCCTGGGAATGGGGGACCATCTGCTTATTTGTACCCAGTCCCAAATCCAACTGGTTTCTCCCACTGGAACACCCAAGCTGAAAGAAACTGTGAACATGAAAACCCCCGCCCTAAACGCTTCTGGAGAATATGCCGTAGTCTACGATGTGGGAGGACAGGAACTGCGCCTGATCGGTCAGTCCTCCCTCCTGCACTCCCTCACCTTGTCGCCAGAAGAATCCATTCTCTGTGCTACTGTCAATGAAAAGGGATGGGTCGCTGTGACCACTAAGGTCAGCGGCTACAAAGGCGTTGTGACGGTGTACAATAAAAGTTTTGAGCCAGTTCTTACCATTCGTCTCTCCAGCCGATACATCTCAGATGCCGTGGTCACACCCGACTGCCGAGGTGTTTATCTCATCTCTCCCGGCCAAGCAGAAGGTGCCTTTGAAAACACGCTGCTCTACTACACCTTCTCTTCCAGAGAGGAACCCACCCGCATCATCTCCCTTGGCTCAAATGTGGTTCTCTCGATCCGCAGCGCCGGTCGGTGCTGGATTCTGGGCGATAGAAGCTTATTGATCTTAGACTCCAGCGGTGTCATCACTGCTACCTACAACTATCAGGATCAGTATCTAAAAATGGGGTCTTTACAGGGTGATGGCTTTGCTACCCTCTTCTTTTCTCGCTCTTCCTCCCGCAGTACGGGCACTCTGGTCACCGTTGGCATGGATGGCAAGCCCTATGGAGAACTGGAGTTAGAGGGGCAAACCATGGCTCTGGCTGCTCAAGGCCACGATGTTGCCTTGCTTACCACCGGGTCGATCATTACCGCTGAACGGAAGCTGGAAAACTACACCACCTCACCCAACCAAAAAGGGATCCGAAACCTGGCTGTATACCAAGATGGCTCCGTTGCCTTGGTCAACAGTGCCGCCGTCAGCCTCTACTTCCCACTCAGCGGCACAAAAATCGAGCCAAAGACAGAGGACTCACATAAACAAGCAGATGAGAATTCAGGGGGAGAACAGACGCCGGAAACGAAGCAACAACAGGAGGAAGCTCCTAAGGAGGCCACAGAATGAACACAACCCTCTCACTTCTTCTGGATCTTATCATTCTGGGACTGCTGGTCTATTGGTTCCTTATGGGTATGCGGCGGGGATTGGTCCTCAGTCTGTGTTCCCTGTTATCTGTGCTGATTTCCCTTGCTGGCGGCTGGTTTTTGTCCTTCTATGTTGCACAGCCGCTGGCAGAGCGGTTAGAACCGATGCTGGTTCAAACAATCCATGAAAAGATGTCCGATCATCTGCCCACAACAGAACATGAACTACAATTCGATGTCGAGCAGTCTGGCCCCCTCGGCTTCTTCTCCCAAGGACTCGAAGATCATCTAAACCAGCAACTGGATTCTGCAAAAAACATCACCATCACGCAAGTCACCTCTGCAATGGCCCACTTTATTGCCAGGTCTCTACTATTCCTGTTGGGCTTTTTGGGTTTGCAGCTAGTATGGAATATCCTCTTCCGCGCCTTGAATCTGGTGGCAAAACTACCAGTGCTCCATACGCTAAACAAAGCTCTGGGCGGCGTTTTCGGTCTGGCAAAAGGCATCCTTCTTCTCTTGCTGGCCCGCTGGCTGCTTTGCGATTTGCTTGGTTGGATCCCACCCAATGTGGCACAGGAAAGCCGCATGCTCTCACTTTTCACAGCCCTTCCTTTTATTTTGGGAGGATAACTTCTTTTTCTCATTCACATCCAATTCATAAACCCATGTTAGGATAGCATACTACTAAATTAAGACACCCCACGAAGGAGTGAACCGCCTATGAAACCTACTCTGTGCAGCAGATGCAAAAAAAATGTCGCTGTTGTCTTTATCACCCGGCTGGACAACAGCAGCCAGTCTGGCCAAAATGAAGGCCTGTGCTTAAAATGTGCCCGGGAACTCAACATTCGCCCGGTTACCGATATGATCGAAAAGATGGGCTTGAGCGATGATGATTTAGAAGGGCTGACCAATGAAATGATGTCTGCCTTTGAAGGCGCCGAGAGCATGGAAGGTCTGCTTGGTAACCTCACTGGCGCACTGGCAGATGCCACAGGCGCCAATGAGGACAATCCCGACGATGAAGAGGATGGTCGCACAGCTACCTTCCCCTTCCTCAATAAGCTCATGGGTAATTTGGCAAACCCAGCTGAAGAGGAGAAAAAAGAGGAATCCCTTCCAGACATCTCTCCCAAAGCCCCAGAAGGAGGCCGGAGCACCCGAGAAGAAAAGGGAGAGCGTAAAAACCGGACGAAACGCAAGTTCTTAGAAAACCATTGTATCTCCCTCACTCGTAAGGCTGCCGAAGGCAAACTGGAACGGATGATCGGCCGGGATCAGGAACTGGAGCGTGTCATCCAAATCCTCAACAGACGTCAAAAAAATAACCCCTGCCTCATTGGGGAGCCTGGTGTGGGCAAAACTGCCATCGCTGAAGGCTTGGCCATGAAAATCTATGAAGGTGATGTTCCTTACAAACTGAAGGATAAAGAAGTCTATTTACTGGATCTCACCTCTCTTGTTGCTGGCACCCAGTTCCGTGGTCAGTTTGAAAGCCGGATGAAGGGCCTGATCGAAGAAATCAAGAAATTGGGCAACATCATCCTGGTCATTGACGAAGTCCATAACCTCGTGGGTGCTGGAGACGCAGAGGGTTCTATGAACGCTGCCAATATTCTCAAGCCAGCCCTCTCTCGCGGTGAAATCCAGGTGATCGGTGCAACTACCTTGGTAGAATATCGCAAGTATATCGAAAAGGATTCTGCCCTGGAACGCCGCTTCCAGCCTGTCATCGTCAACGAGCCATCCATTGAGGACGCAGTGGAGATCATCAAGGGCATTGCCCCTTATTATGAATCCTTCCATCATGTGAAGATCACCCCCGACATGGCCAGGCTGGCTGTACTCATGTCCGAGCGGTATATTACCGACCGTTTCTTGCCTGACAAAGCCATTGATCTCATCGACGAGGCTTGCTCAGACATGAATTTGCGGAATAAAAATTTGGCCCGGATTGAGGAAGTCCAGAAAGAACTGGATGACATCAATCTGGAACGAGAAGTCATGGTCTCCGACGCCAGTGAACAGGCCTATGAGCGCCTGGCAGAGCTGCGGAGCAAGGAACTGCAGCTGCTCCAGGAAAAGCAGTCCTTGGGTCAGCAGGAACCTCCTGCCCTGACGTTGGAAAGCCTTGCTCGGGTTGTAGAGCTTTGGACAAAGATCCCTTCCAGCACCATCCAGGAGCAAGAATATGAACGCTTGGCCAAGCTGGAAGATCGGCTAAAGGCCCATGTGGTAGGACAGGACGAAGCCATTTCCGCGATCTCTGCTGCCATCCGCCGTAACCGCGTTGGGGTGACCTCCAAGCGTAAGCCTGTCTCCTTCATCTTTGTCGGTTCCACTGGTGTGGGCAAAACCGAACTGGTAAAGCGTCTGGCGGAAGATCTATTCCACGCCCCAGAGTCCCTTATTCGTCTGGATATGTCGGAGTTTATGGAGAAACACTCTGTCTCTCGGATCATTGGCTCCCCTCCCGGCTATGTTGGCTATGACGAAGCCGGACAGTTGACGGAGAAAATTCGCCGCAAGCCCTATTCTGTGGTTCTATTCGACGAAATCGAAAAAGCCCATCCAGACGTGTTGAATATCTTATTGCAAATCCTGGATGATGGACATATCACCGATGCCCAGGGACGAGTGGTCAACTTTGAAAATACCATTATCGTCATGACTTCCAACGCTGGTAGTGAGAGCAGTTCCGGCCCCTTAGGGTTTGGCAAGACTGGCAACGAGCTGAACAAAGAGAAAGCCATGAAAGCCTTGCAGCAGTTCCTGCGGCCAGAATTTATCAACCGCGTAGATGAGGTCATCTGCTTTAACCAGCTTTCCCAGGAGAACTTTCGGACCATTGCTCAGATCATGCTCCAGGAATTGCAAGATGTGCTGAAGGAGAAAAACCTCACCTTCACTTGGGACGAAACAGTTCTGGATCAACTGGTAAAAGATTCCTACTCTGCCACCTATGGTGCCAGAAACCTACGCCGACACATTCAGAAAAATTTGGAAGATCCCATCGCCACCAAGATCATCGACAGTTACCTGCATCCCATCACCGTCTTGAAAGCTGTGGTGGAAGAAGAGAAGATCGTCATTCACGCCCTATAATCTCTGCCCCCGTCGGCATTTGTCCGACGGGGGTTTCTTCTGAAATGCAAACAAAATCCCCCTGCAACCTTCTCCTCAAAAGAGAATGGTTACAGGGGGAAATCAAACAGTTTATCTTATCGCTTCTTTCCTAGGAAAAACAACGCCAGAGTACCCAATCCAGAATGTGCTCCAATGACAGGACCAACATCTCCAATGGTTACAGAGCGGACATGCAGCCGTTCCTGGATCTTGGCTGCCAAATCTTGTGCATCGTCCAGACAGTCTCCGTGGCTGATGTAAATGCGCTGTTTCTCAGGTTCAATGGCAGTCTCCTCCATGTGCCTGAGCAACGCCTCCACAGATTTCTTCCGACCCTTCGCCGCTTCCACCGGCACCAGATGCCCCTCATCATCCACATGGAGAACAGGCTTGATGTTGAGCAGATTACCCACGATTGCCTTCCCAGCAGATAGACGGCCGCCTCGACGCAGTTGACTCAGATCGCCCACCGTAAACCAGTGACATAGGTGAGGAATTGTGTGTAAAACAAACTCCCGCACCTCCTCTAACCGCTTGCCTTTTCGCTTTTCCTGGACCGCCAAATCCACCAGCAGCCCCTGCCCCAAAGAGGCACAAAGGGTATCCACTGCAACTACGCTGCTTTCTTCAAATTCCTCCCGCAGTTCCTCGGCTGCAATGGCAGCATTGTGATAGGTCCCGCTCAGGCCAGAGGAAAACCCCAAATACAGAACATCTTTTCCTTCTTGAAGAAAAGGACGGAACGTTTCCTTAAACTCTTCTATGTTGGGGGCAGAGGTCTGCGCTGGTTCCCCTTGACTCAGGCGGGTATAAAAGATATGACTTTCTGGTGCCTCCTCTGGGGTGTTGTGAAACCGCTCCTGTCCCAGTTGAACCGATAAGGGGATTACGGTCAGACCCAAAGTTTGAATGAGATCCTGATCAAAGTCACAGCAGGAATCCGTTATGATCACATAGTCTTTCATGGCAAACGTCTCCTTCATTCTATCCCTTTTCGTCTCACGCGATCAGAAACAGCAGTTGGTATACACGGTAAAAAATTGCAGCACTGTTCCAGCCAGCACAAAGAAATGCCAAATACCGTGACGATAAGGTTTTTCTTTCTGCCGATAGAAAAACACACCCACTGTATAAGCAATTCCCCCAAACAAAAGCAACAAAAATCCCATCAGGCTCATGTTCCGCAAAATCACAGGAATGGCCAGCACACCCAGCCAGCCCATAACAATATACAGAACCATGGAAACCTTCTTCCACCGCTTTAAACTGATGGCATTGAGAACGATCCCCAGCAGACCACAGGCCAAATTCACCCCAAAAATGGTGAGGCCAAATGTTCCACCCACAGTAATCAAGCAAATAGGGGTATAGGTCCCCAGGATCAGCAGGAAAATAGAACAATGATCCAACACCTGAAAGACCTGTTTACCACGGGATGGCGGCAGCGCATGGTAAAGGCAGGAAATCAGATACAGGAGAATCATGGAGCCTCCAAAAATGGCCACACTGACCACATTCATAAGATTGCCATGGGCGTTCGCCCGCAGGATTAGCAGCACCGTGCCAAACACAGCCAGCAACGCACCCACACCATGGGAGACAGCGTTGAGAACTTCTTCTCCCACGCTCAGCCGACGTCTGGCACTAACGGGATAGGACACAGATTCTGTCATGGTCAGTCACTCCTTTGCAGATCATCAAATTGTTTTTATCTTGTTTCGTATATTAAAATAACACCAAGAAATTCAAAAGTCAACACCATATTATAATCTATATAGAATTATCTTGTTTTAATTACTAGATGCTCTCCCTCTTACCATCTCAAATCACAATCACCCTCGTTTCATCAGAAGATGACAATTTCCTCTTGACTTTTTATTGGGTTCCCTTTATACTTATCATAATGAAAACATTATCCTATTATAACAGATGTTTTCCTATTTCATTGAGTGAGGACTGATTTTTGTGCCCATGTATCAACCAGACATTGAAACCATGCCCCAAGACAAGCTCCGGGCGCTACAAAGCCAGCGTCTTGTGGCCCAAGTACACCATGTCTATCACAATGTTCCCTACTACCGCGCCATGATGGAGGAAAAAGGGGTCACGCCCAATGACATCCATGGCCTGGAAGATCTGCATAAACTCCCCTTTCTCAGCAAAAGTGACCTGAGAGAGGCGTATCCCTACGGTCTGATGGCCACGCCCTTGCGCGACTGCGTACGCATCCATTCCACCTCCGGTACTACCGGTAAGAGAGTGGTGGCTTTCTACACCCAACACGATGTAGACTTGTGGGAGGATTGCTGTGCCCGCGCCATCATGGCTGCCGGCGGCACCAAGGATGATGTTGTCCATGTCTCCTATGGCTATGGTCTGTTCACGGGTGGTGCTGGGTTCCACGGCGGTTCTCACAAGGTAGGATGTCTGACCCTTCCCATGTCCTCTGGCAATACTGATCGACAACTCCAGTTCATGTGCGACCTTGGCTCTACCATCCTCTGCTGTACGCCATCTTACGCTGCTTTTCTGGCTGAAAGTATTCAGGAACAGGGCTTGAAAGACCAGATCAAACTAAAAGCCGGTATCTTTGGCGCCGAGGCTTGGTCTGAAGAAATGCGGCAGGACATTCAGAACAAGCTGGGCATCAAAGCCTATGATATTTACGGCCTGACCGAACTTTCTGGTCCTGGTGTCGCTTATGAGTGCAGTGAACAAAAAGGGATGCATCTATGTGAAGACCACTTTATCGCTGAAATCATCGACCCAGACACCGGAGAAGTTCTCCCCGACGGCTCCAAGGGAGAGCTGGTTTTTACTTCCATCACAAAAGAAGCCTTTCCCCTGCTCCGCTATCGCACCCGTGACATCTGTGTTTTGGATCGGACCCCCTGTGCTTGTGGTCGCACCCACGTCCGCATGGCAAAACCCATGGGCCGCTCAGATGATATGCTCATTGTCCGTGGCGTCAACGTCTTCCCCTCCCAAATCGAAGAGGTTCTTTTGAAGGTCAGCGGAGAAAGCATTACCCCCAACTATCAAATCATCGTCGGCCGGGAGAACAACACCGACACCTTGGACATCAACGTAGAGATGAGCGAGCAGATGTTCTCGGATGACATCCGTTCAGTGGAAACACTGGAACGAACGATCGTCTCCCAGCTTCGCTCCATGTTGGGGATCGGAGCCAAGGTCCATCTGGTCAACCCCAAGACCATTGCCCGCAGTGAGGGCAAGGCCCAGCGGATCATCGACAACCGTAAATTGTAAGCAAGGAGGCTACGCCATGTTAATCAAACAGATTTCCGTCTTCATTGAAAACATGCCTGGGAAACTCAGTGAAGTCACACAAGTCCTGGGGGACAATGGCATCGACATGAGCGCCCTTACCCTGGCCGACACCACTGACTTCGGTATCCTGCGCCTGATCGTCAATGACCCTGACAAAGCCTGCCAAATCCTGCGTACACATGACTTTGTCGTAAAGCAAAGCGACGTAATCGCCGTAGTAATTGATGACCGTCCCGGCGGTTTAACTGGTGTGCTGCAAGTCCTCACCAGTGGCAATGTTTCTGTGGAGTATATGTATGCCTTTGTGGGCAGCCAAGATGGTCACGCCGTGGTGGTCCTGCGCCCCGACAATGCCCAGACCGCACTCCAGGTCCTAGAGTCCAACCACGTCTCTACCCTGGACCCAAAAGATATTTATCGCCTGTAATTCCTATCCTCTTCCTTCACAATTGCCCCCTTTCCTTTTCAAGAAAGGGGGCAATCACGCACTCTCCTACAACTCTTTCTTAATCTTTTGAATGGCATTTTTCTCCAAACGAGAAATCTGTGCCTGGGAAAGGCCAATCTGTGAAGAAACCTCCATTTGGGTTTTACCCTCAAAAAAGCGCATTCGGAGGATACGTTTCTCTCGGTCGCTGAGGTGGTCCACAGCCTCCTTGAGGGCAATTTGCTCTAGCCAGTTCTCATCTGTGTTTTTGGAATCCTTCACCTGATCCATCACACAAATCGTGTCCCCGCCATCAGAATAGACCGGATCATAGAGAGAAACTGGATCTACAATGGCATCCAGCGCAAAAACAACCTCCTCCCGTTTCAAATCCAACAGCTTTGCAATCTCCTCCACACTGGGTTCCCTCTGGTGCTGAGTTATATAAGACTCCTTGGCCTGGAGCACTTTATAGGCTGTGTCCCGCATGGAACGCGAAACACGCACAGCACTGTTATCCCGAAGATATCGGCGGATTTCTCCCACGATCATAGGAACCAAGTAGGTGCTGGGAAATACATCCAATTCCACATTAAAATTGTCAATGCCTTTGATTAGGCCCACACAGCCTACCTGAAAGAGATCATCTGGATTCTCACTGCGTCCATCAAAACGCTTGATGACACTAAGAACCAGCCGCAAATTCCCCCGGATAAGCGCCTGACGCGCCGTTTGACTGCCAGCACGGGCCTGGAGAAAGAGTTCTTTCGCCTCCTGCCGGGAAAGAACAGGGAGTTCGGCAGTATTGACACCACTGATCTCCACTTTGCTGAGTCGTCCCATTGGGGCTCCCCCCCTTTTTTATTGCTGCTGTCAGTATCTCCCTAGGTAGGGATCTTCATACCAATCAGCCACGGGTTTTCGGGAGGACCGTTCCCCTCCTTTCCAGAAAATCTGCCAGAAAAACAAAGGTTGTGTGGAAAAAACATCTATCTCACCCATCCGTCCCCTTTCTCTTTCTTCTTTGGATACGGATGCTTAGAAGAGGGAAAAAAACCTTGCAATTTCCTGCACGTTGTGGTAAAATGTTAACCAATTACGTACGGGATTCAGACAATCGGCCTTGTGCCCCCTGTGGGTTGGCCGCGCGGATGAAGATCCCGGAGGTAACAACTAAAATAATCAGGAGGAATTTATCCATGGCAGTCGTATCTATGAAGCAGCTTCTTGAGGCAGGCGTGCATTTCGGTCA
>JAHHRP010000002.1 GCA_020025735.1 Evtepia sp.
CTTTTTCCCCTCTTTCCACAAAAAAATCCTCTACTACTACCACTACGACATTCTATTCCTGTTCCTCCCTCATTGGGAAAAACAGACGAATCTGCAAAAATCCACGCCATAGGATCAGATTGGAGGTCTTTCTATGAAATTTAGCTGCGAAAAAGCGCTGCTACAAAATGCCATCCTCACTGCCTCTCGTGCCGTTTCTACAAAAAGTACCATACCCGCTTTAGAAGGACTCCTGCTAGAAGCAGAAGAATCAGGGTCCGTTTACCTCACTGGCTACAATCAGGAAACCGGTATCCGTTCTGCCCTCCAAGCAGATGTAACGGAACCTGGCTCTATGGTTCTCTCTGCCCGACTATTTGGAGAAATCGTGCGGAAAATGCCCGACGATATCCTTCTTTTTCAGGAAGAAAAATTAAAAGTTCACATCGCCTGCGGTATGAGTGAATTTGATCTCATTGGCATCGACCCAGAAGATTTTCCTGAACTGCCTTCCGTAGAATATCAAAACTCATTCTCCCTTCCAGAACAAACCTTGCGTTCCATGATCGCTCAAACCCTTTTTGCCGTTAGTGACGATGAAAGCAGACCCGTCCATACAGGCAGCTTGTTTGTCCTTGATGACGATGGTCTCACCATGGTCGCTGTGGACGGATTCCGTCTCGCCTTGCGCCGAGAGCCAGTAAAGGAAAAAAATGGTGCATTTGAATTCGTTGTCCCTGGCACTTCTCTAGCAGAAGTAGAAAAAATTTGCCGGGAAAGCGAAGATTTCGTAGAAATCCATCAAGGCAGCAGACATGTCTTGTTTAAGATGGGGCAAACCATCCTCATTTCTCGTCGATTGGAAGGGGAATTCCTGGCCTGGCGGCAAGCAATCCCTAGAAATAATCCCATCAAAATTACCGCTGAAACCAAACAGCTTCTATCTTGTATTGATCGCGTCTCTCTCATCGTCAGCGAAAAGCTAAAAAGCCCTCTGCGATGCGTCATTGGAGATGGAGAAATCGACATGACCACCAAAACTGCATTGGGAAATGCTCACGATTGCTGCACAGTGGAAGGAAATGGAAACGGTTTAGAGATTGGATTCAATAACAAGTACATGATGGATGCGTTAAAAGCAGCTTCGCGGGAAAAAGTAACGTTGGAGCTTTCCAGTCCGATTACACCCTGTATTATTGTTCCGGCAGATGGAGAGGAAAATTTCCTCTTTATGGTCCTGCCGGTGCGGTTAAAGGCAGATTTCTAATTCATTCGTCGTTGTTTTTCAGGAAAGGAGACTTTTTATGGAACGACAACTGGTTTCCATCCAAACGGAATTTATTAAGCTGGATGCCTTGCTGAAATTGGCAAATCTTGTAGGCAGCGGGGGAGAGGCCAAAGTCCTCATTCAGGAGGGAGAAGTTTCAGTCAATGGTGAAGTCTGTACGATGCGGGGTAAAAAACTCCGACCAGGAGATCTGGTCTCCTTTCAGAATCGGGAGATTTTGGTCCAATGAGGATCTGCTCTGTTTCTCTGGATGGGTTTCGCAACTATGAAAATTTTTCTGCTGCTTTTTCTCCTGGAGTCAATGTGATCTGGGGGGAAAATGCCCAGGGAAAGACAAACCTTCTGGAAGCCATCGGATTTCTCTCCGGTGCAAAATCTCATCGTTCCAGAAGAGACAAGGACCTGATTTCTTTTCAGCGGGACAAAGGGATCATTACTGCCCAGGTGGAAAGTCGCGGCAGAGAATTTCTCCTGGAAGTCTACTTGTTTCGCGGGGCACGACGAAAACTGTTGGTGAACCATGTGAAATTAAAAACTGCCGGAGAATTGTCTGGTATTGTTCAGACTGTTCTTTTTTGTCCAGAAGATCTGGCCCTGATCAAATCCGGCGCAGCGGAGCGGCGAAGTTTTTTGGATCACGCCATTTGTCAGCTTCGGCCTCGGTATGGGGAGGCACTGACACAGTATCACAAGCTGTTGGAGCATAAAACCCGGATTTTACGGGATTGGGAAAAAAATCCTGGTTTATTGCAGGTAATGGAAGAATTTAACGAAGGGATGGCTCGCGCTGGGGCATTGGTGATCCATTATCGTGCCCATTTTGTTCGCAAGCTGGCGCAGCGGGCCACGCAAATCCAGAGGGAATTTTCCGGTGGACGGGAAGAATTGACAGTAACCTATCAAACCGTTTCCAATGTCCGAGATCCTTTGGGTCAGACCGTAGGGATTTATCAGGATTTGCGTGCACATCAGGAAAGCCATGGCCGGGCAGAACTGGAAGCCCGTTCTTGTCTGTCAGGCCCTCATAAAGATGATCTTTTGACCAGTATCAATGGACAGTCTGCTCGACAATTTGCTTCCCAAGGCCAAACTCGAACTGCGGCATTGTCCCTTAAACTGGCCGAGCGGGAATTGTTTCAAGAGGATACCGGACAATGGCCTGTGCTGCTGCTGGATGATGTGCTGTCTGAGCTGGACCAACGGCGTCAGGATTTCGTATTGGGACGCATTACCGGCGGTCAAGTTTTTATTACTGGCTGTCAGGCACCGGAAGGGGATTTTTCTCAGGGAAAAACGCTGCATATTTCTCAGGGAAAATTGGTCGATTCTATGAAATGAAAAAAATTTTTTGAAACGTATATGAAAACGCCTCATTCGCGGAGTATTTCGTGATAGGATAGAGAGGAATCTGTCTGCACAGGGAGGAAAAAGAAATGTACCTGCATATTGGCGCATCAGTAGTCATTCCTCAGCAGGAAGTGTTGGGGATTTTTGATCTGGATAACACAACCTCCTCTCACATTACCAGAGATTTTTTAACCAAAGCCCAGCGAAGAGATCAGGTCATCACCGCTGGGGATGATTTACCAAAATCGTTCCTCCTCTGCTGCAACAAAACAGGAGAAACTACCGTTTATTTGTCGCAGCTCTCCTCAACGACCCTCTTAAAACGGATGGAATCAGACCGTTTTGAGACAGTATAAAAGAAAAATCATGTCGTTCCGCCCAAGAAAGCAGACAGGATCTGCCGGGGCCGGACGCTGAAATTCCCCTTTTGGAGGTATCAAGATGGATCAGTTGGAAAACAAGAACGCCACCACAGTAGAACATGAGTACGGTGCCTCAGAAATTCAGGTTCTGGAAGGATTGGAGGCGGTTCGGAAACGACCTGGTATGTACATCGGTTCCACCTCTTCCAGCGGTCTGCACCATCTGGTCTATGAGATCGTGGACAATGCCATTGATGAAGCCTTGGCTGGATATTGTACTGAAATCCAGGTGGGTATTGAACCGGGCAATATCATTACCGTTTTGGACAATGGCCGCGGGATTCCTGTTGATATTCAGCAGCAAACCGGAAAACCTGCTTTGGAAGTGGTTTTTACCATCCTGCACGCCGGTGGTAAATTTGGCGGCGGCGGCTATAAAGTCTCCGGTGGTCTGCATGGCGTGGGTGCTTCCGTGGTGAATGCACTCAGTCAGTGGCTAGAAGTTCGAGTTTACAAGGATGGGAACATCTACGAAATGAAGTTTGCCAGAGGTCAGGTCACCCAATCCATGAAAATCGTGGGCCAAACCGATAAAACTGGCACAGAGGTGGTGTTCCAGCCTGACCCGGAAATGTTCACCGAAACCACGGAATATGACTATGATACTCTCCATACCCGGATGCGGGAGGAAGCATTCCTCAATGCGGGTCTGTCCATCACCATTGCAGACCGCCGTGGCGAGGAGGAAGTTTCTGATACCATGTGCTATGAGGGGGGCATTCGAGAGTTTGTCACCTACATTAACCGCAACAAAACCACCATTCATGATGGGGTGATCTATATGGCCGGCACCCGTGAAGATGCTATGGCCGAGGTTTCCCTGCAATACAATGATAGCTACAATGAAATCATTGTTTCTTTTGCCAACAATGTTCACACTCCTGAAGGTGGAATGCACGAAGAAGGGTTTAAGCGGGCGTTAACCAATACCCTCAATGCCTATGGCAGGAAAGTAAAAATTCTCAAGGATGATGAGAAAATAAACGGGGAAGATTGCCGGGAAGGTTTGACATGTGTGATTTCTGTCAAACTTACGGAAGCACAATTTGAAGGCCAGACGAAGGCAAAATTAGGAAACTCTGAGATTCGTACTTTGGTGAATGCCATTGTTTCAGAAAAGCTGGAAGAATTTTTAGAAGAAAATCCCGCTGTGGGTCGCGCCATTTTGGAAAAAGCCCTTACTGCCTCTCGTGCTAGGGAAGCAGCCCGAAAAGCGCGGGAGTCTGTGCGTCGGAAAACCGGACTAGAATCGGGTCAAATGCCAGATAAACTGAAAGACTGCAACGAGCGGGACCCTGCCTTGACAGAATTGTATATCGTTGAGGGAGATTCCGCTGGTGGTTCTGCTGTGCAAGGTCGAGATTCCCGTTTTCAGGCCATCCTTCCGCTGTGGGGTAAAATGCTCAACGTGGAAAAAGCCCGTGCTGACCGGGTCTATGGCAATGACAAACTGATTCCAGTGATCACTGCCTTGGGCGCTGGAATTGGAGAAGAGTTTAATCCAGAAAAACTTCGCTATCATAAAATCATCATTATGGCCGATGCCGATGTGGACGGGGCCCATATTCGTACTCTTTTGTTGACCTTCTTCTTCCGGTTCATGCGGCCGATGATTGAACAGGGGTATGTTTATTCTGCTGTTCCGCCGCTGTATAAATTGATCCGGGGTAAGCAACAGCGAGTGGCTTATTCCGATGAAGAACGGGATCGCGTTTCAGGAGAGATGCGGGGAGAAAATCCCAATGCCAAGGTGGAGATTAGTCGCTTTAAGGGTCTTGGTGAGATGGATGCCCATGAGCTGTGGGAGACTACCATGAATCCCGTCACCCGGACTTTACGGCGGATCACTTTGGAGGATGCTGTGAAAGCCGATGAAATTTTCACCATTCTCATGGGAGAAAAGGTAGAGCCGCGCAAGGAATTTATTGAGGCCAATGCTAAGTATGTTGTCAACCTTGACATTTAACGCATAAGATTTTTGCAAAGAGATCAGAGTTTTCTTGCAAAGCCTGATTTTCTTGGACCATGGGAATCCATTTCCCACAATTTGGGATGCTTTTGTGGAAAAAAATTATTTTTCCAGGGAATTTTCCTCCCAAAAAGGAGCAAAGCTGATGCCGATTTATTCTATCCTCTTTTTGGTGGGCGCTGCCCTTCTGCCTCCTCTGGTTCTTATGCAGGTGATCTACCGTATGGATCGATTGGAACGGGAACCACCTCGTCTTCTCTGGGGCCTGTTTTTTCGGGGGCTGCTTGCCATGTTTCCGATTTTGGTGCTGGAAGTGGTAGCGGACCAGTTTATTGACTTTTTTTATTGGCAGCCAATCGTCTATCTGTTCCTGGCCTATTTCGTGATACCGGGTTTTATCGAAGAGGGCGTAAAATATCGCGTTCTTCTGCACCGAACCTGGAATGAGCCAAATTTTAACTACCAATTCGACGGGATCGTTTATGCTGTCTTTGTCTCGCTGGGTTTTGCCGCAGTGGAGAATGTGATGTATGTCCTTACCACCGGTTTTACCACTGCTGTGGTCCGTGCTATCTTCTCCATCCCCGGCCATGCCATGTTTGGAATCATTATGGGCATAAAATTTGGACGGGCTAAGTGGTGTCAAAATCACGGTCAGCAGGAACAAACCGATCTATGTCTCAGACGAGCCTGGCTCATGCCTGCTGTCGTCCATGGGACTTATGATTTCTTGCTGATTGGTTTTGGCTGGCTTTTCTATGTTTATTTCTTTGGTCTGGTCCTCTATGTGGTCAGCCTGCTCCGCCGCAGCGCCCGAGAGGATGGACCTGTGGGCGGATAATCGCCAATTTTTTGGTGTCGGTTCCTTGGGATCGAGAACCATTCCCTTACTGTCCCCAGCCGCCAGGCGGCGGAAATGAAGGAGTGAAACTATGGCAAAGAATAAAGACTACCGACCGGAGGATATTACTTTCCCAGATCAAGTCATCGTGGAGTCCGAATTGGTCAAAGAGATGAAAGACAGCTATATTGACTATGCTATGTCTGTCATCGTGGGCCGTGCCCTGCCTGATGTGCGGGATGGATTGAAACCTGTCCATCGGCGTATCCTGTACACCATGTATGAAAGCGGTCTGACCTCTGACAAACCCTTCAAGAAGTCTGCTACCTGCGTGGGTGATGTGCTTGGTAAGTATCACCCTCATGGGGATGGCTCAGTTTATGATGCCTTGGTCCGTTTGGCTCAGGATTTCTCCATGCGTTACCGTCTCATCGAAGGCCATGGCAATTTTGGCTCTGTGGATGGAGATCCCCCTGCTGCCTATCGTTACACCGAAGCCCGAATGGCGAAGCTGGCCGGGGAAATGCTGTCGGATATCGAGAAAGAAACCGTAGACTGGGACCCGAACTTCGACGAGAGTCGGAAGGAACCACGAGTTCTTCCCGCCCGGTTCCCCAATCTTCTGGTCAATGGTTCCGCAGGCATTGCCGTAGGGATGGCCACCAATATCCCTCCCCATAATCTGCGGGAAGTCATTGATGCAGCGGTGTGTGTGCTGGAAAATCCAGAGGCAGATTTGGCCGATCTCATGCAGTACATAAAAGGTCCAGATTTCCCCACAAAAGGTATTATTATGGGGCGTTCGGGGATTCGTGCAGCCTATGCTACTGGTCGAGGGCGGATAACCATCCGGGCACGGACGGAGTTTGAGGAATATGGCCGCAATCATGAGCGTACCCGTATTATCGTTACCGAACTTCCGTACCAGGTCAATAAGCGTATGCTCATTGCTGCCATTGCCGAACAGGTAAAAGAAAAGCGGCTGGAAGGGATCTCTGATCTGCGCGACGAATCTGACCGCAACGGTATGCGGATTGTCATTGAGTTAAAGCATGACGCAAATCCTCAGCTGATCCTCAACCGTTTGCTCACCCAGACCCAGCTGCAAACTACATTTGCTGTGAATATGCTGGCGCTGGTCAACAACCAGACCCAGCCTAAGATTCTCTCTTTGCGGCAGATCCTGGACGAGTATTTGACCTTCCAGGAAGAGGTGATTACCCGTCGTACTCGCTATGAAAAACGGAAGGCAGAGGAACGGGCTCATTTGCTGGAAGGTTTACTGATTGCACAGGATCACATTGACGAGGTTATTTCCATCATCCGTTCCAGCTATGACAATGCCAGAGAAAATCTGATGGATCGTTTTGCACTGGATGAGGTCCAGGCTCAGGCCATCTGCGATATGCGGCTGATCGCTTTGCAGGGTCTCAACCGGGAAAAGCTCCAGAATGAGTATAACGAACTGGAGAAAAAGATTGCCTGGTATCAGGAACTTCTTTCTAACCGGGAAAAACTCCTGGGTGTGTTGAAAAAAGAACTGTTGGAGATCCGAGAAAAATATGGTGATGACCGTCTGACGGAAATTCAAGATGTGGAGGATGAGATCGACATCGAGGACCTCATTGAAGAGGAGACCTGTGTCTTTACTCTCACCGCTGCGGGGTATATCAAGCGGATGCCCGTATCCACTTATCGCTCCCAGAAGCGGGGTGGAAAAGGGATCTCTGCCCAGAGCCTGCGAGAAGAGGACTATGTAGACACCCTCTTCACCGCTTCCAGCCATGATAATATTCTCTTCTTCACCAGTTCTGGTCGAGTGTATAAGAAAAAGGGATATCAGATTCCCGAAACCAGCCGGACTGCTAAGGGGACCCATCTGAACAATATTTTCCAATTTGAATCTGGTGAGCGGGTGACTGCTATGCTCCATGGTCGGGACTATGATGAGAATGGTTATCTGTTCATGGTCACCCGGAACGGAACGGTGAAGCGTACAGAGCGGGCTGCATTCCGAAATATCCGGGCGGTAGGGCTTCGAGGTCTGACGCTGGATGAGGGGGATGAACTAATTGCTGTGCTGGAAACCGATGGGCAGGCAAATATCCTCATTGCCACCCATGACGGGATGGCCATTTGTTTCCGAGAGAGTGATGTGCGGCCCATGGGCCGCAGTGCCGTTGGCGTGCGTGGAATTAAGCTGCGGGAAGGGGATTGTGTCATTGGTGCTGTCCAGGCCAAATCAGGTACCACTTTGCTGACCATTACAGAAAATGGCTATGGCAAACGCACCCCCATTGAGGAGTATATCCGTTCCGGTGGAGAACTTCAGCATCGAGGCGGCTTTGGTCTAAAGGGCTACCAGATCACGGAAAAGACCGGCAAGGCAGCCGGGGTAAAGATGGTGGCCGAAGACGATGACATTATGATTATCTCTGACGATGGTACCATCATTCGTATGGCAGCAGCTGACGTAAATATATATAGCCGGACTGCCCAAGGTGTGCGGGTGATGCGGGTATCCCAGCAGACCAAGGTGATTTCCCTGGCGCGGGTGCCGCAAGAGAATGAGGAAGAAAGTGACATCCAGCCAGAGGCTCAGGAAGAGAAAACCACTCCAGCACCGGAA
Source organism: Evtepia sp. (assembly GCA_020025735.1). Classification (GTDB taxonomy): domain Bacteria; phylum Bacillota; class Clostridia; order Oscillospirales; family Oscillospiraceae; genus Evtepia. The sequence continues at coordinate 8,476 of JAHHRP010000002.1, forward strand.
CCTGAGAAGGGGAAGACGGAAGAGGAGGAATGAGATCAATGGAAAAGGATTTTCGCAGGATTACTTTGGTTGCCGGAGCATTTCTCATTCTGTTTGGTGTGCTGATTGTCTGGCGGGGGCTAAAAGATATGATCCGTGTGGCGGGGTTGCTCCATGGCGGATTATTCACTTTAGCAGGTGTGTTTTTCTTTGTCTTTGGGCTGTGCCTGCTCATTGTTCCCGGACGTAAGGACCGAAAAAAGAAGAAAGAAACGGAAGGTAAGCCGTGAAAGAAGTGACCATTTACACCGACGGTGCCTGTTCTGGGAATCCTGGTCCAGGCGGCTGGGGCGCAGTACTTCTGTATGGCCAGCACAAGAAGGAGATTTCTGGCGGAGAAGCTTCTACCACCAACAATCGGATGGAACTTACCGCAGTGATCTCTGCGCTGTCTATGCTGAAGGAACCCTGCGTGGTAGATTTATACTCAGATTCCAAATATGTCATTGATGCGCTGGAAAAAGGTTGGGCGTGGGGCTGGAAAAAACGTGGCTGGGTAAAGAGCGACAAAAAACCAGCCCTGAATCCTGACCTATGGGAATCGCTTCTGATGCTCACACAACAGCATAAACTGCGGTATCATTGGGTCAAGGGCCATGCAGAGAATCCATATAACAATCGTTGTGATGAACTTGCTGTGATAGAAAGCCGAAAATTTAAGGGATAATCCTGCCGACGGCCCTCTTTTTTCAGGGGGCCGCTCTACTTTTCCACAAGAAATAAAGAGGATTGTTACCGTCCACTCCTAAAAAATGGTCTTTTTTCGCCAAGTTTTTTGGAAATAGGGGCGAAAATGGGACTTAGAACAGTAAGTTATCCACATCTTCCACCGAGAAATCCACATGCAGTGCAGAACTAATCCCCAACCCAAGGATTTGGGATAGGATTGCTATTTCGTGGTCAATGCTCCGAGGTGTCACAAACCATTCCTCTCCTTCCCGACGGAAGAGGGAAGGATCAAAGTCTCCTTTCTCTTCCAGCAAGTCCAGACAGAGAGTGGCTGCCTCCACAACCGTAGGGACACCCACAGCGATAACTGGAATTCCCAGTGTTTTTGCGTCCAGAGCCATGCGGGCGTTTCCGACTCCAGAGCCAGGAACAATGCCAGTGTCACAGATTTGGATGGTTCGGCAGACCCGTTCCTGCCGCCGAGCGGCCAGGGCATCTATGGCAATGAGGCAGGATGGGTGGACTTCATGGATGACTCCTTGAAGCAGTTCTCCACTTTCCATGCCTGTTTGTCCGGTGACCCCAGGGGCCAGGGCTGCGATGGGACGAAGGGGATGAGGAAAAATGCCCTGTAAGTGTCTGGTGACCAGCAGGGCATCGGTGGTTTTGGGTCCCAGAGCATCGGGTGTAACCTGCCGATTGCCCAATCCGGCGACCAGGATGGGTCCTTCTTTTGGGAGGGTGTTCAGCCGGGAAATGGTTTCTGCCACTGCTTGAGCACATTGGCACACCTCCTCTCTTCCCTGGGGCAGCTGCGGCAAGGTGAGGGTAAGATAGGTCCCTTTGGGTTTTCCCAAAGCCCTTTGTCCTGCGTCGTCTAAGATTTCTACCCATGTGAGGGGAAAAAATCCGTTTATTTTTTCTTCCCGGGCTTTTACGCCAGACAGAGCAGTGGTTTCTTGGGTCGATTGTTCGGCCAGTTCTTTGGCTTCCAGGGCCAGGTCGATTTTTCTGCCGTTGGTCATGGGCCGCTCCCTTCTATATGCTACCAGATGTAGTGGATCTTGTTTTTTTCCATACTAAGTTTAGCAGTTCCCAAAAGATGTGGAAAAAATGTGAGTTTTTCTGAAAAAAAGGTTGCAATTTTTCTTTCCTTATGCTAAAATACATTCTCGCACAGAACTTTTGTGACTATTTTATCATTTATCGGAGGAGGTGTTTGGTTTGCCGAATATCAAGTCTGCAAAGAAGCGTGTTTTGGTCAATCAGACAAAGGCCGCAAAGAACAAGGCCGCAAAGTCCGCACTGAAGACTCAGCTGAAGTATTTCGACGCTGCTATCATCGAAGGCAACCGCAGCGAGGCCGATCAGCGATACAAGGAAGCTGTGAAAGCTGTGGACCAGGCCGCTGCTCGTGGTCTGATGCACAAGAACACCGCAGCAAACCGCAAGAGCAAAATGACCCTGCGGCTGAATAAGCTGCCTCAGTAATTGGGCATAGACTGCGAAAAACCGTCTGATTTTGTCAGACGGTTTTTTTGTCATATCTGGAGTCCAAGCAAACATACGCAATCAGTGGAAAGGAGATTCCTATGAAATCCCTTCAACCAAGCCCCCCCCTGTCCCCGGCAGTCCGGCGGCAGCTCTGGGCCAGAATGGCCATTCGCTCCGCTATTTTTGTGGCCATTGTGCTGCTGATTTTTCTCGGTGGTCGGCCATTGCTGTCTCTTTGCATCCCTTTTCTTCTAGCACTGCTTTTTACTTGGCTGACGGAACCTTTGGTTCGTTTTTTCCACAAGGTGTGGAAAGTACCACGAGGATTTGGTACTGTGCTGGTGATCGTGCTGTTATTGGGTTCCTTTGGTGGGTTAATGGCTGCGCTGGTTTGGAAGGGGTGGTCAGAGATCTCCAACTTGTTGGGGAATCTGGATCAGTTGTGGCAGACTTTTCAGCAAACCTATTACGAATTTAGCCACACCATGGATAAATGGTTGGCTTACTTGCCAGAACAAGTGCAAAATACGATTTGGGATCTGTCTGAGCGGCTGTTATCCTGGTTGGAAGAACTGGTCCATGCTTTGGCCCCCCGGACTACCTCCGCAGTACGGAGTATTTCTTCTTTTGTTTTGGCGTTTCTTTTTTTCCTCATCGCTTGGTTTTTTACTGCTGCTGATTATCCACACTTGCATGAGTTGGTGCAAAAAAAAGTGCCTTACAGCTTGCGGCGGATCGGTTACCATGGCCGGGTAGCCTTTACAGCTGCCTTTGGTGGCTATCTCAAGGCAGAAGCACTGGTTTCTCTGGGTGTGATGGGGATTTTGATGGTGGGTTTTTTCCTGCTGCATCAGCCCTATTGGCTGCTGCTGGCTGTGTTGCTGGGGATTTTAGATTTCATTCCTATCATCGGCTCAGGAACCGTGATGGTTCCCTGGGCTGTGGTGTTGTTGGTATTGGGACACTGGGAAAAAGGGTTGGCTATGCTGGTTGTGTGGGGGATTATCTGTCTGTTCCGGCGGATCGTGGAACCTAAGATTGTAGGAGACCAGACAGGGCTGCATCCTTTGTTGTCTCTGTTTGCGATCTATGTGGGCATGAAACTGGGGGGTGTGCTGGCGATGATTCTGGCTCCCGTTCTGCTGCTCATGTTACGCAATCTTTGGAGAAAGGGAATTTTTCACGCTACCGCAGCGGACCTTTCCATGGTTTTTTGGGATTTATCAGCGATTCTTCACCAAACACCAGAAGAGGATGAAACAGCAGGGGCTGTTCAAAAGACTGAAAAAGAAAATTAAAAATTTTTCCACTGGTACGTCATGAAATCTTCATAAATAGTCACTATACTGACTACAGTAAGAAACAGCGGGGGCTGTGTTCCCCAAAAATCATACGATAACAGAGAAAGATTACAACCACAGGAGGCACATTGGCATGGACTATTACAGCAATGGAAATGGAGAATGGAAGGACAGAGAGGACCCCTTTTCTTCCAGCAATACTCCCCCCTTTCAAGGGGATGGAACAGGTCCTGGTTTTACTGGCCCTGATTTTGGTTCCAGCAGATGGAAAGAAAAGAAAACGCGAAAACCGATGAGTCCAAAGGGGAAACAAACCCTGAAGATTGTGGCACTATGCTTGGTTTGCGCTTTGCTGGGTGGGTTTGCTTATCCTGTGTATCAGTCGTTGACGGGGCAAACCGGCGGCACAACCATCTATACTGGAGATCGCTCTCCCACAAAAGTGGATACCTCCTCGGTGGATACCAGTAAGACGCTGACCACGGCAGATATTTATGCCAAATACGTGACCTCCTGCGTAGGTATCACCGTGGACATCGTCAGCACGAATATTTTTGGTCAGACAGTGACGGGTGCTGCTGCCGGTTCAGGTTTTGTGATTACCCAGGATGGATATATCCTTACCAACTACCATGTAATTGATGGGGCCAATTCCATCAAAGTTACTTTTTCTGACGGCAAGGAATATCCTGCCAGATTCATTGGCGGTGAGGAACGCAATGATATTGCTGTCATCAAGGTAGAGGCCACGGGTTTAACTCCTGTGGTGATAGGAAAATCCAGTGATATGCTGGTGGGGGAGGAAGTGACCACCATCGGCAATCCTTTGGGAGAGTTGACTTTTTCTGAAACGACAGGTATTATCTCTGCCCTGAACCGGACCATCACCATGAGTGACGGCACCCAGATGAACATGATCCAGACGGACTGTGCCATCAACTCTGGCAACTCTGGCGGACCATTGTTCAACCAGCATGGAGAAGTCATTGGGATTGTCTCTGCTAAGTATTCTTCAGGAAACGCTCCCTCTGGAGCTTCGGTAGAAGGTTTGGGCTTTGCCATTCCCATGGATGATGTGGCGGATATGGTTTCCCAGCTTGTGAGCAATGGGTATGTTACCGGGAAGCCTCTGCTGGGCATTTCCGTGGATGATGTGGATGAAAAGGTGCTTTCCTATGGCGTGCCTGCGGGTGCCATTGTGCGAGTGGTGACTCCCGGTTTGTGCGGGGAGAAGGCTGGGCTGAAAGAGGGAGACATCATCACCAAGATCAATGATACCGAAGTACGTTCAAAGGGTGAGTTGATTGCAGCGAAGAATGAATATAAGCCGGGAGACACTGTGACGTTACATGTTTTCCGTGCTGGTGAGGATCTGACCCTGACCTTGAAATTGGAAGAGTCCACGCCGGAAAAGGAAGCACAGCAAGAAAGAGCGCAAAAGGCCTACGAGGAACAGTATCGGCAAAAGTTGCAGCAAGAGCAGCAGCAAGGCAGCGGAATCTGGCCCTTTGGAGGATTTTGATATTCAGGCAGATTGGACCCACATTTGTGGGGCTTCAAAATAGGATATGCCATCAAAACCGTGTCTGTTGAGAACAGGCACGGTTTTTGATCTTACTGGACACTTTTTTATGGAAGAACATCTTCATAAGCGGGTGTTTTTTGATCTGTTGGTTTTAGGAAGTATTTCCATCGAAAGGAGGAAGGTTTGAGAAAGTTATCCACAGGAAGGAGCGTGTTTGGGGAAAACCATGGAAAAGAACGGACCAGAGGAGGAAAAGAAAGGGGGATCGCTTGACAGAGGGGGGGTTTTGGATATAATTGAACTATTATGGCGGTTTCATGCCGACGGTGCTTTTCCCAAGTCTCCGGCGGCTTTTATACCATCAAATCAAACATCGCCGGCCAATCGGCGAAGGAGGAGTTAAGAGATGCTTTCCAATTCTGAAAAGACCATGGAAAAGGTTGTTGCCCTGTGTAAGGGCCGTGGATTTGTGTTCCCTGGCAGTGAGATTTACGGCGGCTTGGCAAATACCTGGGATTACGGTCCTCTGGGTGTGGAGCTGAAGAACAATGTGAAGAAAGCTTGGTGGAAAAAATTCGTTCAGGAAAACCCTTACAACGTAGGTCTGGATGCAGCTATTTTGATGAATCCCCAGGTGTGGGTAGCTTCTGGCCATGTGGGCGGCTTCTCTGATCCCCTCATGGACTGCAAGGAGTGCAAAGAGCGGTTCCGTGCTGACAAGGTCATTGAGGGCTGGTGTGAGGAGAACGGTTTTGATCTTGGTAAGTCTGTGGATGCTTTGAGCCAGACAGAGATGAAGACTTTCGTGGAGGAACATGCCATTGCCTGCCCTTCCTGCGGCGGTCACAACTGGACAGAGATTCGTCAGTTCAATTTGATGTTTAAGACCTTCCAAGGAGTCACTGAGGATGCAAAGAACACCGTTTATCTGCGTCCTGAGACGGCCCAAGGGATTTTTGTCAATTTCCAAAATGTTCAGCGGACCACCCGCAAGAAGCTGCCCTTTGGTGTCTGTCAGATCGGAAAGTCTTTCCGCAATGAAATCACCCCTGGTAACTTCACCTTCCGTACCCGGGAGTTTGAGCAGATGGAGCTGGAGTTCTTCTGCAAGCCTGGCACAGAATTGGATTGGTTCAAGTATTGGAAAGACTTCTGCCACAAGTGGCTGCTGGAGTTGGGGATGCAGGACGAAAACCTTCGTCTGCGGGACCATGATCCCGAGGAGTTGTCCCACTATTCCAACGCCACCACGGACTTTGAGTTTGCCTTCCCCTTTGGCTGGGGAGAACTTTGGGGTGTGGCGTCCCGGACCAATTATGACCTGAATGCTCACCAGACCACTTCTGGTAAAGATCAGACCTATTTTGATCAGGAGGCAGGGGAGCATTACATTCCTTTTGTCATTGAGCCTTCCTTGGGTGCTGACCGTGTCACGTTGGCTTTCTTGGTGGATGCTTACGATGAAGAAGTGGTGGGTCAGGACAAGAATGGCAAGGATGATGTGCGTACAGTTTTGCACCTGCACCCGGCTCTGGCACCGTTCAAGTGTGCTGTGCTGCCTCTGTCGAAAAAGCTGGGACCTGCTGCTCAGGAGATCCAGCAGATGTTGTCTAAGGACTTTATGGTAGACTATGACGAGGCCGGTTCCATTGGGAAGCGGTACCGCCGTCAGGATGAGATCGGGACGCCTTACTGCATCACTGTGGACTTTGAAACGGTGGGTGATGGGGAAAAGGAAGCAGACCACTGTGTCACCGTCCGGGACCGGGATACCATGGATCAAGTTCGTCTGCCCATTGACCAGCTAAAGAGCTATCTCCAGGAAAAGATGGCGTTTTAAGGGGAAAGTTTTCAAAAAGTTCATCATTTCTGGGTTGAATTTCTGTATTTTTTGGGCCTAAATAAGAAAGGTCCTGATAAAAAGAATGTGCATTGGGGCGGGAGCTGGCGTCTTCGGATGGCGACTCCTGCCCCTGATATGCTTTTTGGACTGCTTTTGAAGGGTCTATATGTATTTTTTAAAGGAGGTAGTTATGAAGGAAGTGAAACTGGAAAAGAAAGAGCCGGGGAAGGAAAAAGGACTTTCCTTTTGGTATTGTTTTGCCCATAACCGATTATATAGCCAGGAGGAGCCTGGTTTGTTGCCCTATGTGTATATCGTGCCCTTTTTCCTGGCTTATTTGGTGTTGGATTTTACCGTTCGCTTTACCTATCGGGGTATGGGCATCGTAGGGGTAAAATATTTGCCAGCGAACCTGTTCACCTTGGGCTGGGCGCTGCTCTTTGCTGGGTTGGTCTTTTTTCTGCCCAGAGTGCCCCGATGGTTTGTCCGGTGTGTGCCGCTGGTGACTTTTGTGGTGCTGACTGTAACCCACAGCGGCTTTGTAAGTATGTTCCGTCGCTTTTTTTCTTTTTCAGCGCTGACCTTTGGAGGCACAGGAAGTTTTGTCAAGGCATCTTATATTAAGATTGACTGGCGAGTTATTGTTGGTGCGGCAGTTGCGGTGGTACTTATGATGATTGCTGGACGGCTGTTAAAGGTAGTGCCTCCGAAGTCTGTGAAGTACTCTGTGCTGACGGGTGTTTTCATTTTTTTGGTTGGCGTAGGTTTGGTTTCCTTTACCCATATCCATTATTTTCCCCAGGTGGATACCGTGATCTGGCAGAGTTCTGAGGAGGACAGCCAGCGGTCGGCGTATCACGAGTTCAACGACAGCACCAATGCCCTCATGGTCAGTGGCCTGTATCAGTATACCGTTCGGGACCTGTGCCATTTGCTGTTCCCAGCCAACCATATGAGTGATAGTGACCGGGAGCAGGTGGAGGAATATATAGCCGAATATGAAAAAGCCAAGACAGACAATGCCTACACAGGCCGTCTGAAGGGCAAGAATGTCATCATGGTTCAGCTGGAAGCCATCGACACATGGATGCTGGAGGATTATATGCCCAACTTGAAAAAACTCAAGGAAGAGGGCATCTCTTTCAAGAATCACTATACCCCTGCTTACATTACCGCCGGGACGTTCAACACGGAGTTTATGGCCAACACAGGGTTGCTGCCAGCGACGGGTGGGATTCCCACTTCGGTGTATACCAACAACAGCTATCCTTACTCTCTGGCCAATCTTTTTAAGCAGGAAGGGTATACAGTGGAATCCTTCCACAACAGTGAAGGGAATGTTTATGACCGGGAAGAGGTCCATCTCAACCTGGGCTATGAGACCTATCATGGTGGCCAGAGTATGAAAATGGAAACGTATCAAATGGATCGGTACCTCATCAATGGATTTGAGGACATGACGGACAGCAATCCCTTTTTCTCTTTTGTCATCACATATTCTGGCCATGGGCCTTATGGGGAGGAGAATCCCATTTACAAAGGCAATGCAGCCGAGGCCAGAGCAGCGGCCAAGCGCACGGACGGCAATTATGTCTACGCTGTGGCTGGGGCCATGGAGACCGATCGTTTTATCAAAGATTTGATGGATCGTCTGACCCAGGCGGGGTTATTGGAGGACACGGTGCTGATCTTCTATCCCGACCACTACAACTACTACATGGTGGATGATGCGCTGAACATGGAGATCAAGGGTGTGGACAACATGAACATGCTCCAGCATACAGATTTCTTCCTCTGGTCCTCTGATCTGGAGCCTGCGGAAGTGGACAAAGCCACCTCTACCCCGGACCTGCTGCCTACGATTGCAAATCTCTTTGGTCTGGACACCACAGGAGCTTTTCTGACTGGACACGATTGCCTGGGGGATCAGGGAGGTTATGTTTTCTTTGCCGACGGCAGCTGGTTTGATGGGAAAACATACTGGTCCAGCAAAGAAGGCGGGGGAGATCCAAAGCGGACGGCAGAAATTAACCGTATTATGAGCCTCAGCAATCGGGTGCTGGCGGGGAATTATTACGAGCAAGCGGAGTAATTCTTTCCCGCTGTGAGGGCTGTCAGCCTTCTGTTCCTCTAACAAAGGAGGTATTCATAATGGAACAAATAACGCAAGAGACAACCAAAGAAACGCTTCAAAAAGAGTCAGTTCAGACCACTCCGCCGGAAGAAGTGCCAGCGGCTTTGCCGGAAACAGAGGAGTCAGCTTTGCCGGAAAAGCGGCGGTGGAAGCTGCCCCGGGCCACCTGGCTGACGGTGTTGCTGCTGTTGGCTGCGGGGATCAGCATGAGTCTCTTTTCCTTGGCGCTGTCGGGGCGGGAGGAGATCAGCTGGGGGGGCAGCCCTCTGCTGCTGCTGTTCAATACTTTGCCGATTCTGCTGGTGCTGGCCCTGGTGTGGCTGGCCACCAGCCAGGCATGGATTGCTTGTCTGGTGACGGGTGTATTGACCTTTTTGGTGACAGGCGGCAATTATTTCAAAGTCTTGTTTCGAGACGATCCCCTGATCTGGGAAGACCTGTCCCGGATTCGCGAAGCCTATCAGATGTCAGAGCAGTATAAAGTGGAGCTAACCCCTGTGATGATCTGGTGGATTGTGGTGATGGCAGCCTTTACGGTGCTGCTGTTTTTCCTGGGCCGTGGTCGGCCCAAGCTGCGCTGGCGAATGGTTTCTCTAGGCTGCGCGGCAGCGGTGAGTGCAGGCAGCTTTTTCTTTCTGTACGCCAACGATGGATTGTATACGGATCTCGCCGGGAGGTATGCAGGAGATATTCGTCAGGCTTATGCGGCTACGGGGGTGCTTTATCCTTTCCTTCACAGTGCAGGACAGGTGATGAACCAGCTGGCATCCTATGATGAGGAGGCCGCAGCGGAACTACTGCATCAGTATCGGGATGCCCAAATCCCTGCGCGGGAAAAAGTCAATCTCATTTCCATTCAGATGGAAGCGATGGCAGACTTGTCTTTGTATGACATTGATGGTCTGTCCCCAGAGGTCTATCGGGACTTCCACACCCTCCAGGCGGAGAGTTATTCAGGAACCCTTGTTACAGATGTCTTTGCTGGGGGAACCATTGAAACCGAGGTAGCAGTACTTACTGGGGGCAACAAACACGGGGATTTTTCGGAAAAGACCAATTCTTTTGCCTGGTATCTCAAGAGTCAGGGCTATACGACCACTGGGGCACATCCCAGCCGGGATTGGTTCTATAACCGCAAGGTTGCCAACCCGAACTTGGGTTTGGATGATTATCTTTTTACAGATAACTACTACTACCAGTTTATCTCGAAAGAAGAGGATGTGGCTTACGATAACGTGTTTTTTCCTGACTTGGAGGACCGGCTCACGGAGTATTTTGAAACCAATGATGCGCCTCTTTTCTCCTTCAATGTAACGTATCAGGGGCATGGTCCTTATAGGACTGATTTAACCTATTGGGGTTCGGACTACTGCACGGGGAAATATGAGCCATCCACGCTCAATGCCTTAAATAACTATTTTCATCTGGTTCAGGACAGTTTTGCCTATGCGAAATCCTTTACGGAGTATTTGGATGCCCGACCTGAACCGGTGGTTCTGCTGCTCTATGGGGACCACAAACCTTGGATGGGGAACAAGGGCAGTATTTATGAGGGTATGGGGATCAGTTTGGATACGGCAACCAAGGAAGGGTTTCAAAATTATTACTCTACTTGGTACATGATTTGGGGCAATCAGGCGGCCAAAGATCTGTTGGGAGAGAATTTCCAGGGCAAAGGTCCAGACTTATCTCCGTGCTTTTTGATGAACGAAGTCTTTGAGCGCATTGGCTGGAAAGGTCCGGCTTATATGCAGGCACAGCGGGAAACGGCCCATCTGCTTCCCGTCCTGCACACCACTGGCTGGGTGGAGGAAAAAGGGGTGCTTACCCCTGCACCTTCTGCCCAAGCCCGGAAACAGATAGAGACCTTTCAGAACTTGTCTACCTATGACCGCACCCGCCGCTGGTGAAGAAAGCGCGCGAGTCATTTGACGGAATTTTCTTGGAAAAAGAAGAAAAAACCTCCCTTATCCCTTGTGATAAGGGAGGTTTTGTGCTATTCTGTAATATGTATCGTTATTGATATTTTTCCTCTCCTGCTCCCAGCAGAGAGTGAGGAGTTGAGAATAGAACGCTTCTAAACGAGGATCTGATGTATGAAGTTTCAGCAGTGGAATATTGCCCAAGGGGATGAGGAAGCCCGTCGGGCTATGGAACGTCAGGGAGTGCCTGGGTTGGTTGCCGCCACTCTTTGCGCCAGAGGAATGACAGATCTGGCTGAGGCGCGGAGCTTGCTTTCCAGTGGACCTGACCATCTTCAGGACCCCTTTCTCATGAAGGATATGGATTTGGCAGTGGCGCGGATCAGCCGTGCCTTGCGCAATGGGGAAAAGATTGCCGTGTATGGAGACTATGACGTAGACGGCATTACCTCTACCTGTTTGCTCACCCACTACCTTCGTGGACAGGGAGGAGAGGTTTGTTACTATATTCCCAACCGCCTGTCTGAAGGCTATGGAGTCAACCGGGAAGCGGTGTCCCATCTGGCAAGGGAAGGGGTACGGCTGATGATTACCGTTGACTGCGGCATTACTGCCGTGGATGAGGTCCGTTATGCCAATGAGCTTGGTGTGGATGTCATTATCACCGATCACCATGAGTGCAAGGAAGAGATTCCTGCTGCCGTGGCAGTGGTGGACCCTCATCGAAAGGACTGCTCCTATCCCTTTAAGGATTTGGCCGGGGTAGGTGTGGCGCTAAAGGTAGTTATGGCACTGGGAGGCGAAAAGCGCAGCCGTGCCTTGTTTCAAGAGTACGCTGATCTGGCTGCTGTGGGTACAGTAGCAGATGTGATGAAGTTGTTGGGAGAAAACCGAACCATTGTTCGGGTGGGTCTGAATCACTTGAAAAAGACCCGTCGCCGGGGATTGTATGCCCTTATGGTGGAGGCAGGGACCCTCAGCAGAGCCATTAACTCTACCACCGTGGGATATTGTTTGTCTCCACGCATCAATGCCGCAGGCCGCATGGGACAGGCAGCGACGGCAGCAGAACTGATTCTTACAGAGGATGCTGTGCAGGCGGAACTGCTGGCGCACCAGCTGTGTGAACTCAACCGCCAGCGGCAGGCGGTAGAACTGGAAATTTTTAACCAGTGTTTGGTCCTGGTGAATGGACAAAAGCAGGATTGTCTGGTGCTGGCAGACAAGGCATGGCATCAAGGTGTGGTGGGGATCGTGGCCTCTCGTCTGGCTGAGCAGTGTGCCTGCCCGGTGTTTATGATCTGCCTGCAAGAGGATGGCAAAGGGAAAGGTTCCTGCCGGTCCTATGGCGGGTTTAATCTTTTCTGCGCCCTGGAGCGGTGTGCAGATCTGCTGGAAGGCTATGGCGGCCATGCTCTGGCTGCGGGTTTTTCCATCAAAGAGGAGAACATCCCGGCGTTCCGTGCCAAGATGGAGGAGTTGGTGCGAACGGACACGGGTGGAGAAGAGATGGTCTCTACGCTGCAAATTGACGGAGAGATCGAGAACACAGCCCTGCTTACCGTAGAGCAAGTGGAGGCACTGTCTGCCCTGGAGCCTTATGGGGCAGGCAATCCTAAACCGGTCTTTTCCCTGTCCGGGGTGACGGTAACGTGTATGTCTGACGTGGGCGGCGGCCGCCACCTGAAAATGCGGGCCAGCCGCGATGGCCGGACCGTGGATCTCATCTTTTTTTCTGTGACCCGGGCGAAATCTGGCCTGGTGGTAGGGGATAAGGCAGATGTGGCCTTTTATCCGCAAATCAACGAGTATCGGGGTTCCCGAACGGTCCAGCTGCATCTGGTGGATCTGCGCCCGTCCTATTCAAACCAGGAACGGGATGAGCAGGCGCTGTATCGCAAGTACGCCCGCGGAGAGACATTGACCCCCTGTGAAGCCCGGCTGATGATTCCGCAGCGAGAGGAGTTTGCTGCCGTGTGGCGCTACCTTGCCAATCGGGAAGGAGAGGTGGTGGATCAGCCCATTCGTCTGGCCCGTCGTGTGGCCCAGGAGGGCGATCTTTGGGAATCCCCTCTGCGGACGATGATCTGTCTGGAAGTGCTGGAGAGCTTTGGGCTGGTGAGCATCCAGGAGGAGCAGGATGGCGCACTGCGGATTCGGCTGCAGCGGCGGAAAAGCCGGGAAAAAGTGGCGTTATACCAGGCACCCATCATCAAGCGTCTTCAGACCATTGCCTGGGGAGAAGAGAAAACTGGCAGTGCGGATTTTTAAGACGTATTCTGCCATGATAGATAGATATATTGGGAAGGCGGGGGTACAGCCCGCTGATAGGAAAGGAAGCTGTCTATGGAGGACAGGCTGCAAGCACGCTATCAAGAGCTGGAAGAGAAAATTAAAAATCTCACCGAGGAGGACAGGCTGCGGGTACGGAATGCGTTCCAGTATGCCAAAGGGCACCATGAAGGGCAGCTGCGTAAGGATGGTTCGCCTTACATTACCCATCCTTTGGAGGTGGCCCATTTGGTGGCGGAGCTGGGGCTGGATGCCGACTCCGTCATAGCGGCACTGCTCCATGACACCATTGAGGACACCGATGCTACCCATGAAGAGGTGGCCAAGCGCTTCAGTGAGACGGTAGCAGATTTGGTGGAGGGTGTGACCAAGCTCAACAAGGTCAAGTACACCTCCACGGAAGAAAAGCAGATGGAGAACCTGCGTAAGATGCTGATGGCCATGGCGCAGGATGTGCGGGTGATCCTGATAAAAATTTGTGACCGGGTGCATAACATCCGAACCCTGGAGTTCCAGTCGGAGAAGAAGCAGCGGGAGAAAGCCTTGGAGACGCTGGAGATCTATGCGCCCATTGCTCACCGGCTGGGGATGCAGCGGATGAAGTGGGAGATGGAGGATCAGTCCTTAAAATTCCTAGATCCGGTGGCATACCAGGAGATCTCCGATGATCTGGCAGCCCAGGCCAAAGCCCATGCAGCCTTTATGGAGCATATTCAAGATGAGATCACGTCTCGTTTGGAGAAGGAGGGCATCAAGGGTACGGTTTATGGCCGGGTCAAGCATGTCTATTCCATCTATCGAAAGATGTACGCCCAGAACAAGAAGCTCAGCGAGATTTTTGATCTGTATGCGTTCCGGGTGATCGTAGATGATACCTTTACCTGTTACCGGGTTTTGGGAGACATCCACGATATGTATCGGCCAGTGCTGGGGCGGTTTAAGGATTATATCAGTACCCCGAAGCCCAATATGTATCAGTCCCTCCACACCACAGTGATCGGCAGTGAGGGGATTCCCTTTGAGGTGCAGATTCGCACCTGGGAAATGCACCACATGGCCGAGTATGGTGTGGCAGCCCATTGGAAATATAAGCAGGGTCTGAGCAACAAACAGTTGGGTACGGAGGAGACCTTTGCCTGGGTCCGCCGCCTGTTGGAGAACCAGCAGGACACAGAGGCAGAGGAGTATATCCGCACCTTGAAAGTCGATTTGTTTGCAGACGAGGTGTTTGTCTTTACGCCCAATGCAGATGTCATCAATCTGCCTGCCGGAGCGACACCCATTGACTTTGCCTATGCCATCCACTCTGCCGTGGGCAACTCCATGACGGGAGCGAAGGTCAACGGACGCATTGTGGGTTTTGATTACCGGCTCAAGTCGGGGGAGATTGTAGAGGTCATCACCTCCAAAAATGCCAAAGGACCCAGCCGGGACTGGATGAAGCTGGCCAAGAGCAACCAGGCCCGCACAAAGATCCGCCAGTGGTTCAAGCGGGAGAAGCGGGAAGAAAACGTAGCCCATGGCCGAACGATGTTTGAAGGGGAGGTCAAGCGTCTGGGCCTCACCATCGCCATGCTCACAGCAGAGAATATGCTGCCCCATATTTTGGAAAAGGTGCGGTTTCACTCTCTGGAAGAGATGTATGCAGCCATCGGATATGGGGGCGCTTCGGCCCAGAAATGTGCCAACCGTGCCCGGGAAGAACTGGTTCATCAGGATCGCCAGCAGGCGGAACGTCTGGCTGCCGAGCGGGCCGAGCAGGAGGCAGCGGCAGGAGAGAAAGAGGCAGTACCCGCAGCTTTGGATTCTGGCGTTGCCCGGCCGGGCAACCGGAAGCATTCGGTCTCTGGGGTGGTTGTCTCTGGGATGACTGAGTGTATGGTGAAGTTTGCCAAGTGCTGTACGCCGGTGCCTGGTGACCCCATTGTGGGCTTCATCACCCGTGGCTTTGGTGTGTCGGTTCACCGGGCGGACTGTCCCAATGCCGTCAATGGCATGAGTCGTCCTGGGGAGCAGGATCGGTGGATCAAAGTCACCTGGGACCCGGATAGCTTGAACACCTACAAAACCTCTCTGGATCTCATTGCCAAGGATCGCCACGGGCTGGCGATGGATGTCACCACTGTGATGGCTACGGCAAAGATCAATATTCTGGGCATGACGGTGAATGTACTGCCTGACGGCTACACCAAGATCAACCTGGTGGTAGAGGTCCGGGCCCAGGGTGAGGTAACCACCATTATGAACAAACTCAATCAGGTGCAGGGGGTCTATCAGGTCTCCCGTGTCAGCGGCTAAGGACCACGGCCTCTTTTTCGGTGTGGATTCTGCCTGACGTGGTGGTTTGTCTGCGTTGGTGGTGGAGATGTTGTCTGCGCCGTATAAATACACCCAGTAACGGGAACAAAAAGAGGAGCCCCTGGGCTCCTCTCTTTCCCGGGAAATAAAGGAAGCGGATCAAGTTATGGAACACAACTTCCAGCCCCTCCTGTTTGGCGGGGATATCAATGTTTATAGTGTAGCCCGGGCCTTCCATGAGGCCTATGGGGTGAAGTCCATTTGTTTTGGCAAATTTGCCTCTGGCCCTGCCTGTGGCTCACGCATCCTCGATTATCGGGTTTGCGCGGAGAACGAGAACGCGGCAGTCTTTCGGCAGAATGTGGCCGATGTGGCGGCGGAATTTCCAGATAAAAAGGTGCTGGTGATTGGCTGTGGGGACAGTTATGTGAAGCTGGCAGCGGAGAATCAGGATGCCTTTCCGTCCAACTGCATTGCGGCCACGGTGAGCGGAGAGAAGATGAATACCCTCATCAACAAAGAACGGTTTTATTCGCTTTGTGATCAGCATGGCATTGACCATCCGGGCAGCTTCATCTATCACAAGGAGATGGGCCACGAGTTTACCTTGGATTTCCAACCGCCCTACATTTGCAAACCTGCCAATGGAGTGGCCTATTGGGAGCATCCCTTCCCAGGGAACGAAAAGGTGTTTCTTTGTCCTGACCGGAAGAATCTGGAAGAGGTATTGGACAAGGTGTACGCCAGCGGGTATCCTGACACGATGATTATTCAGGATTTTATTCCTGGGGATGACAGTTACATGCGGGTGCTCACAAATTATTCCGACCGCAATGGAAAGGTCAAGCTCATGTGCATGGGCCATGTGCTTTTGGAGGAGCATACCCCCCATGGCATTGGGAACCATGCGGTGATTCTCACAGAACCATGTGGAGAGATCGGGGAGAAGATCCGGGCCTTTTTGGAAGAGATCGGGTATGTGGGGTTCTCGAATTTTGATATTAAATATGACCAGCGGGATGGCAAGTATAAAGTGTTTGAGATCAACTGCCGTCAGGGACGCAGCAACTACTATGTCACAGGGGCCGGGTATAATATTGCAAAGCTTTTGGTGGAAGACCGGGTGGAGGGGAAGGACCTTCCTTTTGTCCTGGCAGATCGTCCCAGTTTGTGGCGGGTGGTTCCCCGAAAGGTGGCCTTTGATTATATCGTGTCGGACTACCATGGGCAGATGAAAAAACTCATGGCACAGGGCCGAGAGGTCCGCCCGCTGTTTTACGAGAAGGACAAGCCGCTGATGCGGACCTTACGCATGGAAAAGAATCTGCTGGGGCATTTTAAGAAGTTCAAGCAGTATTATGAGAAGAAAAACTGATGGTACCTCTCCCAGGAGGGGGTAAGACCCTGGTGGTCAGAGCAGGGAAGGAGGGTTCCCATGAAGGAAGAAGGCATTTTAGGGGTTTTGGGAGGCATGGGTCCCCAGGCAACCAATACCTTTTATCAGCGAGTCATCGACCGCACCCAGGCCGAGGCCGATCAGGAACACCTGCGGGTGCTCATCTGGAGCGATGCGAAGATTCCCGACCGCACAGCAGGGATTCTTTCCGGGCCTGCTCAGGCAGAAGAAGTTTATCAGCATCTTCTGTCCGGGGCGAGGCTGCTGGAGGGCGCGGGGTGTACCGTGCTGGCCATCCCCTGCAACACCTCCCACTACTTTGCGGACCGTTTACAGGAGGACTTAAAAATCCCTCTCATCCACATGATCCGGGAGACGGTCTCTGCCATTCATGCCATGGGTAAGAAAACGGTTGGCATCTTGGCAACAGATGGTACAGTGCGTACTGGTATATATCAAAAGGAACTGACTGCTGCGGGTCTCATCCCGGTGACACTGCCGGAGGATCTGCAAAAAACGGTCATGTCCATTATCTACGATGAGATCAAAAAAGGGGAGACGGGTTCCCGGGAAAAATTTGGAGAGATCGACACCTATCTGCGAAAGACCGGATGCGATTGTGCCATTTTGGGCTGTACGGAGCTGTCGGTTTACCGGGTGCTGCATCGTCTGCCGCCTTTTTATATTGATGCCATGGAGGTGCTGGCCGAACAGGCCATCCTGCGCTGCGGCAAGCAGCTGCGGAACGTGTGATATCTCCTGTCCCCGCTGGGGGGTATATCCTAAGAAAGGACTTATGATTTATGGATCTGACGCTTTATCCCTTGGGGGATTATATCCAGCTGCTGCAAAGAAAGAATCTCCAGATAGACTTTTCTGGCGTACCGCTGACCCGAGAGGTGGCGCTGGTCAGCTGTGACTCCCGTCAGGTGGTCCCTGGCACACTTTTTATCTGCAAGGGAGCCCACTTCAAAGTGGAGTTCCTTCAGGCAGCCAAAGAGCAGGGGGCGTTTGCCTATCTGTCTGAAAAACGATATGAAAAGGTGGACTTGCCCTGCATTCAGGTCAGCGATGTGCGGCTGGCCATGGCATTGCTGGCAGATGCCTACTATAATCATCCCTCGGCAAAGTTGGGGGTGGTGGGCATCACCGGCACGAAGGGAAAATCCTCCACAGCCTACTACTTAAAATATATCTTTGACGAGTACCTGGCTGCCAAGGGACAAAGCCCCAGTGGGGTGATTTCCTCCATTGAGACCTATGACGGGGTGGAGAAGTTCGAGTCCCATCTGACCACGCCTGAGCCTTTGGATCTGGAACGTCACTTTGCCAACGGGGTTTCTACTGGGATGCGGTATATGACGATGGAGGTATCCAGCCAGGCGCTGAAATACGACCGGGTAAAGAATGTAGAGTTTGCCGCGGCAGTTTTTCTAAACATCGGCATGGATCATATTTCCCCCATCGAGCATCCTGATTTTGAGGATTATTTTGCCTCTAAGCTGCGTATCTTTGCTCAGTCTGCTGCTGCGTGTGTCAATCTGGACTGCGATCATGCGGATCGGGTGCTGGAAGCGGCTCGAAAGAACTGCCCGCGGATGATTACCTTTTCGCAAAAGGACCCTTCGGCCACGATTTTTGGTTCTCAGGTGCGGAAGGTGGGAGGGGATATCCTCTTCCGGGTAAAGACGCCGCGGTACAGCCGGGAGTTCCGTCTGACCATGCCGGGCCTATTCAATGTCCAGAATGCGTTGGCGGCGCTGGCTGTGTGTGAGGCATTGGGGGTACCGGAGCAGTATGCCTTTGCAGGGCTTATGAAGGCGCGGGTTCCCGGCCGGATGGAGGTCTATACCAACGCCGATGAGAAGGTGACGGTGATTGTGGACTATGCCCACAACCGTCTGTCTTTTGAGACGCTGTTTCAGTCGGTTCAGGAGGAGTATCCTGGACGGCGGATTGTGACGGTGTTTGGCTGTCCGGGGTATAAGGCTTACGACCGGCGGAAGGATTTGGGAGAGATTTCCGGCCAATATTCTGACCTGACGATCCTTACAGAGGAGGACCCTGGGGAGGAGCCCGTGGAGGAGATCTGCAAGGACATTGCCCAGTATGTGGAGCAGGGCAAGAGTGATTATTCCATTGTTCCCGACCGAGGTGAGGCCATCCGGCAGGCCGTGCTGGGGAGTGAGACGCCGACGGTGATCCTGCTGACTGGCAAGGGGGCTGAGACCCGGCAGAAGCGGGGGATTGAGTATATTGATTGTCCCTCTGATGTAGACTATGCCAAGCAGTATTTGCGTGAGTATGACATCCAGCACGGGATGGATGGGATGAGCAAGGTCCGGGCACTGCTGGACGTACTGCCGCTGCTGCGTCGGTACGAAGGGCGCACGGTGGTCATCAAGTACGGCGGCTCAGCGCTGGATGCTGCCTCTACGGACACAATTTTAGAGGATGCCGCAGCCCTTCAGTCTGTGGGTGTGCGGGTGATCCTGGTCCATGGAGGCGGGAAGGAGATCTCCGGTCTTTTGGAGAAACTGAATGTAGACAGTCGGTTTGAAAACGGCTACCGGGTGACCGATGAGACGGTTTTGGAAACGGCAGAAATGGCGCTCTCTGCCCGGGTCAACAAGGCCATTGTAGGAGCGCTGGATCGGATCGGAGCCAAAGCCTGCGGGATTTCCGGTCGGGATGGGGGTCTCATTACGGCCAGGCAGAAGGACAAGACCCTAGGTCTGGTGGGTACCATCACCAAAGTGGACCCCCGCATCCTGCGTACGCTGTTGGATGGAGGATATCTGCCAGTGATTTCTCCCGTTGCCCGGGGGGAGGAAGGCGGAGCGTTCAACTGCAATGCCGATGACGCAGCCCGGGCTGTGGCTGAGGCTGTGGGGGCGGACAAGCTGGTTTTCCTCACAGATACCGACGGGATTTTGGTGGACAGCCACAATCAGTCCACCCGCATTGCCAAGATGGACGTAGGTCGTGCCAAGGAGCTGATGGACAGCGGTTTGATTGCCGGTGGTATGATTCCAAAGACGCTCAACTGCATCCATGCCGTGGAGCATGGGGTGGGATCGGTGACGGTTCTGGATGGCCGGATGGAACACGCCATTCTTTTGGAGTCCATTTCTGAAAAGTCGCTGGGTACCACTTTGGAGAAGAAGCGGTAAATTTCCCAGGTCAATATATCCCATGCAGGAGGTCACTATGGTTCAGATTGAAACCCTTCCCAACGGGGTCCGTATTGTTACCGAATCCATTGATACCGTTCGTTCCGCTGCCCTTGGCATTTGGGTAGGGGGCGGTTCCCGCGAAGAGGAGCGGGCGGAATCGGGTGCGGCCCATTTTATTGAACACATGCTCTTCAAGGGCACCCAGAGCCGCTCGGCTGAGGACATTGCCCGGGAGACCGATGCCATTGGCGGGCAAATGAACGCCTTCACCACCAAGGAGTGTACCTGTTTCTATGGCCGGGTGCTGGATGACCATCTTCCCCAGGCGCTGGACATTTTGTGGGATATGGTCTATCATTCTTCCTTCACCCAGGAGGCGGTGGAGACTGAGCGGGGGGTCATTCTGGAGGAGATCGACATGTATGAGGATACCCCCGATGATCTGTGTGCAGAGAAGTTGGCCGCGGCGGTATTTCAGGGGAATCCTTTGGCCCGTCCTATTTTGGGTTCTAAGGAGACCTTGGCAGAGATGACGGGGGAATTTTTGCGGGATTACCACCACCGTCACTACCGGGGGAACAACACGGTGGTGGCTTTGGCAGGGCGTTTTACGGCGGACATTTTGGAAGACTTGCGCCAGCGGTTTTCCACACTGCCTGCTGGGGCAGAAGAACCTCTCGTAGCGGCAGAGTATATCCCCAGCTTTGTGTCCACAGCCAAACCCATTGAGCAGAACCATTTGACGCTGGCCTTTCCAGGCTTGGATTACAATTCCCCCCGGCGATTTGCGCTCCAGCTCCTCTCGTCGATTTTGGGTGGCGGGGTTTCGTCCCGTCTATTCCAGCAAGTACGGGAGCAGCAAGGGCTGTGCTATTCGATTTATTCCTATGGAGCTGGATACGCAGACACAGGTTTGTTCTGTGTTTACACGGCCCTGAACCGGGAGACCGAAGCCAAGGCCCTAATGACCATCCGTCAGGTGGTGGATCAGCTGCGGGAGGAGGGTCCTACGGACGAGGAACTTTCTCGTGCCCGGGAGCAGTCCAAAGCCAACGTGATGATGGGGTTGGAATCTACACAATCCCGGATGAGTCACGCAGGGCGGTCCCTGCTCTTTTCAGGAGAGATTCTCACCCCTGAGGAGATCATTGCCGCCTACGATGCTGTGACCCATGAGGATGTGGTAGCGCTGGCCCGGGATCTGTTCCGTTGGGATCAGGTCTCTCTGTCTGCTGTGGGTCAGGTTCGGACACCGGAGGAGTATCGGGCGTTGGTGCTGGGACAAGAAGGCGCGCAGACAACCGAATGATAGAAAATGCAAATACCCTCTGCGCCATGGAATTCTTGGCGCAGAGGGTATTTTTCTTATGGAGTCAGTTTTTTTTCTTCATTTGCCGGATATCGTTGCCCAGGAAGGTCAAGGGCATATAGGCGCCTGCCAGCCGGGAGGCCACTTGGGGGGAGTATCGCTGCCGCACTTGTTCCAGGGAGAGGTTGGAGGAGATGACGGTGTGCTTGTCCTCAATGAGCCTGGTGTTTACGACTTCATATAGGGCCGACTGGACGAAGGGGGAGGTGAATTCACTGCCCAAGTCATCCAGAATAAGCAGGTCACAGGTGAGGTAGCGGCGGGTGTCTGCCTCTGCCTGCCGGAGGTCTTCTGTCTGCCGAGCAAATTTTTTGGTTTCAAAGCGAGCAAAGACATTGGCGGCGGTGTCGTAGACCACAGAATAGCCTGCCTCTGAGACCACACGGGCGATGCAGGCTGAAAGGAACGTCTTGCCCAAACCTGGGCTGCCGAAGAGAAAGAGATTTTTGTGGTGATAGGTGCCAAAGAGTTCGGCATAACTGCGGCAGGTAGACAGGACGATCTCCATGGCTTCCCGTGGGGAGCGGCGGAACTGGGGCCATATCTGACGGTCATAATAGTCCAGGCGGAAGGTGTCAAAAGATTGGTCGCCCAGATCCAGCATGGAGGACAACTGGGCGATCTGTTCCTGCTGGCACAGGTTTTTTAGACAGGAACACATGACCGTTCCCTTCCAGCCTCGATCACCGCACAGGGGACAATAGGGCGTCTCTGTCAAGGCATCGGGAGGATAGCCAGCTTGTTTCAGCAAGGTCTCCTCCTCTTCTTGGAGGGCCATGTTTTCCTGCCGCAAGGCGGCCAGGGCTTGCTTCTGGTCCAGGCCCTGGCGGAGAGAGGCAACCAAGATGCGAGGGGCGGTCTGCCGCAGGCGTTGGTCAATTTCTTCTGTCCGGGGCAGGGCGCGGTAGATTTCTTTTCGGCGGCGCTGCTGGACCTGCTGATGCTCCTGTTGGGCCTGTTTCAGCCGGGCCTCAGCCCGGGACAGGATGCTTTCACTGTATGCCATGGCTTATCCTTTCTTCTGTGGCTCCGGTGGAGCAGCCTGCTGCAATTCCTGGAACATCCGGTCCATATCTGCTGAGCTGACGGGATTTTGTTCACTACTTGCGCCAGACAGGGGACGGGGCCGGGAAAAATTGGGTCTGCGGTTCTGTTCGGCGGCCTCCACCTGTTCTATGGTGGTCAGACCATCCTGATACCAGCGATTGAGAATGCTGTTCATATAGCTCCATTTAAACCCTTGCAGCTGGAAGATGGTCCGGTCACGGGCCAGCAGGAGCAGCTCATCAGAAAAGCCTTTTTGAATCCAGGGTTCCAAATATTCTGCTTCCCGATCCACAGGGACGCGACTTTCCTGGAAGAGGAGATAAATGATCTCTGTACCGCGGCGGTTGAGGCGGGAGAGCCGTTGTAAATGGGCATCGGCGGCCTCTAAGGTGTCGATGCCTGCCCGCTGCCACTTGTAAGCCTCCCGGCGAATCTGGGTCAAGGTAGGCTTACGGCCAGACCCTTTGCTTTTGGCCTGCTCCACGCACCAGCCGGTGAGGGTGAGAATGACTTCTGGGGGGAGGGCAAGAAAGTCAAAGAGCAGATAGAGGGTTTTTAGGTCAGACGGGGAGAGGACTTTTCCCAGCAGTTGTTCTACCGCTGGGACCAGGGCTTTGAAGCCGCTGCCATTTTCCATGGCAAGGGCAATGTCCTGGGTGGTGTAGTCTGGGGGTCGCTCATCCTCCAGCTTCACGGGCTGTGGCGGCAGGACGGGAGTATCTGAGGGAATAAGCCCCATTTGGATGAGGGCATTTTTGGCGCGTTCCACCTGCTCTGATCCCCAGGGCAGGGCGGCGCTGGTCTGCCCGGCGGACAGACACAGATAGAGCAGGGCGGCATCACCATTGCCTGCTTTTTCCAGCTTTTCCAGTGCCCGGCGGTGGAGGGCAATGATGCTTCCGGGATTTAATAGAGCCTCTGCCATAGTGGATCTCTCCTTTCCAATTTCTTTTGGATAACACCTTATTTTACAGAAAAATTCTTTGTTCGTAAAGGGGCCTCTGCGAAAAAATCCCTGGCCTAGGGAATGGAAGGGGAGAGGGAAAAGGATACGCGCCTGTGCGAGCTGCCGCACAGGCGCGTCCAAAAATAGGATCAGCGGAGAAAGCGCCGCATCAGGCTTTCGTGGAACTTGGTATAGGGATGGTAACGCATGGGCAAATCCAACCAAGTGGACTTGTTCACGATGGCGCGGTAGTGCGAGAAGGTGTCGAAGCTGCACTTGCCATGATAACTTCCCATGCCACTGTATCCCACCCCGCCAAAGCCCATATGATGGGTGGCCAAGTGAATGATGGTGTCGTTGATGCATCCACCGCCGAAGGAGCAGCGCTGTAAGATCTGAGCCTGGTTCTTTTTGCTTTGCGTGAACAGGTAGAGGGCCAATGGTTTTTCTCTGCGGTTTATGAATTGGATGGCCTGCTCCAGCGTGTCATAAGGGAGGATGGGCAGGATAGGCCCAAAAATTTCCTCTTTCATGGGTTTGGAGAGGGCCTCCAGGGTATCCGCCACCAGCGTGGGTGCAATCCAGCCGCTGTCGGAGGATGGGTCATCCCGATGGCTGCCGCCGAGCAGGAGTTCCTCCCCTTCCAGCAGACCTTGCAGGCGGTGATAGTGTTTGCGGTTGATGATCCGCACGAAGTGATCGTTGTGTAAGGGGTTCTCACCCAGCATTTTTTGGAACTGCTTTTTCAATTCCTCCACCAGTTGCTCTTTCCTTTTTCGGTGGACCAGACAATAGTCGGGTGCCACACAAGTCTGACCAGCGTTGAGGAGTTTTCCAAAAGCGATGCGTCGTGCGGTGAGGGGGATGTTGGCAGTTTCGTCCACGATCACGGGGCTTTTTCCCCCCAGTTCTAAGGTGACTGGGGTTAGATGGCGACTGGCCTTTTCCATGACCAGTTTCCCTACATCCACGCTGCCGGTGAAAAAGATGGCATCAAAACGCTGATCCAGTAAAGCTGCGTTTTCTTCCCGGCCGCCCTCCACGACAGTGACCCAGTCAGGGGGAAAGACGGCAGCGATCAGTTCTGCCATGGCGCGGCTGGCGTTGGGAGCATAGGCGCTGGGTTTGAGGACGACACAGTTGCCTGCCGCCACAGCGCCAAAGAGGGGGTCTAAGCTGAGCAGCAAGGGGTAGTTCCAGGGAGAGATAACCAGCACGACGCCATAAGGCTCAGCCAGGGTCTTACTTTTGGCTTTGTACTGTGCCAGGGGAGTGGGGTGACGGTGGGGCCGGGACCAGGCAGCCACATGCTTTGTCAAAAACCCCAGTTCGTCCAGGCACATACCAATCTCTGTCATATAGCCTTCAAAAGGAGACTTATGCAGGTCATCCTGGAGGGCTTTCAGTAGGACCGTTTCCCGGGACAGGAGTTCTTTTTTCAGTCGTTTCAGAGCGGCGATTCGGACGGGCACAGGCCGCGTGGCACCGGTTTGGAAGAAGGCCCGCTGTCGGGCGA
Source organism: Evtepia sp. (assembly GCA_020025735.1). Lineage (GTDB taxonomy): Bacteria > Bacillota > Clostridia > Oscillospirales > Oscillospiraceae > Evtepia. Next base: position 33,443 of record JAHHRP010000002.1, read on the forward strand.
CAGTCTTTTCGATGTTTGCAGTATGGGTGGTGTTGTGCATGGTCAGCCCTCCTTTTTTCTTTAAGATACTGCAAAATTCATTGGATTACAAGGGGATGACAGGGGGAAAAGGGCTGGCTTTTTCCTAGGTCAGATAAGCCTGGATGACTTGTGCAGCCACGGTGCCCAGCGCGGCGCCGGACCCACCCTGCTCCACGGCGATGGCCAGCGCGATCTGGGGGTCCTCGTAGGGGGCAAAACAGACCAGGACCGCGTTGGAGGTGTCCGCACCTGTGACTTGGGCAGACCCTGTCTTTGCCCCTGCCTGCACCGGGAGACGCTGAAAGGCAGAAGCGAGGGAGCCGGTTTGGGTCACAGCCAGCATACCCTCCTTGATGGCGGCTGCGTTATGGGGTGAGAGTTGGATTTTGCTCAAACTGACCTTTTCACGGGGAGGCTCTCCCTCTGCCTGTTTCAGCAGGTGAACCTGCCATCGGTTCCCATTTCCCACCAAGGTGGCGGTCATGTGAGCCAGTTGAAGGGGCGTGAACCGATTGTTTTCCTGCCCGATGGCGGCAGAGAGGACACTGCCTTCATACCAGGTCCCGCCGATGGACTCCGTGTACGCTGGACCGGCTACGACCCCGGCCTTTTCCCCAGTCAGTTCGATGCCGGTCTTTTCTCCCAATCCCAAGGCTCGGGCATACTGGCCCAGGGTCTCGATTCCCACCCGGCGGCCCGCATCGTAGAAAAAGATGTTACAGGAGTCTTCAATGGCTTCTGCTACCGTTTCCAGGCCGTGGGTTTTTCCCTCCTGACGATAGAGCCAGCATTGGGGCTGGGGACTTTCGTAATAGGTGTAGCGTCCGGTGTCCAGGATTTGTGTCTCTGGGGTAAGGAATCCTTCCTCCAGCGCGGCGGCAGCAGTGACCAGTTTGAAGGTAGATCCAGGTGCGTAAAGCCCCTGAACAGCGCGATTCATCAGCGGATGGGTTTCGTCTTGGGCCAACTGCCCATAGTGGGCAGAAAAGGAAGCTTCATCATACCCTGGCTGGCTGACCATGGCCAGTACCCCGCCGTCTGTGACATCCAGAGCGACCAAGGCGCCGCCAGTGGCCTGGGGGTGGTTATCCAGAAAGGAGGCCAGCGCTTCTTCTGCTTTGGTCTGAAGGGTCCAGTCCAGGGTGAGGGTCACATCCTGCCCAGCCTGGGGGTGAATGGAGTAGGTTTCATCCATGATCTGCCCCTCTCGATCGGTTATCAGGAGTTTTTGACCGGGAGTACCATGGAGGTAGGATTCAAAGGCTGCCTCCGCGCCATCTTTTCCCACGGTCTCGGCCATAGCATAGCCCTGCTGTTTGTAGAGATCCCACTCTTCGGGACTCATTTTGCCCACCCGGCCCAAGACATGGGGCGCCAGGGTGCCACTGCCTCGGCGCTGGACCGTAGGGCAGAAGGTCACACCGGATAGGTTTTCCTCTGTGATTCGAGCCAGAAGGCGGGGGGTGACATCCTGAATGGGACCCTGGCCGTCCCAGGGGACCTCTTCCTCTTGACAGAGGAGTTCCAGACGGCGGATCACCTTTTCCTCTGGGTTTTCTGACAGGACGGCAGACCAGGTGGTTTCGTCTTGGGCCAAGACATAGCCATTGCGGTCCAGCAGGCGTCCCCGGGCGGCAGGGATGGCTTCTACCTGGGCGATGCTCCGTTGGGACTTGGCATAGTAGGCAGCGCCGCTGGTGATTTGCAGGTTCCAGAGTAAGACGACAAAAGCCGCCAGCACGGCAGTCAGGAAGCCGGCGGCGGCAGTGAGACGATGGGCAGGCATGGGATAGGTTCCTCCTTTTTTCTAGGGACCGATGGCAGGGGTCCCACAGGTCTTTTCTTGAGCTCCTTGCAGAGCATCAGGTTCGCTTGTATCGCCGTCGTTTGCGGCGGCTTTTGGCTGCGCGGAAGCTCCCTGTGTCTTTTTTCTTGCTCAGTGCCAGCAGCAGAACGGCCAGCGGGAAACAGGCTGCCGACAGAAGCCATTCTGGACCAGCGATCCGCAGCCCGGCCAGCAGGGGGGCACCCAGCAGCCAGTGTCCCAGGATCCGTAGGGTTTCCAGTGCAGCCAGGGGGAGCAAACACACCAGCCACTTTCCCCAAAAAGAGGTGGCATTGTGGAAAACTTTTCCTGAAATCCCTCCCAGCATCGTAAGCAGGGCCATCTGCCAGGGAGAGGCACCGGCCAGCCAGCACAGGGCGCCAGCCAGAAAGCCGCACTTAGCCCCCTGGTCTGCCCCCTGTTCCGCGCCGATCAGAAAGAGCAGAGAGGGCAGCAATCTGGCCCGGACACCCGCCAGGGGAAACCAGATAAGGAGCAGGGATTCCAGCAGAAAGGCCAGCCCTGTTATCAGCAGCAGACGGCAGGTCATTCACCGCACCTCCTCAAAGGCTGTCACCACAAAAACCTGGGACAGATTGTTTATGTCCGCTGCCGGTGTGAGGATTGCCGAGCGGGTTAGACCACCGGGGTCCTCTTCCAGAGTGGACACCGTTCCCACCACAAGGCCGGAAGGATAGGTTTCTCCGGCAGCGAAAGAGACCACATCTTCGCCCATTTGTACTGGGTCTGCCTGGGTCAGACAGGAGAAGGCCAGTTTTCCCTGGGGCAGCAGGGTGAGGGAACCTTCCAGAGAACCGAGGACACCTGATTTGGTGCTCTGTCCTGCCAGTTGAAAGGCGCTGTCCGTCACCAGAGTGACCATGGCCCAGTGCTGCCCGGTCTCTTTTACCCGCCCAACCAGCGCCCCATCGCTGTCCACCACACATTGACCGGGACGGACGCCCTGTTCCTTTCCCTGATCAATGGTGACTTCTCCCTGCCAGTTGTCTGGGGTCCGAGCGATGACCCAGGCAGAGGTCAGGGTTAGATCTTGTCTCGTTGCAGACAGATCAAGCAGTGCCCGCAGGCGGGCGTTTTCTGCGGTGGCTAATTGGCCGGCCCGGATTTCTTTTTTAAGGGCAAGGATCTCCTGGGTCAAGGCGGCATTTTTCTCCTGGAGGGTATGGATGCCTTTGAAATAATCTTTTCCCTGATGGATTTTCTCCGTCACAGTAGAAAAAAGGCGCAAAAAGGGCCGTGACACGGTCTCTCCCACATTCCGCAGAGGGTCCGGAGTCCCGTTCAAGACCAGGGCTACGGCAGCGGTGATGAGGCTCAGAGACAGAGCCACGGCAATTAGTTTTCCCCAAGTATGCTGTAAAAATCCTTTCACGACAGGTCCCCTCTCGCCTCCCGGCAGGCCGAGGACCGAAGGGGTCAGCGACTTGCCAAGGCCAGGCAGTCCACGCCGAAGTCTAGGAGGATCTGTCCCAGGCGGCATACAGGCAGACCGACTACGTTCTGGTAGTCGCCCTGGATGCCTGCCACCAGCAGCCCACCCAGACCTTGGATGCCATAGGCACCGGCTTTGTCCATGGGCTCTCCGGTGGCAACGTATTGGCGGATCTCCTGGTCAGTCAGAGGGCGGAAGGTGACATTGGTTTCTTCCACCTGAGTGACGATCTTCTCTCCCTGGCAGACGGTGACCCCGGTACATACCCTATGGGTGCGGCCGGATAGGGAAGTCAGCATGGCCTGGGCATCCTCTTGATCTTTGGGTTTGCCCAGGATGGTCCCATCCCGGACCACCACGGTGTCAGCACCGATCACGATGGTGTCGGGGTCGAACTGTCCGGCGATCCAGCAAGCTTTTTCTCGGGAGAGGCGTTTGACCAGATCCTGGGCATCCCGGCCCTGGAAGGCATCCTCATTGATCTCCGGCGATTTTGTGATAAATTTCAGTCCCATCTGCCCCAGCAGCGCCTGGCGGCGGGGGGATTGGGATGCTAAGACTATTTTCATCGAAAGCCTCCATATTTTCCATCGAATTTAGGGGGACACCATAAAATTGCGCGTTCCAGCCTCTGGATTGGGGAGAGAAGGGGGATCACTCCACCCCCCGGTAGGATAGCCCGCGGGTAAATGCTGCCGGAGGGGTTCCCTGTCCGGTCCGATAGCTGCGGAAGATGTGGGCGCAGTCTTTGGGGGATTCCCGGAGAAAAGACAGCCGGGCATAGGTAAGGCCGGCGGTTTTCCATTCAGGCTTGTCTGCCAGCCATAGGGTTTTGGCATTGAAGATCTCATTGCGGCATCCCCAGGCGTTTTCTACGGGAAATTCCTCCCCCTTTCGATCCCGAAGAGAGGGGGTATCCTGACAGGAACATCCCTGCCCAGACTGTTTCACAATGCAGTTTTCCGTTATCATGAGGGGCAGACGGCCATAGATCAGCAGTTCTGTGTCCAGGGGCTTGCTCAAATCCCGCACCTGGGACAGCCGCAGCTCAAAGGAGGCTGTGGCCGAGGCAAAACCCAGTCGAGCCAGTTCTTCAGCGCCCAGGTCATTGGTTAGGCCCAGGCCGAAATCTCCCCGTGGTGTGAGGTCAAACCGCCTGGCCAGCGGCAGCTGACCGATGTGGCCCAGCAGGGCCTGGGTGACCCCTGCCTGCCGGGCAGCGGTGAGTTCTTTTTCGAGCTGGGGCAGCTCTCGGTCCCAAACGATGCGGGGCAGGATGACCCCGAAAGCTGTGGCGGGATAGTCTGCGATCCACTGGGCCAATAAGGCGGCATGGTCGGCGACCACCTGACAGGGGAGATAGACGATGGCAGGTTCCTGCTCCAGACAGGCCCGGCTCATCTGCTCCCACCGGCGGAAGGAGAGGGTGAAGGCGGGGGCTTTCTCTGGTCCCTTCACAGGAACTGGGGGGTGGAAGGGGTGTGTTTGCTGGGGCGGGATCTGGATGCGGGCCTGATCCAGTGCGGCCAGTACCTGCCGCCGCAGGCCATTGACCGCCGACAGGGGCACGGCCAGACCGGGGTCCAGCGTCACCTGCGTCTGAAGGGCCTGATAAACGGTGCCTCCTGTTTTGGACAGCTGCCCGGCGATCTGCTCGGCAGAGGTCTCTTTGGTGCGGGCGGTCTGGGGAGGGGCTCCTTGCAGGGTGATCTCGTGGCCCTGGTCGTCCTGGGCGGTGAGGGTGAGGGGTTGCTCTTTTTTGGCTTGGACAGCAAAGGTGACGGGCACTTGTCGGTGTTCTCCCCGGGTGTAAAACTGCCTGGCCTGTGCAAAGAGTGCGGTGGGGTCCTTAGCCCCTTCGGGCCGTGTGCCGAACATAGCGGGTCCCTTTTTGTCCTGAAAATAGCCTTGGGTAAAACCTTGGCGGGAGAAGGCGGCCTCCAACTGGGCCAGTTCCTGAGGGGTGGGTTCCCGGCCTTCCCGCAGGGCTGCGGCGTAGATGCCGGTGACCACGGCCACATATTCTGGCCGTTTCATTCGGCCCTCGATTTTCAGGCAGGCCACGCCCATGTTTTCCAGTTCTCCCAAAAACCCGGCCAAAGAGAGGTCCTTGAGGGAGAGGGGATGACAGCGGTGTTTCTCTCCTGTCCACTGAAAGGCCAGCCGACAGGGCTGCGCGCATAATCCCCGGTTGCCGCTGCGCCCGCCCAACACGGCAGAGAGGAAACATTGGCCGCTGTAACACATACATAAAGCACCGTGGCCAAAGACTTCCAGTTCCACCGGGGACTGAGCGCAGAGGGTCTGAATGGCTTGGGCAGACAGCTCCCGGGACAGGACCACCCGGGTCATCCCCAAATCGGCACAGGCCAAAATCCCGTCCAGATTATGCACCGTCATTTGGGTGGAAGCATGCAGAGGAAGTTCTGGGCAGGTCTGCCGCAGCAGCCGGGCAACGCCCAGGTCCTGGACCAGCACGGCATCGATCCCAAGCTCTGCGGCCATGGCTCCTGTCTGGGCAGCCAGGGTCAGTTCCCGGTTGCCCAGGAGGGTGTTGAGGGTGAGGTAGACCTTCACGCCTCGCAGGTGGCAGTAGGTCACTGCGGTCTGCAATTCTTCCTGTGTGAAGTTTTTGGCATTGCGGCGGGCGTTGAGGGGACCGAACCCCAGATAGACAGCGTCTGCTCCAGCCTGAACAGCGGCAATTAGGGCTTCGGGGGACCCGGCAGGGGCCAGCAATTCCATTAAGGTTCCTCCTCTTGTTTGGGGTTCTGCTTTCCGCGGGAGGTTTTGTCGCTGCGGGTATTTTTGCGGGTTTCACCCTTCGCCTCTGCCAGGGTGCGGGCCAGCCGGGCGTTTTCGTCCAGGGCTTGCTTGAGTTGGACGCGGAGGTTGTCAGAGACCTGCCGCTCCTTACAGTATCTGTCGGTGACGTTCATGGCTGCCAGCACGGCCCCGTCGGTAATGGACATGGTGCTGCCATCCATGGCGCGTTCAATTTCTCGGTTGACGATGTCGGCGCAAAGCTGCAAATAGCTTTCCTCCTCTTCAGCGAGAAAACGGTAGCGTTGGTTGTGAATGTAAATTGTTACTGGATTTGCCATAATGTTCGATGCCTCCGTTTCGAGGGTAAAGTTTCCTGGGAAAGGGACTGTTTTATAGGGTCCCTGTGGTGGTCGATGAGGTGTCTGCCCTATGGGAAAAAGAAACTATGATATTTTAGGGCTATTATATCTTATTATATCATGGTTCGACAGAAAAGGATAGAGTCTGAATGCAGACAAAACGGCCTGCCGTGGAAGGAAACGGCAGGCCGCGGGGGAGGTGTGGTGTGGAGCGCACAGGGGTGTCATGGTTCTGCTGGCAGCACGGCAGGATGAAAGGCCGCCAGAGCAGCTTGGTCCTCTTCCTGGACCCAAACGCGGCCGAAGGTAGCCAGCAGGGCGGTGGTCTGTCCGCTGGCAGAGTTGGGCTGGGCGCTGTCGGGCTGGCCCTGGACGGAGAGGGTCACTTCGTAGTCAGCCAGTGCGCCTTGGAGTTGGCGGCAGAAGGTTTCTAGGGCAGCGGTTTTGCTGCCTGTGGGACGGAGGGTATCCAAAGCCCCCTGGGTAGGGAAGGCGCAGTGGGTGAGAAGGATTTCGTCAAAACCCAACTGGGCCAGTTCCTGGCACACACCGGCGAGATAGGATTGGGTTTCCGGCACCGTGGGGTCCAGCCAACCCTGTCCGGTTTCATCCAGCCAGGGAGAGCCGCTGACTCGGCGGAGGGCTAGGGTGGGATCTTCTTTTACCAGGGCACCGTCTCGCAGGCAGGAGACTTGGGCCACGGTGTGCAGACCGGGGGTAGCGTTGAGATCTTGCAGGGCTTGGTTGCGCTGTGGGTCTGCGGCAGAGGCGCTGGCATCGGCGGCCAGGGGCAGAGCAGAGACGTAACCCAAGGTCCCGTCGGGAGCTTTCATGGGCAGAATGACACCATCTGCTCCATGGGCCAGTTGGTCGGCGCTGTCCAGCTGATCCAGGGGGAGGAAGATCCCATGGAAGGGGGGTGGAGCAGAGGGGACGGTAATCT